>JAFAXA010000197.1 GCA_019241425.1 Acetobacteraceae bacterium | reverse complement strand
AGCGTGATCGCGACGCGACGCGATCGCTCGCACGCGCTGCACGATTTTCTCGACATGCTTTCGCACCGGCTCGTGGCGCTGTTTGCACGCGCTGGCATGAAGTACCGCCCGGCGCGCTCGGCCGCCGCATCGGCGCTCGCCCACCCTTCGAGAACCGACCCGGTGGAAGGGGCGTTGCTCGCCTTTGCCGGCTACCCGACGCCGCAGATGGCCGATCGGGTGTCGGGCGATCGGAGTCCGCTGCTGTTTTACTCCGGCTTCTTCTCTGCCCACCCTCGCTCGGCAGAAAGGTTGGAATCGCTGCTTTCGGACTGGCTGGGTCAAGCCGTGCGGGTCGAGCAATTCGCCGGCGCCTGGCTTCTGCTGCGAAGGGAAGACCGGACCCGCCTCGCCCAAGGTCTGCTCCCCGGACCATGGAGCAGGCTCGGGGTGGACGCCGCGATCGGCACGCGTGCGTGGGATTTGCAAGGCAGGGTGTTGCTGCGCATCGGGCCGATGAGCCGTGCTGCATTCGAGGCGCTGATGCCGGACCGTCCGGTTCTGGCGCGCTTGGTTTCGCTCGTCCGCGCCTTTCTGCCGCCCGAAATCGGTTTCGCCGTCAATCCGATGCTGGAACCGACGCAGGTCGCGCCGCTGGTGCTCGATCGAGCGGCCGAGCCGCGGCCTCGGCTCGGGTGGAATACGTGGTTGCCGCTGAGCGCGCCCGCGCGACGGCGGGCGGCCGATGATGCACGCTTCGAGGAAGTCGTGATCCAGCACGCGGCGGCCGCGACGTGAGCTGGGGCAGCGGGTACGTGACGGATGTAGCGTACTTGCCCGGTTACTACCGCCAGCAATCCCCGGCCGACCTCGCGGTGGCGTGCCTGCTGGGCAATGTGCGTAGCGACATCCCGGCCTTGTACGAGGCGATGTCCTACCTCGAGCTGGGCTGCGGGCGGGGCCTCAGTGCGCTGGTGCTGGCGGCGAGCAACCCCGGCTGGCACGTCACCGGGATCGATTTCAACCCAGCCCACATAGCTGAAGCCCGCCAGCTCGCCGCCTCCGCCGGGCTGTCGAACGTTACGTTCCACGAAGTCGATCTCGCGTCGCTCACTAGCGATGCCGCTTCGCCGATACCGCAGGCCGACGTCGTCAGCATGCACGGTGTTTGGAGCTGGGTCGCCCCGCCGGTGCAGGACGGCATCGTCCGCCTATTGGCGGCGAAGCTGCGCGCGGGCGGCGTGCTGCATATCAGCTACAACTCGCTACCGGGCTGGCAGGCCGGGTTCGGAATCCAGCGCCTGTTACATGAGGCGGGTTCGCGGCTGGCGTTTCGCAGCGACCGGCAAGTGAGCGCGGCCCTCGATGTGGTGAAGCAGTTGCACGAAGCCGGCGCGCGCCACCTCACCGCCGCCCCTCTCGGCGACGACCCTGTCGCGCGGCTGACCAAGATGCCGAGCGAGTATCTGGCGCATGAATACATGAACGCGTTCTGGCGCCCCGTTTTCCACGCCGACGTGGTCGCTGCGTTGCGTCCGGCGAAACTCGAATGGGTCGCCGCCGCCGACCTGCTGGAGAATTTTCCGGCGCTCATGCTGACCGAAGCGCAGCGCGCCGTGCAGGAGCGATTCGACGATCCGCTAATGCGCGAGCTTATCAAGGACATGTGCCACCCGCGCAGCCTGCGCCACGACGTGTTCGTGCGCGGCCCGCGACGGATCACCAATGCCGAGCGCGACGTGGCACTCCGCGAGCTGACGCTCGCATTGACGGTGCGCCCGGACGACTTTGTTTACGAGGCGGCGGTTCCGGCCGGCAAGGCCACGCTGGGACGGGCCTTCTACGAGCCGGTCGTTGCCGCCCTCGGACGCGAAGCGCACCTGGTTTCCGAGCTGCTGGCGCTGCCTGATCTGCATGGGCAGCGCGACATTGCGGCCGAGCTGGTCGGCATGCTGTTGGGCACCGGCCAAGCGGTGGTGGTGGCTCGCCCGGGGGCCGCACCCGAGCGGACCGCCCAGCGCTTCAATCACACGCTGGCGCGCTCGCTGCTGCGGGGGGGCAGCAACGCGGGAGGCGCGGCGATGGCGAGCTTCCGCCTCGGGGCGGGGCTGGCCGCCATTCCTGCCGAATTGCTGACCCTCGACATGCTCATGGAGGGGGGCGAAGCCAGCCCGGAAGCCTGGGCCGTTCAGGCCGGCATGGCGACAGACACTGCCGTCCAGTTCCGATCCGCGAGCGAAACCTTGCTGGAGCGGCGGTCGCCCGTGTGGCGCCTGGCCGGCCTCTGCTGAGCGTCCCCGCGGCAGGTTCCGAGACCCTGCCGCACTATTCACGGCCTGTTGCCAACGGTATTGGCCGGCCGTGATCTCACCCAGGCTCTGCCCTTTCCTCAGGGCGTTCCGACCGCAAGCCCGTCAGGACGCCGCGGATCCGTGGCGCCGGTGAGCAGGCCGCTCGACTGGTCGATCAGGATCGCTTCCGCCAATCCCCACGTCGTCGTTTGTTGCGTCAGATTGTAGCCTTCCGCTTGCAGCGCTGCGGCGACATCAGACGAGAGAGCGTTCGGCTCGAGATACACCGTGTCCGGCAGGTATTGGTGATGAATGCGGGGCGCCGCGACCGCAGAGCCGATATCCATGCCGTAGTCGATGACGTTCTGGATGACCCCCAGCACTTCGGTGGGGATCCGCGAGCCACCCGGAGCGCCGACAACCATGTACAAATTGCTCCCCCTCAGCAGGATTGACGGCGACATTGAACTCAGGGGCCGCTTACCGGGCTGGATGTCGTTGGCGCTGCCCTGAACCAGTCCATAAAGATTCGGAACGCCGGGCTTCGACGTGAAATCGTCCATTTCGTCGTTGAGCAGGAACCCCGTATCCCCGGCGATGACTCCAGCCCCGAACAGATTGTTGATCGTGTAAGTGACCGAAACCGCGTTCCCCATGCGGTCCACCACCGAGTAGTGCGTGGTGTGCGGACCCTCGGCCACCTCCGTTGCGATGCCGCCAAGTCCTGGAACGGTTGCGGCGGAAGACCCCGCGGTCGCCGGTTCGATTTGCGCGCGTATGGCTTGCGCATAGCTGGCCGACAAGAGTTGGGAGAGCGGGTTGCTGATGAAGTCCGGGTCGCCGAGATAGGTATTGCGGTCAGCATAGGCTTGGCGTTCGGCTTCGACGGTGTAGTGCACCGCGTCCGTCGAGTGGAATCCGAGTTGCGACAGATCGTAGCCTTTGAGAACGTTCAGGATTTCGCAAATCACAGTTCCACCGGAACTGGGTGGGGGTGAGGAAACCACTCTGTAGCCCCGGTAATTACATTGAACGGGGGTAAGCTCCTCGGCCGTGTATTGCTCGAAATCGGCCTTGGACAGGATGCCGCCATTGGCGGCGCTCGCGGCAACCACGGCGTCGGCGATCGGTCCCTTGTAGAAAGCGTCGGGGCCGTCCACGGCAATGCGAAGAAGGGTTCGCGCGAGGTCGGTCTGCACGAGGCGATCACCGACCTGGTAGGGCTGGCCTCCTTTCAGGAAAACCGCGGCCACGTTCGGCTGTTGCGCAAATTCGCTGGTGGACGAAGACAGTTCGGTGATGTCGCCTTCGTCGAGCACGAACCCCGCCGCGGCGAGCGCAATCGCAGGGGCGATCAGCTCAGCGCGCGGTTTGGTTCCATACTTCTCACGCGCTTTCTCGAGGCCAGCGACGGTTCCGGGCACGCCGACTGCGAGATAACCGTACAGGCTCAGTCCGGGAATGACGTTGCCGTTCTGATCCTGGTAGAGCGTCGGCGTTGCCGCGAGCGGCGCACGTTCCCGGAAATTGATGAAGGTGTCGCGGCCATCCTGGAGGTGGATCGTCATGAAGCCGCCACCGCCGAGATTGCCGCAGCAAGGGTCAACCACGGCGAGGGCGTAGCCGATCGCGACGGCGGCATCGATGGCGTTACCGCCGAGGTCGAGCACGACGCGGCCGACCTCCGAGGCGATGTGCTGATCGGTGACCACCATCGCTTCCCGCGATGATGCCGTTTGCGACACCATCTGCGCCCGACTCGGCAGGGCCGGCCCAAGGGAAGCAGCCAAGATGCTGGCGAGCAGAAGTTGTTTTCTCATTGCCGCGTTTCCATCCCGTCCAGGAGTACCGAATCCGCACCGCATGAGGCACCCTGTGCGTTCCGGTTGCAAGCCCCACACCCAATTTGCGGAGGGCGTTGGGACGGACGCCTCCATCAGTTCCCTTGGGAACGGCCGACGAAATCATTTCTTCGAATTTGATCGAGACCTCGACTCAGTAGCCGAGGGCATGGGGCAGCCACAGCGTGATCGCGGGCACGAAGGCGATGACGAGCAGGCACAGGAACAACAGCCCGAGATAGCGCAACATCGGCTTGACGGTCACTTCGATCGGCACGCCGCCGATCAGACAGGCGCCGTACAGCCCGAGCCCGAGCGGGGGCGCGAACAGCCCGATTCCCATCGCGATGACCAGCACCACGCCGTAATGCAGCGGCGGTATCCCAAGCTGTGCCGCGACCGGCACCAGCAGCGGGCCGAAGATGATGAGCGCCGCCGCGCCTTCCAGCACCGATCCCATGAAAATCAGGATGCCGATCGAGCAGATCAGGAACAGCCAACTGCCACTGGTCTGGGACAGGCTCACCATAACCTCGGCGAGCGCGTGCGGAATTTGCTGCAAGGTGAGCACGAAGGCCATCGCCTGGGCGGCGGCGACGATGAACAACACGAGGCCGGACCGTGTCGCCGATTGTATGAAGGTATGGGCCGCGGCCCCGGGGCTGAGTTCGCGGAACACCAGGCCGCCCACCACGAGCGCGTAGAGCGCGCCGAATGAGGAGATTTCGGTCGCGGTGGCGAAGCCGGACTTGAATCCGCCGAAGATGATGACGAGCAGCCCGACCGTCACCGCGATACCGCCCCAAAGCTGCGACATCGGCGTTCGTGGCCTCGCGTCCCACTCCGCAAGCGTGACGCGAGAGCCGAACGCGACCGCCGCGGCGATCAACACGAGCGCCATCAACCCGGCGGGCACCAGCCCGGCCATGAACAGGCCGCCGATCGAGATGTTGGCAACGAAGCCGAGGATGATCAGGTTGATGCAAGGCGGGATCGTTTCCGCCATGACCGCCGAGGCCGCCAGCAACGCCACCGCATTGCCGGGATTCTGATTCGAGCGCCGCGCCGCCGGGATGAGCACCGAGCCGACGGCCGCGACATCCGCCATCTTCGAGCCGGAAATGCCAGAGAACACAACCATGCTGAGGACCATCACGACATTGAGGCCGCCGCGCATGCGCCCGACCATCCGCTCCAGCGCTTCGATGAGACGCACGGACATGCCGTTCGCCTCCATCAGATAGCCGATCAGGATGAAGAACGGGATGGCGAGCAGAACGAAATTGTCGATGCCGCGCGCCATCTGCTGGGCGAAGATCACGCCCGGTATGGAGCCGTCCACCCAAACGAAGGCCAGCGCCGAGAACGCAAGCACGAAGCCGATCGGCATGCCGGCCAGAAGGCAGAGCACGAACACGGCCAGCATCAGCGGACCGGAATCCGGCAGCGTGTCGGGCGACAACTCGCCCCAGCCGTACCAGAGTCCGGCCAGCACGGCGAGGCCGAGCGCGCCCAGCGCGATATCGGCGAAACGCTGGCGGAACAGCACGTCGAGCGCGAAGACGGTCATGCAGAGGCCGCCCACGGCCATCGGGTAGAAGCTCAATTCAAGCGGCAGGCCGGAGCCGGTCAGTTGTCCCGTGGTCTGCTGTCCGAGCTGGAAGGCGTGCAGCGCGATCGAACCGGCGGTGATCACGACGATCAACGTCACCGCGGCATCCACCACGCGCCGGGCACCCGGCGGCAGCTTGTCCACGAAGAACGCCACGCCCACGTTTTCGCTACGCGCCAACGCACCCGCCGCGCCTAAGAAGCTCAGCGCCACCATCAATCCGCGGGCGACGTCGTCGGCCCATTCCAAGGGCGCGTCGAGTACGAAGCGGTAGAACACGGAAAGCAGGACGACGACCAGATCGGCCGCGAGCAGCAGCGCGGCAACGGCGTCCACGGTCCAAAGCAGCGGCCGGATCAGCACCCGGTGCAGCACGGTCTCGGAACGCGGCGCGGCCGACGCCATGTCGGCTTTACTTTCAGACCGACGTCGACTGGATGATGTCGACGATCGGCTTGGTTTCCGGGTGCGCTTTCACAAACGCATCGGTTTGCGGGAGGACGCGCTGACGGAACGCCGCACGGTCGGGGTCGATCACCGTGACCCCTTTCTTTTTTAGCTCGTCGATCGCTTCGCCGGCGACGGTCAGCCCGTGCGCGCGGGTGTCGCTTGCCGCTTTCGCAGCCGCTTCGAGAAGGCCGTCGCGCAGTTTCGGGTCGATCCGCTGAAAGGTGACGTCGCTGAGGAACAGCCCGAGCGGCGAATAGATGTGTTCCGTGAGCGAATAATTCTTCGCGGCCTCGAAGAACTTGCTGGCGAGGATGGTCGGCGGATCGTGCTCGAGCCCGTCGAGCACGCCTGCCTGCAGCGCGGTGTAGATCTCGCCGAACGCGAGCGGCGTCGCGGCGGCGCCCATCAGCCGCAGCACTTCGGTGATGGTGGTGCTCGGCAAGGTTCGGATCTTCTTGCCAGCGAGATCCTCCGGTCCATGCACGGGCGTTTTGCAGAGCACGCTGCGGGCGCCGAAATTGTAGGCCCAGCCGGCGACATGCACCTTGGCGCCCTTCAGCAGCATGTCCTCGAGCGGCTTTGCGGCGCCCGAATCGAGCGCCTTTGTCTGCTGCGGAAAATCCTTGAACAGATAGCCGAGATCGCAGACGCCAAACGCCGGCACGAGGTCGGCCCAGATCGAGGTGCCGGTGACCATCATGTCGATCACCCCGAGCTTGACCGAGTTGACGACGTCGATCTCCTGCCCGAGCTGGTTGTCCGGGAAAAACTGGATGGTGATCTGGCTGCCGAGCCCGGCCGATTGCAGTTGCTTGACCAGATTGTCGTGGAACACGCGGCCATTGCCGTAGCGGGCATCGTTGGCTTGCGACGAGGAGAGCTTCATGCGCAGCGGCGCGGCGTTGGCCCGGCCGATGATCGCGGGGGCTAGCCCGGCACCGATCGGCACGGAGGCCGTGCCGCGCAGCAGCGTGCGTCGTGTGATCGGGCGCATCGCGACCTTCCCCCCGGACCCATTTTCTTGGTCGACCCTAGACGCAATCCGAGAAAGCCATCAATCCAGCCCGCGGTCGCGATCGCGTCAACGCGCGGCCGCGACCGGTCCGAAGCCGAACAAATTCGCCGGATTGTCGACGAGAATGCGATGGCGGGTCGCCTCATCCGTCGCCCAATGCAGGAGCAGGTCCAGCAGGATCGGATCATCCTGCGGCGCGCTCACCCCCACATGCGGCCAGTTGCTCGCCCAGATCATGCGCTCGGGCGCCACCCGGACCGCCGCGGCGGCGAGTGCGCCGACATCGGCGTAGAGCGGCGGGCCGGATTTGGAGACCTCATAGGCGGCGGCGAGCTTCAGCCAACAGCGGCCGGTGCCGATCAGCCGCAGCAAGGCCTGAAAACCAGGGTGCTCGATCGGCACCGGTTCGAGGAACTTACCCACATGGTCGATCACCACCGGGCAGGGCAGGCTTGCGAGCAGCGCCTCGCGGTCGGCCAGCAGGCGCCCATCCATCTGCACCTGCACGTGCCAGCCGAACGCGGCGATGCGGCGGGCGACGGGCTCCAGCGCTTCCCACGGCAGCAGGCCGCCGGGCAGCATCTGGAAGCGCGCGCCGCGAATGCCGCCTTCGTGCAGACGCTCCACTTCCCGCTGGGTCACGCCGGGTTCGATCACGGCGATGCCGCGCGCCTCGGCTCCAAGCGCCGCGACCGCCTGCACCGTGCAGCGATTGTCGGTGCCGTACGCCGTCGGCTGAACGATGACCGTGCGGGAAGTGCCGAGCCGGCGCTGAACCTCACCGTAGGCGGCGACGATCGCCCAGGCCGGGGCGCGCGTCCCGGGCAGGCTCGGAAAGGCCGGATCGTAAATATGGATGCCGCTGTCGCACGCGCCGGGAGGCGCCCGCAAAGCCGGTGCGCGGCTGTCTGCCATGCTCTCCTCCCTCCTGCGTCGGCGAGCGGCTAAAGCCGCCTGGTCCAGCGCTCCGCGTTGACCGCGCCCGGCGGCACCTCCCCGGCGAGGATGGCCTCGACCTGGCGCACGGTGCCGAGTGCCTGAAACGCGATCGCCGGCCCCGTCAGCCCGCCGATATGCGGGGTCGCCACCACGTTGGGCAGCGCCGCGATATGCGGCGACGGCATCTGGTCGGGCGCGCGGCCGACATCGAGCGCAGCCCCGCCGATGCGGCCCTCTCGCAGCGCCGCCTCCAGCGCCGCTTCATCGACCAGGTTGCCGCGGGAGACGTTGATGAAGAACGCCCCGTCCTTCATGCGCGCGAAGGCGGCGGCGTCCATGAGATTCTCCGTCTCCGCGGTCGCGACGGCGAGGCAGACGACGTAATCCGCCGTTTCGAGTAACTCCTCGGTGGTGGTCTGGCGCAGCCCGGCATCGGTGACGGTTGTGTAGGGGTCGGACACCAGCACCTGCATGCCGAGCGCGACGCCCAGCGGTGCCAGACGCCGGGCGATGCTGCCATAGCCGATGATCCCCAGCGTGCTGCCCGAAAGCTGCCGCCCCATTTCCGGCACCGGGAAAATACCGGCTTGATAGGCGCGAACGGCGCGCGAGACACCGCGCGAGAGATCGACCATCATCCCGAGAACAAGCTCGGTGACCGATTCGATGAAACCCGGCCCGGCCCGCGTCACCAGCACACCGGCCGTTGAGGCGGCGTCCACATCCACATTGCGAATGTCGACGGCGACCCGGACGAATGCGGCGAGGCCGGGCAGGCTCGCGAATACCTCCGCCGGACCCACGGTCATCCGGTCTGCGACGATGATGCGTGCGCCCTCGGCGGCCGCGACCAGCGCGGGGCCGTCGAGCGCCTCGTCCCCCTCATGTAGTTTCACCGGACCCAATGCGCGCAACCCGGCCAGCGCCTCCTCGCCATAGTAGTTGACGCGCATATGCGGGGTATGGGCGAGGAATATGAGGTGAGACACCGAGTGCTCCTTCGCTGCGTTGGCGGCGTATCGTCGAGATGCCTGGAGGACGGCAATGGCCGTCGATGGTGTTCCGGGTTGAACGTACGAGTTCGGCCTCTGGCGCAGCAAGCACCCTTGCTTTCCCGGTTACGGCGCATCGCGCGGAGTTCATCGCCTTCACGAAGACGCCACGGGACCCTCTGCCGCGTTATTCGGTCGCCAGTTCCCGACGCGCCGGCTTGATCGAGACCGATGGCACGAGGCCCGCGAAAGCAAGCGTCAGCAGCGTGACCAGGAACACAGCCCAGAACGTCAGGTGCAGCGAATGTTCGAGCGCCGCGCGCACGGCGGCGTCGCCGATCGCCTGTCCCGGACGGTCGAGCAACGTTCTGATCTGGTCGTAGCTGACGGCCGATCCCCGTCCGTCGCCACGCGCCAAGCTCAGGTTCAAGACGGCGCCGAGCGCGGTCGCTCCGAAGGTGCTGCCGAGATTGCGGGCGAAGATGTTGGACGCGGTGGCCGAGCCTCGCTCCGCCCAGCCGACGCTATCCTGGATGATGACGATGGCAGCGGTGCTGAGAAAGCCCATGCCGAGCCCCATCACGGCCGAGCCCGCACCCGCGACGACCGGCGAGGTATGCGGCGAGAGAAGCAGAAACAGGACCGCACCGACCGGCATCAACGCAGCGCCGAACAGCAGCGTCGCGCGCAATCCGACCCGGTGGAAGTTCCGCGCGGCGAGGGTCGCGCCGATCGGCCATCCCAGCACCATCATCGTCAAGGCGAAGCCCGCCGTGAGCGCGGATCGGTTCAGCACGCCTTGCACATACATGGGCAGAAAGGTGGTGAGCCCGATGATCGCCATGCCGCTTAGCAACGTGGCTGCGTTTGCGGTGGCGATGGGCCGGCGGCTCAATAGACGGAAGGAAAGCATGGGATCGGGCGCCCGCCGCTCCTGAAGGAGGAACGCGCTTGCGCTGACGATGAACACGCCCGCCGATAGGAGCGCGGCACGTTCGGAGGTGCCGAGTTCGGTCAGGATCGCCATCAGCGACGCCACGGTGACCGCGAACAACATCGCCCCGGCGACGTCAATCCTCCGCCGCTCCTTGGTCACACTCTCCCTGAGGAAGGCGGAAAACCCGAACGCCGCCGCCAGGCCGATCGGCAGATTGATCCAGAATATCCAGGCCCAGCTGAGATGCTGGATGATCAGGCCGCCGGCTAGCGGCCCGAGCACGGAAGAGACACCCCAGACGCTGGCGAGCCAGCCCTGGATCTTGCCTCGCTCCCGCACCGAGTAGAGATCGCCGACGACGGTGAGACTGACCGGCTGGATCGCACCCGCGCCGACCCCCTGCACCAGCCGAAACAGGATCAAGGAGGACATCGAGCGCGCAGCGCCGCACAGCATGGAGCCGATCAGGAAGACGCCGATGCCCACCAGCAACACGGGTTTTCGGCCATACAGATCGGAAAGTTTGCCGAAAACGATCGTCATGGCGGTTTGGGTCAGCAGAAACGAGGAGAACACCCACGAGTAGAGATGCAGGTCGCCGAGCTGGCCAGCGATCTGCGGCATGGCCGTGGAGACGATCGTCGCCTCGATCGCGATCATGAACATGGCCGCCATGATGGATGCCAGCACGAAGGGGCGACGCAGCCGGGGAGTTTCGGACATTATACCTAGCTACGGCGTTTCGCTCCCGGAGAAAACCCGTGCAGCGTTGCTCTTCGTGGGCATGGTAGGGCGCCCCTCCGGCGAGCCGCGTCCCGCGGACTACGCCGAGCGATCACGTTTTGCGGATTGCCAATGCGGCATGTGGAACAAGATGCGCCGTCGCAGCGCCCGGTTGCTCAGCATCATTTCCAGCCCAAACGCCACCACCGAGCCCAAGGTGCACAGCACCGCGGCCGCGAAAAACAGCAGCAGCACGCCCGCGATCGCCCGGTTGCTGAGCGCAAACAAAAACAACGTCAGGATCGAAAGACATGTCGCGGCGGCGCCGCCGGTCGCGAGCACGACCGCCACGTCCAGGATGAGCGAACGCCGGTTCAGGAGCACAAACTGTTCCTTTTGAGCCGGTGACGCCGTGCCCTCTCCGATGGATCGGCTGAGGGCGGCGAGCTGATCCGCCACGCGCGCCAGCCGCGCCGCGAACACATTCATCAGCGTTCCGATGCCAGAAAGGAGAAAGACCGGCGTCAGCGCCACCTGGATCAGGTGGGCCGCGTTCTCCAGAGTATATTGTTCCAGCGCCAGTGCTCCAAGCCGTTCATCCGCATCCCCGCATGTCGGATGCTGCTACTTGAAACCTGCGATGTCATGCGGGATGTAGGGCGCTTCCAGAGCCCCGATCTCTTCGGCTGATAGTTGCAGTGAGAGCGCGGCGACGGCGTCGGTCAGGTGGTTCGGCCTGGACGCGCCGATAATCGGGGCGCTGACCATCTTCTTTTGCAGCACCCAGGCAAGCGCCACCTGCGCGCGCGGAACCCCTCGTTGCTCGGCCACGCGCCCGACCGCTTCAACAACGGCGCGGTCGGCGTCCACGGCTTGCACGTAGAGCTTCTTGCCGAACTCGTCGGTCTGTTGCCGCTGGCTGGTCTCCTCCCAACCGCGCGTGAGCCGTCCGCGCGCCATCGGGCTCCAGGGGATCACGCCTATTCCCTGGTCCGCGCAGAACGGCAGCATTTCGCGTTCCTCTTCGCGGTTCAGAAGGTTGAGATGATTTTGCATGGAAACGAACTCGGTCCAGCCGCGCAAGCGCGCGGTGAAGATCGCTTTCGCAAACTGCCAGGCATACATCGACGACGCGCCGATATATCTGGCCTTCCCTGCTTTCACGACGTCATGGAGCGCTTCCAGCGTTTCTTCGATCGGAGTCCCCGGATCGAGCCGATGAATCTGATAGAGATCGACATAATCCGTACCGAGACGGCGCAAGCTCGCGTCGATCTCGGTCATGATCGCCTTGCGCGAGAGCCCCTTCCCGTTCGGGCCGGGACGCATGCGATTGAAGACCTTGGTCGCAATCACGACCTCCTCCCGGCGCGCGAAGTCTTTCACGGCACGCCCGACGATCTCCTCGGATGTGCCGTCGGAATAGACGTTCGCCGTGTCGAGGAAATTTATGCCGAGTTCCAGGGCCTGACGGATGAGCGGCCGGCTCCGTTCCTCATCCAAGGTCCAGGAATGCGTGCCGCGCTCCGGAACGCCGTAGGTCATGCATCCGAGGCAGAGTCTCGAGACCTGCAAGCCGGTGGAACCGAGGTTGGTATACTCCATGATTTTCGCTCCGCTGCAGAACTCCCGCGGTGAACACTTGAGCGAAGGCCGGGTTCAATGCGCCCGTTCTCCGCTTCCCCAGCAGCCCTCCTTCAGTACGAAGCTCCACGCTGGGTTTCAGCGCGATCTCCGTGATGGCTCTGAGCCCTCCCTCCGCCCTCGCAACGAGGCGTCCCGAGGCGAAGAACCGCATCCGGTGGATAAGGCCGACAGGTGCTGTTCATCACCCGCGAGAACGGTTTCGTCATGGACGTAGGCGGCGAGATGCAGGTTCGATGCGTGAGCGACGAAATCGGCCTAGACCGACTCCCGTTTTGCCACCTCCGACGCAATCCGGTGCAGCGGGCCTCGCCGGCGTTGCGTGGAGACCGCCGCGAGGATGGTTGTGCCGCCGCCGATCAGAGCGCCGAAGAGTGCCGCAATCCGGGCCGACGATGGCTGCTTCTATGTGCATGCAACTTCCACCCCGTGTGCGTCCGCCTGCGCCGTGACTTGGTGCTCAGGGCAGCCTTGCCCCTGGGCATCCGGCTCGGGCTTTCTGATGCGGAACCAGGCCAAGTAGAGGGCGGGAAGGAAGAGCAACGTCAGCAGCGTCGCGCCCGCCAGTCCGCCCATGATCGCGTACGCCATCGGCCCCCAGAAGATGCCGCTACTGTCGCAAACATAGCCGCTGGCTGCCCAGACACGGAGCCCCGTGCGACGTCGAGCTTGGTCTCACCGCGGGCGACGGTGCGAGTGTTGAGATCGGCAGCAGGCCAGCCAAATGCATGCGCTAGCGCACCACCGGAGTGCAGAAGACTTGCGTTCAGGGAGGACGGTGCTGATCCGTTTTGGCCGGGTCCGGCGCTCATCATGCCGGCTTCCGCGTCTCGCCTGCCCGCCGCCGTGCGGGCACGAAGCTGATCCGCAGCGTCGTGCCAGTTGCCTTGGCGAGACGCGCCAACGTCCGGGTAGACGGCATCACCTTGCCGCCTTCCCAACGCGCCACCACCTCCTGCTTGGTCCCCATGCGCTCGGCCAACTCTTCCTGCGTCAGCCCGGCATCCGCGCGGGCGCGGATGAGCGTGGCCGCAAGGGTGAATTCCCCCTCCAGAGCCTCGTATTCCTTCCGATAGGCCGGGTCTTTCAACCAACCGTCGTGCAGATCGTTCATGCGGGTCATCGCAGCACCTCCTTAGCCCGGCTCAGCGCCAGGTCGATTTCCCGACTCGGCGTCTTCTGGGTGTTCTTCACGAACACCCGCACGATGACGACGCGCTGGCGGACCGCCGCGACGTAGAGCGCCCGCGATATGCCGTCCCTGCCCCGCATCCGCATCTCCCATACGGGGCCTTCCAGATGCTTCACATGCGGCTCGCGCACCCGCTCCAGCCCGAATTCCTGAATCAGGAAGGAGATTCGGGTCAGTTGCGCCCGCATGTCGGCGGGCAAAGCGTTCACTTCCGCATCCACGGCGACGTTCAGCGTTTCGACTGCCCAAGGCATTCACGCAGTTAATATCGCATAAAGTTATAGAGACAACAGCGCTGTCGTGAGGAGAGAAACGGAAGCCTTGCCGCCGCCAATGCCGCGATCCCCAAAGGCGCCAGCCTCGCCGATCTCGCGGCGGCGTTGAAAGCTCGCGTGCGGAATGGCCCGCCTCTCTTCGCTCTGCAAGGTGATAAGACTGAAAGGGCAACCGGAGGTGAAGGGGAGCAAGACAAATGTCCATCGCAGTTCCTTGGAATTGACCAGGGCAAGAACAGCTGCAGTGTTGTAGGGCTGGATGAAAGCGGGGCAGTGGTCAAGCGGCGGCGGATGCACCGCGACAGCATTGCTGTTTTCGCGAAGGCGTTGCCTGCATGTGTCGTCGCAATGGAAGCGTGTTGCGGGGCGCACCATCTGGGCCGGTCGCTGATGGCCCAGGGTGATCTTCCCTCGAATTCGTGGACACCCCTGAGTAAGCTTATGGAGCGAGGAAGGTGTTTGATGACCAAGACGCGGCGAGAGTTCACGCCGGAGTTCAAGCGGAAGCAGTAGCTCTTTTGCAGTCGAGCGGACGGCCCGTGATCCAGATAGCGGCGGAACTCGGCGCTCAGCCATCCGTGCTGCGAAATTGGCGGTCGGCACAGAATGGCGCCCCACCCCGATCGCGAGCGAGTGCAACTGGCTCCGCTCCGGCTGCGTCGCCCTCTGGCCCGACGCCGGCCGATCAAGCCGCAGAGGTCGCGCGCCTTCGTCGTGAACTAGATTAGGAGCCCGCCCGGAAGTGAACGACGCCATTCACTCCTATGGCGGCTTCGTGCTGCACGACGTCATCAGCCAGCGCTTCGCCCATAGCGCGATCGAGAAGGGCGCCGACGGCCTAGTTCTGGTGGCGGCCGGGGCCGGCGGGCATGCGGGTACGCTGTCGCCGTTCGCGCTGGTTCAGGAGAGCGGACGTGGTTCAACGGTCCGATCGCATTATCCGGGGCCATCGCAACCGGCCGCGCGATTCTCGCGGCCCAGATCATGGGTGCGGACTTTGCGTATATCGGCACCGCTTTCATCGCCACGGAGGAGGCGCGGGCGGCGGAGGCGCATAAGCGGATGATCGTGGACAGCGTCGCCTCCGACATCGTCTACAGCAATCTGTTCACGGGCGTGCACGGCAACTATCTCAGGGGATCGATCGTCGCCGCCGGGCTCGACCCAGACAAGCTGGAACTGTCACACGCCTCCCAAATGGATTTCTCCTCCAGCCGGAAGGCGTGGCGGGACATCTGGGGATCCGGACAGGGGATCGGCGCTATCCAGGCCATTCAGCCGGCGAAAACACTGATCGCGCGGCTCCGACGCGAATACCAGGGCGCCGCGCAAGAGATGAGGAGCGCCGGGACCCTGTCACGAGCGGCCTAGACGGCCATCGTGCCGCAAGTTGTTGATCGTTGGTGGCCAGCACGAACTCGCCACCTTCAGCAAGACGTATCAAACGAAGCTACGATCCGGGCGCGGGGGGCAGGCGCGCCCTGTCATCAAGAGGTAACGGAGCTGTCACCCGTTCAACACTCCGCTCCGCTAAATAGCCTCGGATGGAGGCAGCGTTAACGCTTGATCAGGTTTCGCGCCGGTTCGGCGACCGCATCGCAGTGCATGAAATCGCGCTGACCATACCAGCCGGCAGTTTCGTCGGTGTCATCGGCCGGTCGGGAGCGGGCAAATCGACTGTCCTCCGTATGATCAACCGGCTCGCCGAGCCGAGCAGCGGGCGCATCGTGTGGCGTGGCGAGGAGGTCACGGCGCTACGCGGCAAGCAACTGCGGCAGTGGCGTGCCCGCTGCGCGATGATCTTTCAGCAATTCAACCTTTCCGCACGGCTCGACGTCATGACCAACGTGCTTGCCGGTCGATTGGCCAAGGTTCCCGCGCGTCGCTCCCTGCTGGGGTTGTGGACGGAGGCGGATCGGGCGATCGCCCTTTCCGCGCTGGAGCGCTTCGATATCGGTGAGCTGGCAGCCTTGCGGGCCGATCGCCTCTCCGGTGGTCAGCAACAGCGCGTCGCCATTGCACGCGCGCTCGTGCAGGAGCCCGAAATCATTCTCGCGGACGAGCCGATCGCCTCGCTCGATCCGCGGAACACGCGCGCCGTGATGGACGCGCTCGCAAGCATCAATCGCGAGTACGGCATCACTGTCCTGTGCAACCTCCATTCGCTGGAAATTGCACGCGCGTATTGCAACCGGCTGGTGGGGCTCGCCGGCGGACACCTCGTGTTCGACGGCGCTCCGGAAGCACTCGACGACGCGGCGGCGGAGGATCTGTACGGGTTGAACCGGCCGAGATCCGCGGCGGCGGATGCGACGGCCCTGATCGAGCCACGACCGGCACTGCCGCAGGGTGCCGCCGCGTTTCAGCATTGAACGGCTCTGCCTGTTCGCTCGCGCGCAGGCGCTTTTCGCAGGGATGAAAAAGCCATGCTCCGTCGCCGCACGCTGCTTGGGGCCTCGACCGCGATGGTCGCCGTTGCGCGAACCGGTTACGCGGCCGACTGGCGCGGCCAGTATCCGGAACTTGTTTTCGCCGTGATCCCGGAGGAGAACGGGTCCGGCACGCTTAACCGTTGGACACCGTTCACCACCTACCTGTCGAAACGGTTGGGCACGAAAGTGACGCTCAGGATCGCCAATGACTACGCGGCGGTCATCGAGGGACAACGCGCCGGGAACATTCACGTGGCCTATTACGGGCCGGCGTCTTTCGCGCGCGCGCTGATGACGGGGGTCCAGACAACCGCCTTCCTGATCGAGACCAACCTGGACGGCACGAAAGGCTATTACTCCGTATTCTATGTCAAGGCGAATGCGCCTTATCAGAAGGTCGAGGACCTGAAAGGCAAGAATCTTGGTCTCGTCGACCCGAACTCGACGTCGGGCAACAACATGCCGCGCTTCGCGCTCAACAAGATGGGCATCAATACGGACACGTTCTTCAACCGCGTCGTCTACACTGGCAGCCATGAGAACGCGGTGATCGCGCTCGGCCAAGGTACAGTCGACGTAGCCGCGAATTGGTGGAACTCGCCCGACGAGTCGAACCTGCTGCGCATGGCGCGCAAAGGCATGGTGAAGGCCGACGACTTCCGTATCATCTTCAAGTCGGATGAGATCGTGAATTCACCGATTGCGTATCTTGACAGCCTCCCGGACGATCTGAAAACCGAGATCCGCACGGCCTCCCTGGAAATGCCGGCACAAGACCCGGCCGGCTATCAGACAATTTACGAAGGCAAGTATGCGCCATGGTCGCCGGTCGACAATGCGGCCTACCAGCCTGTTATTCAGTTGAACAGCTTTGTGGACAAGCTTCATCGCAAGGCGGAGTAGTTCTTCTTTCGTGCTGACCTCGCCCGTCCGGTTGCCCGCCCCGCCGCGGCTCGACGCGCTCGACCGGGAGTACCGGGACGCGGCACGCCTGAAGCGCCGGGCGACGATGGGCGTTGCCGTCGCGGTTATCGCGCTGGCGCTGTTTTCCGGTTGGCTGGTCGGTGCTGATCCCGCGTTGCTGGCGCGCCGCCTGCCGGTATTCTTCTCCTATTTCGACCGCATCTTCACGCTGGACGGCGGTGCCCGCGCCTGGACCGACCCCCGTGAGTGGTTCTGGGGCTTGCGCCGCTGGTTGCGCTTGCTCGGCGATACGCTGCTGATCGCCTATGTCGGCACGTTCCTGGGGGCCGCGGGCGGTTTTTTCCTCAGCTTCGCGTCCGCGGCCAATCTCGTTTCGAACCGCTGGCTGCGCGGCACGGCGAAGCGTTTCCTGGAATTCTGCCGCACCGTTCCCGATATCGTGTTCGCGTTGATTTTCGTAGTCGCCTTCGGCCTCGGACCGGTTCCCGGCGTGCTCGCGCTCCTCGTCCACACGGTCGGCGCACTCGGTAAGCAAATGTCGGAGGTCATCGAGAACGCCGACCGCAAACCCATCGAGGGGCTTACGGCTGTGGGCGCGTCATGGCCTGCCATGGTGCGGTTCGCCGTTGTCCCGCAGATCCTGCCCAATTTCGCGAGCTACGCCCTGCTCCGCTTGGAAATCAATGTGAGGGAAGCCTCCGTGCTCGGTTTCGTGGGCGCAGGCGGCATCGGCCAGGATCTGATGGAGGCGATCCGCAAATTCTACTACGCGGACGTGTCCGCGATTCTTTTGCTGCTGATCGGGACCGTGATGCTGATCGATCTCGGCACCGAACGGGTCCGCCATCATTTAATGGGCGCGGAGTCCCGCGCGTGAGCGGCACTGCCACAGCGCCGCTTCGCGACGCCGCGCTGGCGGACCTGCAATCGCTCAAGCGTCGTCATCCGGATGCGTTCAGGACCCTCGATCGGAGACGGGTGGCCGGCCTTTTCGCTGTGTTCGCCGCGCTGGCATTGCTTTGCTTCGGCCTGTGGCGGCTCGGCTTCTCTCCGGGCTTGTTGCTGGGCGGGCTGGGCCAGCTCGCGTGGTTCACCGGCTTGATGCTACCGCCTGATCCGGGCTCTTGGAGCATCTTGCTTTCGACGCTGACCGGCCTTGGCGAAACGCTGGCGATCGCGTTTCTCGGAACCGGCTTCGCTGCGCTTCTCGCGCTCCCGGTATCGCTGCTGGCGGCGCGCAACACCACGGTGAGCGGTGCCGTGCGATTTTTGACGCGCCGCAGTCTCGACACGCTGCGCGGCGTCAACACGCTGATCTGGGCGCTGATCTGGATCGGCGTGGTCGGGCTCGGGCCGTTTGCCGGTGTGCTTGCGATTGTCACGATCGATGTAGGCACGCTGGGCAAAATGTTCTCGGAAGCAATCGAGGCGGCGGATGGACGCGCCGCGGAAGGGATCACCTCGGCCGGCGGCGGCGCCCTGCATCGCATCCGCTACGCGACCTTGCCCGAAGTGATGCCGGTGCTTGCCGGACAGGCCCTCTATCTGTTCGAGTCGAACGTGCGCGCGTCCACCATTATCGGCATTATCGGGGCCGGCGGCATCGGCCTGCAACTTTCGGAAATGATTCGCACTCTGGAGTGGCGTGCGGTGTCGTTCATCATCCTTCTCATTCTCGTCATGGTGGCCCTGATCGACTGGCTCTCGGCCCGCCTCCGCCGCGCCATCGCGGGGGAAGCACCGGGCCAGACGGCTTGACCGCCCTGGCCGGAGTTGCCGCTTCCATGCCTGACCGCGATTCCACTCAGGAACATCGCCGCCGGGTCATGGCGGTCTGCGCCGAAGCGACCCGTCCCGAGTTGGAAGCAGCGCTCCGCTGCGTGAACTATCCCGGAACGGTGACCGACCTGCGCCGGCCCGAAACCGGATTGGTAATGACGCGCGGACGGATCGGCGGCGACGGCGCGCCTTTCAATCTCGGAGAGGCAACGGTGACGCGGGCAACAGTGCGGCTGGCGGACGACGCGACGGGCTTTGCCTATCTGCTCGGGCGGGACCTCGAGCGGGCGCGCGCGGCCGCGACGCTCGACGCGCTCTGGCAACTGGCGGATTGGCGGGAAGCCGTCGAACGCGCCCTCGTTCCCGTCGGTGAGCGGCTCGAGGCCGAGCGGGCGCTTTCGGCACGGCAGACGGCGGCGACCCGCGTGGATTTCTTCACCCTTGTCCGGGGAGAGGACTGATCGGGAAAATGAACGCGATTTCGCCGGGCTTCGCCGATCCCGCGCTCGACGGCCAGTGCGTGTTCCGCGCGGTGATGGAGGCGCTGGCCCGGCCCGCACGCCCGCGCCGTCTCGCGGGCCTCGCCGGTCCGCCGCCGCCGCTCACGCCCGAACTGGCCGCAATCGCGCTGGCGCTGGCCGATCACGAAACGCCGCTCTGGCTCGACGCACCGCTCCACCAAGCGCCCGCCGTCCCGGCGTTCCTCCGCTTCCATACCGGGGCGCCGATCGCCGAGCATCCAGCCGCAGCAACCTTCGCCCTCCTTGCCGATCCGGCGCGCTGCCCATCTCCGGAAGCGTTTGCGGAGGGCACGCCAGACTACCCCGATCGCAGCACGACCCTCGTGTTTGCCGTGCAGCGGCTGAGCGAGGACGCCGGTTGTTGGTTCGAGGGGCCGGGGATCAATGGCCGGGCTCGGCTCGGCACCGCGCCGTTACCGCCTGATTTCCCGGCGCGGCTCGCCCGGAATCATGCGCGGTTTCCGCTCGGCATCGACCTGTTGCTGACCGCGCCCATGCTGGTCGCCGGGCTGCCGCGCTCGATCCGCGTCGTGGCGGAGGGCTGATGCATGTACGTGGCGGTGAAAGGCGGCGAGGCCGCAATCGAAAATGCACACCGCTTGCTCGCGCATGTGCGACGGGGCGATCTCGGTGTGATCGATCTTTCGGTGGCGCAGATCGGCGAGCAGCTCGCGCTCCTGGTCGCGCGGGTCATGACGGAAGGCTCCTGCTACGATCCGGAGCTGGCCGCGCTCGCAATCAAGCAGGCACGAGGCGACGTGGTGGAGGCCGTGTTTCTGGTGCGGGCCTGTCGCACCACTTTGCAACGTTTCGGGTATGCCGAGCCGTTTGACACCGGGGCGATGCGGGCCAAGCGCCGGGTATCCGCGATCTTCAAAGACGTGCCGGGAGGTCAGGTGCTCGGTCCGACCTTCGACTACACGCACCGTTTGCTCGATTTCACGCTCGCGGCCGGCCTGCCGCCGCCGCCGCCCGCCGAGGCCGCCGCTCGGCCCGACGAGACGGTGCCGCGCGTTATGCCCCTGCTCGGCGAGGAAGCGCTGATCGAACCGAACCCGCCGGAAAGGCCGGGCGCGACGGTGCCGGATTTGACTCGCGAGCCAGTCGCCTTTCCGGCCGAGCGCGCGCTGCGCTTGCAGGCACTGGCACGCGGCGATGAAGGCTTTGTGCTGGCGATCGGCTATTCCACGCAGCGCGGCTTTGGCCGCACGCATCCCTTCGCGGGCGAAATCCGGTATGGCGATGTGATGCTGGAATTTATGCCGGAAGAGCTCGGCTTCCTGGTGCCGCTCGGGCGCATGTCGTTGACCGAATGCGAGATGGTGAACCAGTTCGCGGGCGGCGGCCGCGCGCCGCAGTTCACCCGCGGCTACGGCCTCGCGTTCGGGCAGAGCGAGCGCAAGGCGATGGCGATGGCGCTCGTGGACCGCTCCCTGCGCGCGGCGGAATTCGGCGAGGAGACAGGCGCGCCGGCGCAGGACGGCGAGTTCGTGCTGAGCCATTGCGACAGCCTGCAGGCGACCGGCTTTGTCGAGCATTTGAAGCTGCCGCACTACGTCGATTTTCAGGCGGAGCTTGGGCTGTTGCGCAAGCTCCGCGCGGAAAGCGCCGATGCGTCCGAAGGCAAGGACGTGGGCGAAATGTCGTGACCGGCGCGATCGGCTACAATTTCGCCTATCTCGACGAGCAAACCAAGCGGATGATCCGGCGCGCGATCCTGAAGGCGATCGCGATCCCCGGCTATCAGGTGCCGTTCGCCAGCCGGGAGATGCCGATGCCCTATGGCTGGGGCACCGGCGGGGTGCAAGTGACGGCCGCCGTGCTCGGCCCGCGCGACGTGCTGAAGGTGATCGATCAGGGTGCGGACGACACGACGAACGCGGTTTCCATCCGCGCCTTCTTTCGCAACACGGCCGGCATCGCGACGACCACGCGCACGAGCGAAGCGACGGTCATCCAGACCCGCCATCGCATCCCGGAAGGCCGGCTGCACGAAGGTCAGATCCTGGTTTTCCAGGTGCCCATCCCGGAGCCGTTGCGCTTTCTGGAGCCGCGCGAGACCGAGACGCGCCGCCTTCACGCGCTCGCCGAATACGGGCTGATGCAGGTGAAACTTTACGAGGATATATCCAGGCACGGCCATATTGCGACGACCTACGCGTACCCGGTCGCGGTCGAGGGGCGCTACGTCATGGACCCCTCGCCGACGCCGAAATTCGACAACCCGAAGATGGACAACTCGCCGGCACTCCAGCTATTCGGTGCCGGGCGAGAGCGGCGGATCTACGCCGTGCCTCCGTACACGAACGTTCGCAGCCTCGATTTTGAGGATCATCCGTTCCGCGCGCAGGAATTTGCCGAGCCGTGCGCGCTGTGCGGCGCGATCGGCGTGTATCTCGACGAGGTGGTGATGGACGATCGCGGCCGCCGCATGTTCGTGTGCTCGGACACAGACCATTGCGAGACTCGCCGCGCTGCGGGCCATCGGGGGGGTGCATTCGGGCTATGACCAACGTGCCTCTCTTGTCGGTCGAGGGGCTGACCATGCGCTACGGCACGCGAACCGGCTGCGCCGATGTGTCGTTCGATCTTCATGATGGCGAGGTGCTGGCCGTGGTCGGAGAGTCCGGTTCCGGCAAGACGACGCTGCTGCGGTTGCTCGCCCAGGAACTGGCGCCAGATGCGGGCCGCGTCCGCTACCGGATGCGAGACGGCGGTGTGCGTGATCTGGCGACGCTCGACGAGGCGGCGCAGCGTCTGCTAGCGCGAACGGAATGGGGCTACATCCGGCAGGATGCGACCGACGGTTTGCGCATGTCCGTCTCCGCCGGCGGCAATGCGGGCGAACGGTTGATGGCGATCGGCATGCGGCATTACGGCCAGATCCGGGGCGCCGCGTCCGATTGGCTGCGCCGGGTGGAGATCGACCCGGCTCGGATCGACGAGACACCGCAGAGCTTTTCCGGCGGCATGCGGCAGCGGCTGCAGATCGCGCGCAATCTCATCACCGAACCGCGTCTTGTGTTGATGGACGAGCCGACCTCCGGACTCGACGTGTCCGTACAGGCGCGGCTGCTCGATCTCGTGCGCGGTCTGGTTACGGAACTCGGCCTCGCGATCGTCATTGTGACGCACGATCTCGCGGTGGCACGGCTTCTTTCGCATCGGATGATGGTGATGCGAAGAGGCTGCGTGATCGAGACCGGGCTCACAGACCGCGTCCTCGATGATCCCGAAGCGCCGTACACGCAGCTCCTGGTTTCCTCGGTGCTCGCCGCGTGACGCACCTCCCGCAGCTCGCACTGGAAGATGTGGGTAAGTCCTTCACCTTGCACCTGCGCGGGGGGGTAAGGCTGCCCGTGCTTTCCGGACTGAGCTTTACCGTGCGGCGCGGCGAGTGCGTGGCGCTGGGTGGTCCCTCCGGCACCGGCAAGTCCTCGGTGCTTCGCATGGTGTACGGCAACTACCGTTGCGACGAGGGCGCGATCAAGGTCCGGGATGAGGGAGAATGGGTCGATGTGGCATCGGCCACGCCGCGGCGCATCATCGCATTGCGCCGGCGTGCGATGGGGCATGTCAGCCAGTTTTTGCGCGTTATTCCCCGCATCGGCGCGCTTGATCTAGTCGCGGCAGCGGGGCGGGACAGCGGCCTCGATTTTGAAGCCGCGGATGCGCGGGCCCGGGAACTGCTGGGCAGGCTCAACCTGCCGGCGCGGCTCTGGACGTTGCCGCCGGCGACCTTTTCGGGCGGCGAGCAACAGCGGGTGAACATCGCGCGCGGGCTCATTGGGAATCATCCATTGCTGCTGTTGGACGAGCCGACCGCGTCGCTCGATGCGAGGAACCGCGCCGCTGTGATCGGGCTCGCGCGCCAGCGTCGCGATTCGGGGTGCGCCGTGCTCGGCGTGTTTCATGATGCCGAAGTCCGAGCCGCGCTCGCCGACCGCGAAATCGATCTGGGGCGCTTCACGCGGGTCGTGGCGGCGGAGGCGGTATGATGGCGGACACGCTCGCGACCGCCGAGAATGCCTTCCTTGTTCTGGCTGACCGTGTGCAGCATGGCTGGCTCACGGTCGGCGATGACGGCCGAATCGCTGCAATCGGCGAAGGTCGCGCACCGGAACGTGGCGCGAATCTCAACGGCGACACGCTCATTCCGGGCCTGGTCGAGCTGCACACGGATCATCTCGAAAGCCACTACTACCCGCGCCCGGCTGTGCGCTGGCACAAGCTCGGCGCGGTGCTGGCCTACGACGCTCAGATTGCCGCATCCGGCATAACCACCGTATTCGACAGCCTGCGCGCAGGAACCGACGAGGACGGCGGGGACGCCGGAGCAGATCTTTTCGAACTCGCGAAAACGATCGAGCAAGCGGCGGAGCAGGACTTGCTTCGCGCTTCCCACATCACACACCTGCGCTGCGAGATGCCGGCCGACGACGTCATGAACGCCGTCAAGCGGTTCGTTGCGCATCGCTTGCCCGGTTTGATGTCGCTGATGGACCACACGCCCGGCCAGCGTCAGTTCCGAGATCTCGACAAGTATCTCATATACGCCCGCAAAACCGGCAAGGAAGCGGCGGAGGTTCGCGAGCGGGCAAGGGAGCGGATGCGGCAAGGGACGGCGCGCGCGCAAGCGAGCCGGCCGGCATTGATCCGGCTCGCCCAGGAGCACGGCGTTCCGCTCGCTAGCCACGACGACACCACGGCGGACGATGTTGCCCAAGCCGCCGAGGAGGGCATTGCATTGTCCGAATTTCCGACCACGATGGAGGCCGCTTCCGCCTGCCACGAAAACGGGATCACGGTCGTCGTCGGCGCGCCCAATCTGCTCCGCGGCGGCTCGCATTCGGGGAATGTTTCCGCCGAGGCCCTCGCGCGTGCAGGACTGCTGGATATTCTTTCGTCCGATTACATCCCCGGCAGCCTGCTCATGGCGGCGTTCGCGCTGCCGCAGCGGGTTCCCGCGATAACGCTGCCGGACGCGATCGCGACCGTTACCCGCAATCCAGCCCGCGCCGTTCACTTGCGCGACCGGGGTGAGATCGCCCCGGGCATGCGGGCCGACCTGGTCCGGGTTCACATGGCGGGCGCGCTGCCGGTCGTGCGTCAGGTTTGGCGGGGTGGCAGGCGGATCGCTTGATATGGCCGGGCGCGGGTATGCGCGGCGGCGCGTTCCCGCCGCCGGGTCGAGGCAGACCGCATCGACAATGGAGGCCACCTCGCTCGGCGGAGCTGCGAGGGCCGCGCGAGCTCACCTGCACGCGCCTCTGAGCTGGACCCAGAACCAAGCCGATCGAAAGGGCTCACGTAAAGCCCGACCCAATTCACTCCGCAAGTACGGCCAGTTCCGAAGGCTGCGCGGGCCGGGCGTCGAAGCGAACCGCGCGTGCAGTTGGCGAGCGCGCGGCGACGGCAATGAAATGGTTCGCCTCCGTTCGGAATTGCAGGAAGTGCCAATTCGGGGCATCGCTTTCGCCCGCCTCTAGCGTGATCGCCGGGGGAGAAAGGCTGAAGCTGAAACTGCTGAGCGAGCGCGTCAGTCCTTCCCCGGTTGCCTTGATGAACGCCTCCTTCAGCGTCCACAGCGCCAGGAAGAACGCGCGGGTCTGAAGCGGCGGCGCGGCCCGGATGATGGCCGCTTCGGCGGGCGCGAAGAAGCGGTCGGCGAGATCGACCGGGGAAAGCTGCGGCCTCTCCGCTTCCACGTCGATACCGAGATCGGTGTTCCAGCCCACCACGCAGGCGACGCAGGTCCGCGCGTGCGAGAGACTGAAGCGCAGCCCGGCAGGTCCGGGCCAGGGCGCGACTTCCGGCTTTCCGTGTTGCCCTGCGACATAGCGCCAGGAAGCCGGATCGCGGCGACCCAGCGCGCCCAGCATCACCCGCGCGAGCGCATGCGCCGCGATGAACGCGCTTCGGTCCTCTTCGAAGACGAAACGACCGGCGCGGGCGCGCTCATCCGGGTCGAGCAGCGTCAGGCAGCGGGCCATCGCGGGGCCGGTCATTTCCCGCATCGGTAGCCAGCGGACGTGAATTACCTCCGCCTCGGCGCCCGTTACAAAAGATCCGGACTCGACGAGCGGCGATTGCGGCCTCACGGTCAGTTCCACCCGTCGTCTCCGGCCGCAATCACGGCGAGGCTGCCGGAGTTCGCGAACACATATCGGTCAAGACTCGGCTCTCTCCTTCGGCGCCGAACCCCGCCGGACGGGGCACCGCCGCGACGGCTCTTGCTTGTTGCCCCCACCTGCCCAGCTTACTTCCATGTGGCTGGTCAAATATGCCCTGAAATTCCGGATCACGTTTTACGTGATGTCGGTTTTGATCCTGCTCGCCGGGGTCGGCGCCTACATCGTCATGCCGAAGGACGTTCTCCCGAGCGTCGACATTCCGGTTGTCACCATCGTCTGGACCTATACCGGCCTCGACACGCCGGAGATGGAAAGGCGCGTCACCACCTATACGGAGTTCTCGCTCAGCAACAATGTCAACGGCATCCGGAACATGGAAAGCACGACCCTCCAGGGCGTGACCATCACCCGGATCTATTTTCAGCCGGATGTCAGCATCGATCTCGCACTCGCCCAAGTAACGGCCTCCACAAACTCGATCCGCGCCGTACTGCCCCCGGGTATCCAGCCACCGGTCGTGATGCGGTTCTCGGCCTCGTCCGTTCCGGTCATCCAGCTCGCGCTCTCCTCCACCCAGGAGAATGAACGGCAGCTTTTCGATTACGGGCAGTACCGCATCCGGCAAACCTTGACGACGGTTCCCGGATCCACGCTGCCCTCCCCCTATGGCGGGCAGCCGCGGCAGATCATGGTCGATCTCGATCTGCATGCGCTCCAGGCCTTCGGGCTCACCCCGGCCGACATCACGGCCGCGATGACGGCGCAAAACGTGACCGTGCCCTCCGGCCTCGCCAAGCTCGGCACGCAGCAATACGTCGTCCGGCTGAACTCGACGCCGGAAGCCATTTCGACATTGAACGAAATCCCGGTGAAGCTGGTGAACGGCTCGCCGATCCTGCTGCGGGACGTCGCCTATGTGCGGGACGGCGGCCCGCCGCAGCAGAACATCGTGCGTCAGGATGGCGGCCGGGCCGTGCTGCTGACCATCCTGAAGAATGGCGCCGCATCCACGCTTTCGGTCGTGAACACCGTCAAGTCGCTGTTGCCCGGCATCCGGGCGGCCGCGCCGAAGGACATGAAGATCACGCCGTTATTCGACCAATCGGTGTTCGTGTCCGGCGCAATCGCCGACGTATTCCGCGAAGGCGCCATCGCCGCCGGGCTGACCGGATTGATGATCCTGTTGTTTCTCGGGTCGTGGCGCTCGACGCTGATCGTGCTGACCTCCATCCCGCTGTCGATCCTGACATCGCTCGCCGTGCTCGCCGTGCTCGGCAACACCGTCAACATCATGACGCTGGGCGGGATGGCGCTCGCGGTCGGAATTCTCGTCGACGACGCGACGGTCGCGATCGAAAACACCTACCGGCTGATGGAAGAAGGCGAGGAGTTCCGCAAGGCGGTCGTGCACGGTGCCGCCGGCATCGCCAAGCCAGCCCTGATCTCGACCTTGTCGATCTGCTGCGCCTTCGTCTCCGTGCTGTTCCTGACGGACGCGCCAAAATTCCTGTTCACGCCGCAGGCGCTGGCGGTGGTGTTCGCCATGCTCGCCTCGTATTTGCTGTCGCGCACCCTGGTCCCGATCCTGATCGACGTGCTGGTGCAGCGCGAGCACGAGCAACGGCAGCAGCCGAAAACGGAGGGAGCGCCGAAGAAGGGCATTCGCGGCCGGATCTTCGGCTGGTTCGGCCGCATCCATGCCGGATTCGAGCGTGGCTTCGCCCGCTTCCAGCAAGCCTATGTCGGCTTGCTCCATGCGGTGTTGGGGCACCGCTGGACCACGCTTGGCACCGTGGGCGCCTTGATCGCCTGCGCCGCGGTGCTGTTCACCTTCATCGGCACCGACTACTTCCCGGAAGTGGATGCCGGGCAGATGACGCTGCATGTGCGCGCGCATCCCGGGACGCGCATCGAGGAAGCGGAAAAGCTGTTCGCGGGCGTCGAGGACACGGTGCGCCAGGTCGTCCCGCACGACGACCTCGGCACAATCATCGACAATATCGGGCTGCCGGCGTCCAACTACAATTTCGCCTTCGGGAACGGCACCTTCGTCGCGTATTATGACGGCCAGGTTCTGGTGACCTTGAACCCCGGCCACGGCTCGACCGCGCTCTACCAGAAGCAATTGCGGCAACGGCTGCGGGAGCGCTTCCCGAGCGCGGTATTCTATTTCGAGCCCGCCGACATGATTACGCAAATCCTCGATTTCGGGGTGCCGTCGCAGATCGACGTACAGGTGAGCGGCCGCCACGCCGCCAAGGACTTGCAGGTGGCGGAGGCGATCGCCGACAAGATGCGTCTCGTGCGCGGGCTGGTCGACGTCCACATCCAGCAGATTATCGACGCCCCGGAATTCTTTGTGAAGGTCGATCGCCAGCGCGCCGCCGAACTCGGCCTCACCGAACAGCAGATCGCAAACAGCATGAACGTGTCGCTGAGCGGCAGCTTCCAGGTCAGCCCGAATTTCTGGTCGGACCCGCAGACCGGGATTCCGTATCAGGTTTGGGTGCAAACGCCGGAATATCGCAACGACACGATGACGGCGCTGACCAACACGCCGCTGCTGGTTACCGCCTCGTCGGCGCCGTCCGTTTCGCCGATGCAGCTGCTCGCGAATGTCGCGACTTTGGAACGCCGAAGCGAGCAAACCGTCGGCACGCATATCAACACCCAGCCGACCTACGACATCTACGCGGCCGTGCAGGACCGCGATCTCGGCGGCGCCGAAGCCGCGATCCAGCGCATCGTCGACGAGCAGCAGAAAGGGTTGGAAGCGCCCGACAAGGTCTCCGTGCGCGGGCAAATCCAAAGCAAGGACCAGGCGTTCTTTCACATCGGGATCGGCCTCGGCGTGGCGGTTGTCGCCGTTTATCTGCTGATGGCGGTGAACTTCCAGAACTGGGGCGACCCGTTCGTGGTGCTCGCGGCCTTGCCCATTGCCTTCTGCGGCATCGTCGGAAGCTTGTTCCTGACCCAGACCAGCTTCTCGATTCCGTCGCTCATGGGCGCGATCATGAGCATCGGGGTCGCCTCCGCGAACTCCATCCTGCTGGTGACGTTCGCGCGCGAGCACCGGGAACAAACGGGATGCGACGCCGCCGAAGCGGCGCTCATGGCCGGCCGCACCCGGCTGCGACCGGTGCTGATGACCGCCGGCGCGATGTTCGTCGGCTTGCTGCCGATGGCGGTCGGCATCGGCGAGGGCAGCGAGCAGAATGCGGCGCTCGCGCGCGCGGTGCTCGGCGGCATTACCTTCGGAACCTGCTCGACCCTGCTTTTCGTGCCGTTTCTGTATACGATGCTGCGGGGTGGGAAGGTCGAGCCCTTGAAAGACTACATATGAGCATGAGCGAAAACGAGGCGGTCCCGGCCCGGCTGCCTCGGGATGCCGGCCGCGGCCACGGTGGCGCCGAACAGCCGGCGCCGCCGCGCCGGCGCGTCGGGCTGCTCGTGCTGACCTTGCTCATCCTGCTGCTGGGCGTCGGGGCCTGGCTGCATTGGCGGACCTATGCCGCTTCGCGCGCGACCCAGCGGCAAGAGGAACAGTTCGTGCCGCAGGTGCGCACGGCAACGGCGCAGCGGGTCGACTCGCCGGTCGAGTTGGTGCTGCCCGGACAAACAGAGGCATTTGACAACGCCAATATCTTCGCTCGCGCGACCGGCTACGTCGCGGAACGCCGGGTCGATATCGGCAGCCGCGTGAAGGCGGGTGATCTGCTGATCCGGATCGAAGCGCCCGATCTCGACCAGCAATTGGCCCAGGCGCAAGCAACGCTCGGGCAAAACCAGGCGGCGGTCGCCCAAGCCGAGGCGATGGTCGAATCCGCCAAAGCCAACACCAAGCTCGCCGATGTCACCAAATACCGCCAGACGACGCTCGCAAGCCAAGGCTGGGAAACCAAGCAGAACGCCGACAATGCGACCGCGAACTTTTCGGTGCAGACGGCGGGAGTCGCCAATGCACAAGCCGGGGTTGCGGTGTCCGTCGCCAATCTGAAGGCGCAGCAGGCGACCGTGGATAGGCTGGTGGCGCTGACCGCCTTCGAGCGCGTGACGGCGCCGTTCGACGGCGTGGTCACCGCCCGCAACGTCGATCGCGGCGACCTGCTCACGTCCGACAGCAGCAGCGGCACGCCGATGCTCAGCATCGCCCGCGACACCATTCTGCGGATCGCGGTGTATGTCCCCCAAAGCAGCGCGATCGGCATCACGGACGGTTTGGAAGCGAAGATCACGGTTCCGGAGCTGCCCGGCCAGGTGTTCACCGGCAAGGTCGCCCGCACCTCCGTCGCCCTGCAGGCCGCCTCCCGCTCGATGCTGACGGAAGTCGACGTGCCGAACCCGGACGGCAAGCTGCGGCCTGGTCTGTTCGTCAATGTGAGCTTCGCGGTTCCGCGCCAAAGGCCGGGCGTCATCGTCCCGGATGAAGCGCTGGTGTTCAACGCCAGCGGCCTGCAGGTCGCAACGGTCGACCCCGGCAGCGCGGTCCATTTCAAGAGGGTTTCGATTTACCGCGACTTCGGAACGACGGCTGAATTGCGTGATGGGTTGGACGGAGGCGAAACGCTGGTTCTGAGCGTTCCGGCCGGGTTGCCGGACGGCAGCAAGGTCCGCACCGCCGCCCCGCCGCCCGATCAACCGAACGGCGGCGCGCAGACCGCGAGCCGCTGAGCCGCGTTGCACGCCGCCACCCCGCACACGCGCCGCAGAAGGATCGCGAACAAACGAAAGCCGCCCCGGACAGGGGCGGCTCCGTTTCTGCATAAGCGGTCCGGTCAGGCGGCCTTCGCGGTCTCCTCCGCCTCGGCAGGCACCCGCTCGATGACCTGCAAGCCCTGCCGCCGGATCAGGTCGCGATACGGGCCGGGCGTGTTCTCGATGACCCGTGGCGCGCCGTCCTGCAGGATCTGGCCGGATTGCATCACCAGGATGCGGTCGAAATTGTGCAGTGTGGAGAGGCGATGGGCGACCGCGATCACCGTGCGACCGGTCATCAGCCGGTCCAAAGCCCGCTGCACCGCCTGCTCGGACTCGGTGTCGAGCGCGCTCGTCGCTTCGTCGAGCAGGAGGATCGGAGCGTCGCGCAGGAAGGCGCGGGCGATCGCGAGGCGCTGACGCTGACCGCCCGAAAGCTTCACGCCACGGTCGCCGACGATCGTCTCGAAACCCTCCGAGAGCCCCTCGATGAAGTCGCACCCGGCTGCTGCCGCAGCGGCAAACACCTCCTCGTCGGTCGCGTCCGGCTTGCCGTAGCGGATGTTCTCGAGCACCGAACGATGGAACAGCATCACTTCTTGCGGCACCACCGAAATCGCGCTGCTCAGGCTTTCCTGAGTCAACTCCGCGATGTTCTTGCCGTCGATCAGCACCGCGCCGCCCGTCACGTCCCGGAACCGCTGCAATAGCGAGAGGACCGTGGATTTGCCGGACCCCGAGCGGCCGACCAGACCGACGCGCTCGCCGGGTTCTATGCGGACCCGGAAATCGCGCAGCACCGACGTCGCGCCAGGATAGGCGAAATCGACGCCCGCGAATTCCACCGCGCCGCGCGCGCCGCGCAGCACCTGCGCCTTTTCGGAGTCGCGCAGGTCGTGTGGCACCAGCAGCGTCGACACCGCTTCCGACAGCCTCGCCATGTGCTGGATCGAGTCAACCAAGGCGACGGCCAGGTCGCGCGTGCCATGCAGAATGGTGAAGCCCATCGTGGTGACGAGCACGACGTCGCCGGTGCTGGCTTGCCCGCCTTGCCACAAATGGATCGCCCAGGCGAGCAGGCCCGCGCTCAGCAGCGCCGTGGAGAAGGCGTGAAACAGGCGCAGCTTCTCGAGATAGCGCAGGCTTTGGCCACGGGCGGTCATTTCCCGCTGCACGCTTCCGGCGAACCGGTTGCGCTCACGAAGCGTGGCGCCGAATGCCCGCACGAGCGGCATGTTGTTGATGACGTCGACCAGTTCGCCGTCGACGGACGCCGCGCCCGCCGCATAGGCGTGGTGCAAACGGCGGCCGGCGGCGGCGAGCCGCAGGATGGTGAAGCCGAGCACGGCCGCGACCGAGACCAGCACCAGCGCCATCATCGGGCTCACGGAGGCGAGCACCGCGATCGAGCCGACGATGGCGGCGCAAGGCGGCAGCACGTTCCAGGATAGCGTGCTCAGCACGGTGTAGATGGCGTTGGAGGTCGAGGAAATGCGGCCGGCAAGCGTTCCAGGCGAACGATCCGCGAAATAGGACGGGGCATGGCCGGTCATGTGGCCGAACAGGTCACGCCGCAGATCGCCGGTCATCGCGACGAAAGTGTGCGTCGCCTGCCAACCGGCGACCCGCCACATCAGGTTATCGGCCGCGATCAAGCCCGCCAGGATCGCGAACGCCGCCCAGATTGGGCCGCCCGGCCCAGCGGAAAGGATGTCCACGAGGTGCTTGACGGCGTATTGCGAGCCGATGGCGCAACCCACACCGGCCGTTACTCCGCCCAGGATGACGGCGCAGCCTACCTTGTGCAGGCGAACATAGCGCAACACGAAGGCGAGCGGGCGTTGCGACAGGCTGACCAGTTCTAAACTCGAATCTTTTGAAATCGGCATACGGCGTGCCCCCGACCGGCTAGAGCATTGGTTTTTGGCGGTTCTCCCCCGCCACCCTCCGATAGAACCTCTGGATGATCGCGACACTGAGGCAGACGTTGCCGCTTTTTCGCCCTCTTTCTCGCGTTGCACCATGATTAGACATCACCAGAACGCGAGAGATTTTTATGCGCATCGCCCAAATCGCCCCGCTCTACGAGGCCGTTCCGCCCAAGCTCTATGGCGGCACCGAGCGGGTGGTTTCCTTTTTAACTGAGGAGCTTGTCGCGCTCGGCCACGACGTCACCTTATTCGCCAGCGGCGACTCGAAAACCTCCGCCCACCTTCATGCCGTGTGGCCGAAGGCACTGCGGCTCGACGCCGGCATCCGCGATACGGTGGCGCCGCATTTCCTCCTGCTCGAAACCGTGCGGGAGATGGCCGATCAATTCGACGTGTTGCACTTTCATCTGGACTATTGGTCGTTCCCGCTGTTCACCCGCCAGCGCACCCCGTTTGTGACAACGCTGCATGGGCGGCTCGACCTCCCTGAACTGCAACCGGTGTTCGACCGCTTCCCGCATGTTCCGGTGGTGTCGATCTCCGACAGCCAGCGCCGCCCGCTGCCGCAGGCGCGGTTCGTCGGCACCGTGCTGCACGGCCTGCCGGCCGAGCTGCTGACCCCACAGCCGGTGACGCCGTCCTACCTCGCCTTTCTCGGACGCATTTGCCCCGAGAAGCGGCCCGACCGCGCCATCCGCATCGCCGGCCGCGCCGGCATCCCGCTGAAGATGGCGGCCAAGGTCGACCGGGTGGATCAGGCGTATTTCGACGAGGTGATCCGCCCGCTGCTGAAGGAGCCGGGGGTCGAGTTGGTCGGCGAGATCAACGACGACCAGAAGGCCGACTTCCTCAGCGGCGCGCACGCGCTGTTGCTGCCGATCGACTGGCCGGAGCCGTTCGGCTTGGTGATGATCGAGGCGATGGCGTGTGGCACGCCGGTGATCGCCTATAACCGGGGCTCGGTGCCCGAGGTGATCGACGACGGCGTGTCGGGTTATATCGTGGAGGACGAAACCGGGGCGGTCGCCGCGGTGGAGCGCTTGCACCGGCTGCCGCGCGCGCGTGTCCGCGCCCGGTTCGACGCGCGCTTCACCGCCGCCCGCATGGCGGACGATTATGTCGATCTCTACGCCCGGATCGGCGCCGCACGCCGCGCGCCGCTCCGGGCCATCGGTTAGGGGGCGGGTTCGCGTCCCGGAACCCTGACGAGCCGGAATCGCCTCAGGGGACCTTGCCGCTCAACTGCAGAGCGCGCAATCTTTCCTGGAACCAGGTTGCGTCAGCGCGCCAGGGCGCATTGCTCGGGTCGCGCTCGGAAAGCCCTTGGCTGATGGCGCGGCCAGCCTCATAGGCGGCAACCGCTCTTTCGTTGTTGCCCTGTCTGCTCAGCGCTTCCCCGATCTTCGCGTAGCTGACTGAGAGATCGTGCTGCCACTGGCCGTTGCCCGGATCGCGCTCGGCAAGCTGGGAACGGATGGCAAGGCTTGCCTCACAGGGGGCGAGCGCACCCGCAACATCGCCCTTCCCCAACCGCACGTCGCCGATCCTCTCGTGGCTCACCGAGAGATCGCGCTGCCACTGGCTGTTGCCCGGATCGC
>JAFAXA010000349.1 GCA_019241425.1 Acetobacteraceae bacterium | reverse complement strand
TCTACCGCGAGCAGACCCAAACCTTCGAGTTCCGCGAAGGGCCTGTGTTCGGCAACCTGATCCTTGCGGATGAGATCAACCGCGCGCCGGCAAAGGTTCAGTCCGCGCTGCTGGAAGCGATGGAGGAACGGCAAGTCACGGTCGGCGGCAAGCGGCACAAGCTCCCGGAACTGTTTATGGTGCTTGCGACGCAGAATCCTATCGAGCAGGAGGGCACGTATCCGCTGCCCGAAGCGCAAACGGACCGTTTCCTTATGCATATCCGTGTGGATTATCCGAACACGGAGGAGGAAGGAGCTGTGCTTGCCCTCGTGCGCGGCGAGAGATCGGGCCGCGCCGCAGCCGAGCGGGCTCCCGTGCCGCAAGCGGCAGTGCTGGCTGCGCGAGCCGAGATCGCCCGCATCGTGCCCGCACCGGCGATCGACGCGTATATCGTTGCGCTGGTGGAGGCGACCCGCAAACGCGCGGGGTTCGGCGAAAAACTCCCGCGCTGGATCGCGATCGGTGTCAGCCCTCGCGGCACCCTCGCTCTCGATGTCTGCGCCCGTGCTTGTGCCTGGCTGGACGGGCGCGCGTTCGTGACGCCATCGGACGTGCAGGCGGTCGCCCCGGAGTGCCTTCGGCACCGCTTGGCGCTCAGCTACGAGGCTACAGCGGAGAGCGTGACCGCCGATGCGGTCGTCAACGAATTGCTGCGGCAGGTCGCCGTTGCGGTCTAAGCGCATCTTCGCGGCGGCCGCTGCCTCTGCAGTGTGATGCCGGCACGCGCCCACGTGACTTTGGACGATCTGATGCGACTCAGGGGGTAGATCGCCGCTAGTTTCGAACGGGGCTTTTGGGGAATCAATGATATGCATTGCCGGTTATCTGACGACTGCCTGCTGGCCTGGAAACTCGATCGGCTCGGCCGATCGCTAAGGCGAAGCCCGCAACAGCCTCGCCCGGGGCGGTCCTCATTGTAGCGGGGTGTCCGCCGCGGTTACGGCCATTTTTTCTCGGACATACGCCGTGCGGGTACAGAGTTGACTGGGCGGTCGAAGGACGCCGACAGCCTTCAATGCATGCATCTACCCAGGGGGGACAAGGATCTTATGGCAACCAATGCATCAGGACTTCCTCGTCGCAGTGCCTTGTTGGGTGGCACTGCGCTAGCAGTGTCAGGACTTGCTGCGGCCGGGCCGGCCGTTAAGGCGCAAGCTCAGCAATCCAGTGCGACCCAGCCAATCGCCCAAAGGCCGAACATCCTGATGATCATGGCCGACGACGTCGGCTGGTTCAACGTGAGCAAATACAATCATGGGATGATGGGATACCGCACCCCCAACATCGATCCTATTGGTAACGAGGGTGCGATGTTCACAGACTGGTACGGTGAGCAGAGCTGCACCGCCGGGCGGGCCGCCTTCATCACAGGCCAGTCGCCGATCCGGACAGGCTTAACCAAGGTCGGGCTCCCGGGAGCCGATATCGGGATCAGGCCGGAGGACCCGACCGTCGCGGAACTTCTCAAGCCGCTCGGCTATTCCACCGCGCAATTCGGCAAGAACCATCTCGGCGACAAGGACGAGTTTCTCCCGACCAATCACGGCTTCGACGAGTTCTTCGGCAATCTCTACCACCTCAATGCAGAGGAGGAACCGGAGAACCCTGACTATCCCGAGAATCCTGACTTCCGGAAGCGCTTCGGCCCTCGCGGCGTCCTACGTGCCAATGCCGACGGCAAGATCGAGGATACCGGGCCACTTACAAAAAAACGCATGGAGACGATCGACGAAGAGTTCCTTTCCGCAGCGCTGGATTTCATCGACCGCCAGCACAAGGCGGGCAAGCCCTGGCTCTGCTATTTCAATTCAACCCGCATGCACGTGTGGACTCATTTAAAGCCGGCCTCGGTCGGCAAGACGGGCAAGGGCCTCTACCCGGACGGCATGGTCGAGCTCGATGGCTATGTTGGGCAATTGCTGAAGAAGCTCGACGATCTGGGTATTGCCGACAACACGATCGTCGTGTTCACGACCGACAACGGGGCCGAGGTGATGTCGTTTCCTGATGGCGGCCAAACGCCATTCCGGGGGGAGAAGGCCACCAATTGGGAAGGCGGCTACCGAGTGCCCCTGTTGATCCGCTGGCCGGGCACGATCAAGCCGAACACGACCTACAACGAATTTTTTTCGCATTACGATCTCCTTCCGACCTTCTGCGCTGCGGGAGGCAAGCCGGACGTGGTAGAGAAGTGCCGAGAAGGCTATCAAATCGGTTCAAAAACGTTCAAGGTTCATCTCGACGGCTACAACCTGATGCCGTTCTTCAAGGGCGAGGCGAAAGAGGCGCCGCGTAGCGAGTTCATCTACTGGAACGACGACGGCGAACTGGTCGCGATCCGCGTCAACGACTGGAAGTCAGTGTTTCTTGCACAGGACAACAAGGGCATTGGCGTCTGGTCTGGGGAATTCTCCAAATTGCGCGTGCCGACGTTGTTCAATCTGCGGGCCGATCCGTTCGAACGCGGTGACGAAAGTATCCTTTACGACAAATGGATGGTCGATCGAGCGTTCGTCCAGGTTCCGATGCAGGTGCTCGCCGCACGCTGGCTGGAAAGCTTCAAGGAATTTCCGGTGAGACAGAAGCCTGCGAGCTTAAACCTCGACGAGGTTATGGCTAAGCTGTCGAGCGCAGGCCCTCGCTGACTCATTCCGACACTCGTCGTCGGAGGCACCCACGTGTTTTGCCGCAGGCCTGAAGCTCGACGATCCGGCTCTGCGCCTGCCAGCCGGAGCGCGTGGCGAGGCCGCAGTCTACACCGACCGCGTCCCATTTGCCGGAGTGTTCCGCAAAGGGCTCATCCGCACTGACACCATTATGAATTACTTGCCTTGGGGAACAGGAAGGTATGCATAGATTTTGCTTCGGCGGGTCGCCGTTTCGGTTAAGACGCATCTTCGTCGCGGCGGACGCCGCCTCAGCGATCTGATGCCGGCGCGCGCCCACGTGACCCTGGACGATCTTATGCGGCTCAGGGGGCGCGCGCGCGGCTTCAGCCTGCTGCCGCATCAGCCCCCCGGCGGCGCATTGGCCGGACGGCACACATCCCGTCTGCGCGGGCGCGGTCTCGATTTCATGGAAATGCGTCATTACCAGGATGGGGACGATGTGCGCGCGATCGACTGGCGCGCGACGGCAAGGCTGCGCGAGCCGTATGTGCGGGTCTATACGGAGGAGCGGGACCGCATCGTGCTGCTGCTGGTCGATCAACGCATTTCGATGTTCTTCGGCAGCAAGCGGGCGACCAAGTCCGTCGCGGCCGCGGAAGCGGCGGCGCTCGGAGCATGGCGCGTGGTGCGCGCCGGCGACCGGGTCGCCGCGATCGCGTTCGACGACCGCGAACTCATCGTGGTGCGGCCCGCGCGCGGCGCGGCGGCCGCGCAGCGCGTGCTGAGCGAAGTCGCGCGGCTGAACGCCGGGTTGAATGCGGCAACCGCCCTCGCCGATGACGCCATGTTGAACCGCGCGCTCGGCGAGGCCGCGCGGCTCGCGGCGCATGATTGGCTCGTCGTGCTCATCTCGGACGCTGTCGGGGCCGACGAAACGACGCGCGGCCTCGTCGGCACGATCGCGGCACATAACGACATCATCGCGGTATTCGTATTCGATCCGCTGGAGACTGCGTTGCCCCCGATCGGTTCCGTTGTGCTGGCGGCAGGCCCCGCCCGGCTGCAAGTGGATACGCGGAGCGGTTCTTTGCGGCGCGGCCATGCGGAGGCGTTTGCCGCCCGGCGCGAGGCCATTGCCGCTTTCGGCCGGCACCGCGCCATTCCGGTAATTGAGGTGTGCACCGACACCGATCCGGGCTTGCAGATCCGTGCCGCGCTGGCAGGCCGGAGAGCGGGGTGACCGGCGACCCCGCTGACCTCGCCAACCTGCGCGGCCTCGCTTTGCCGCCACCGGTGCCGTGGTGGCCGCCCCGACCCGGATGGTGGATCGTTGCGGCCGGGCTGCTCGCGCTCGCGGCGCTGGCAGCGGTTCGGCTCGTCCATCGCTATCGCGCGAACGCCTATCGCCGTAGCGCGGCTCGGGCCGCGGCCACGGCGGCTCCGAACGAACTCGGCGGGTTACTGAAGCGCACGGCCCTCGTCACGTATGGGCGGGAAGGCGTCGCCGGCATCACCGGCGCGGAGTGGGCGGCATTCCTGGAGCGGACGGGGGGCCTGCCGCAAGCAGCGGGACGCATCGTCGCGCAGGCGGCGCTCGCTCCCGCCGCAGCCCTACACGGCGCCGACCTGGCGAACGCCCGGGCTGCGGTCCGGCGCTGGATCGTGCGCCACAAAGTTTCCGCGCCGTGATCGTCTTCGCGCATCCCTGGGCGGGACTGCTGCTGCCGTTGCCAATGATCGTGCATGTCCTGCTGCCGCCGTACCGTCAGATGCAGGCCGGACTTCGCGTGCCGTTCCTCGGCGTGCTTGCGCGGCTGAGCGGGCAAGCGCCGGAAACCGGTGGCGTCGCCGCTCGGCGGGGTCTGTTCAGGGGCCTCGTGCTGACCGTGTGCTGGATCTGCGTTGTCGCAGCGCTCGCCCGGCCGCAGCGACTGGATGCACCGCTGCACCGCGACCAGCCGACCCGCGATCTCCTGCTGTTGGTCGACCTTTCCGCGTCGATGGACACAAGCGATTTCACGAATGCGGAGGGCGAGACCGTCGACCGGGTGACCGCCTCACGCGAGGTGCTGGAAGAATTCCTTGCAACGCGGAAAGGCGATCGCGTCGGCGTCGTCGTATTCGGCAGTGCACCGTTTGTCCTCGTTCCTTTCACGACCGATCTCGTGCTGGTGCGCCGGGTGATGGCCGACATGCGCGCCGGCATGGCCGGACCGCGAACCGCCTTCGGAGATGCGATCGGGCTCGGCATCAATCTGCTTGCCGATAGCAGGATGAAGCACAAGACGATCATCGCGCTGACGGACGGCAACGACACCGCGAGCCAAGTCCCGCCGGGTGAAGCAGCAGCCGTCGCGCATGATCGCGGTATCACCATCTACGCCGTCGCCATCGGCGATCCGGCGGCGGTCGGCGAGGACAAGCTGGACGAGGCGGCGCTCCGCGACGTCGCGCAGGTGACCGGCGGAGAATTCTTCCGGGCGATGGATCGCGCCGGGCTCGCCGACATCTACCGAAGGCTCGACGCGATCGAAACCCGCGAGGTCGATACGCTGTCAGCCCGGCCGCGCACCGACCTGTTTGCCTGGCCGCTCGCCGCGATGCTGTTGTTGTCGCTCGGCGCGCAAGCGATTCGATTGCTGCCGCGAGCGCGGCGTCGCGCGCAACAGGCAGCAGAATGACGGCGCTCGCAGATTTTCATTTCCTGCGGCCCGTGTGGCTGCTCGCCGCCATTCCCGCGTGGGGATTGTGCTGGGTCTTTCGGCGCCAAGCCGACACCACCCGGAAATGGCGCGGCGTGATCGAGCCCGATCTGTGGCGGCATTTCGTC
>JAFAXA010000251.1 GCA_019241425.1 Acetobacteraceae bacterium | reverse complement strand
GCTTCGGCCCCCGGCTTGCCAAGCGCCGCTGACGTCGTGTTCACCTTTGGCGGCAATGGTTGCGCTCATGCGAGGACTGCGGCACGCCATCGGCGGCGCATTCAGGGCGGCGATCGACCTGCTGCTGCCGCCGCACTGCCCGATTTGCGACGCGGCGACCGACGCCGCGCACGCACTCTGCGCAGCGTGCTTTTCCCGCACCGGGTTCGTGACGGAGCCTTGCTGCCCGATTTGCGGCGTTCCGTTCGCCTTCGCTGAACAAGCGGGCGCTGGCGGCCTTTGCGGCCGTTGCGGCCTGCAGGCGCCGCCATACCGGCGTGCCCGGGCGGCGCTCCGCTACGATGCGCAGGCAAGGCGGCTCATTTTGCCGCTGAAACACGCGGATCGTATCGAATTGGCCCGTACCCTCGCGCCGATGATGATGCGGGCCGGTGCCGCCCTGCTGCATGATGCGGATTTGCTGGTTCCGGTTCCGCTGCACCGGCATCGCCTGCGTGCGCGGCGCTACAATCAGGCGGCGGTGCTCGCCCGGGCGGTTGGCCGGCTCTCCGATCGTCCGCTGCTCGCCGATGCCCTGACGCGCAGCCGTGCGACGGCGCCGCTCGGCACCAAATCGGCGTCGGAGCGGTACATCGAAATGGAGAACGTGATCGCGATTCGGCCGTCGCTCCGGCACCGGGTCTGCGGCCGCCGCGTGCTGCTGGTTGACGATGTCATGACCTCGGGGGCCACGGCTGCGTCCTGCGCCCGCGCGCTCTTGGCCGCGGGCGCCGTCAGTGTTGATGTTTTGGCGGCGGCCCGCGTTCCCGATCCGCGTCTCGCCTAAGTCGGACGCGGGCGGAACTCGGCGCGACCGCCGCAGTTAGTTCGGATCAAACGTCGTTGAAAGGGATGGCCATGGATTCGGATCGGATCACCGGTACTGCGAAGGAATACGCGGGCAAGGCGCAATCGGCGGCGGGCGACGTGCTGGGCGACGCCAAGACGCAGGCGGACGGGTATTATCAGCAGGCGGCCGGGCAGGCCCAGCAGGCCGTCGGTCAGGCCAATGACTACCTTCGGGAGCAACCGCTCGTGGCCGTGCTGGTGGCGCTCGGTCTCGGGATTCTCATCGGCCGGTTGACCGCCTGAAGGAGGGAGCCATGGCGTCCGATTCCACTGCCGGTTCCGCCAAGACCAACTACAAGCCGCCTCAATCGGGCGAGAACGCGGCGCAATCGGCCAGCCGAGCGGTGAGCAACAGCTATCAGCAGGCGCAGGCGGCGACCGACGAGGTGGTGTCGTTCATCCGCGGCCAGCCCGTCGCCGCCACCGTGATCGCGCTTGGGCTCGGCTACATCCTCGGCCGCTTGCGTATTTGACTTCGGCGATCGCGGCCCACACTTACTCTCCTGGATTTCCGTTCCGGGAATCCGGGAGAGGGTGATGCCGGAGATCGTGATCTATACGCAGCCTTGGTGCCCCTATTGCTCGGCGGCGAAACGGCTGCTGACCGCCAAGGGTCTCGAATACCGGGAGATCAACGCCCCGCACGGGACGCGGGAGCGGGACGAGGCGATTCGGCTCTCCGGCGGACGAACCACGGTTCCGCAGATTTTCATCGGCGGCCGCCCGGTCGGCGGTTCGGACGAACTGCATGCGCTGGAAGCCTCCGGCAAGCTCGACGCCCTGCTCGCCGCCCAATGATCCACTACCAGGTGCGATGCGCCGCCGGCCACGAGTTCGACGGCTGGTTCCGGGACGCCGCGAGCTATGAGAGACAGGCCAAGGCGCGCGCCATCGAATGTCCGGCCTGCGGGAACAGAAACATCGAGCGCGCGCCAATGGCGCCGGCGCTGGGCCGCGTGCGGGCGCAACCCGCCCGCGAGGAAGCACCGGCCCCCAAGACGACACCCGCCTCGCCCGATGTCGCGGCGGGCGGCGTGATGCCCGATCATTTGCGGGCCATCCTGCAAAGGCTACGGACCGAGGTGGAGAAGACCTGCGACTACGTGGGCGGGGCATTCGCGGACGAAGCCCGGAAAATCCATCGCGGGGAAAGCGAGCGACGCGGCATCTACGGCGAAACGACGCCCGCTCAGGCGCAAGCCCTGTCCGACGAAGGAATCGAGGTCGCCAGCATCCCCTGGGTCCGCCGCGCGGAGAGCTGATGGCTCACCGGCGATTCTCCTGAACGACACAGTTCGACTAGGGAATGTGCTTGCTGTACCAGAGCCCAAGCAGCCCGAACCTGAGCAGAGCGCCGGGAACGATCACCCTCCCGTACTAGTCCCAAAAGCCCATCGCCGAAATCCTCCCGATCAAGCCGTCGGTAGCGCGGGCAGTTCGCCGGCGTGGATGCCGTCCAGCTCCGGGAGCAGAACCACGCTTTCCTGCTCGTTCGGGTCCGTCCGCGCGATGATCGCGACGCAGGGTTCGGTGTCGCTCGGATTGTAGGGCAAATGCGGCATGTCGGCGGGGATGTAGAGAAAGTCGCCGGCCCGCACCGTCATATGCTCTTCGAGTTCCGGGCCGTACCACATGCATGACGTGCCGCTGAGGCCGTAAATGGCGGTCTCGTGCGACGCGTGCTTGTGGGCGCGGGCGCGGCCGCGCGGCGGAATGGTGACGATCTGCAGGTGGATCGCCTGCGAACCCACCGATTCGGCCGAAATGCTGGGCGTGTAGGTCAAACCCTGTTTCCCGACGAAGCCCGCGCCCGCCGCGACGAGGCGGCACGTGCTTCTGGGTTCGCGTTCCATTGCCTGTGACATGCGTAAGCTTCCTCCCCGGATAACCAATATCGTAGCACGTCCGCTGCGAGAGGCGGGCCGGCGCTATCCCCGCTCGGCTTCTGCGATGTAGTTGACGGACAGATCGCGGCCGGTTCGCCAGCCGCCGCGCAGCGGGTCGGGCAACAGGCCGGCGATGTCGACCACCCGGCAACCGGCCTCGCCCAGCCAGGCCTGAAGCGTGGCCGGCGGCACGAATTGCCGCCAGTCATGCGTTCCGACCGGCAGCAAGCGCAGCAGATACTCCGCTCCGATCTTGGCGGTCAGGAACGAACGGGCCGTGCGATTGAGCGTCGAGACGAACAGCAATCCGCCCGGCTGCACCAGAGCCGCGAGCGTGCGGACGAAGCCTGGCGGGTCCGCGACATGCTCAATGACCTCCAGCGCGGTCACGACGGCGAAGGGCTCGACCCCTCGCGCCAGCAAATCCTCGGGCGCGCCGGTTCGATAGGCGAGGGGAAGGTTCTGTCCCGCCGCGTGGGCGCGCGCGACCGCGATCGCGCGATCGGCGGCATCGAGGCCCAGCACATCGAAACCGCGCCGGGCCAGGGCTTCAGACGCCAGGCCGGCGCCGCAGCCGACATCGAGCAGCCGCACCCCACCGGCCGGGAACCGCGCCCGGATGCGGTCTGCGATCCAAGCGATCCGCGCCGGATTCATCCGATGCAGCGGGCGCATCGGCCCATCCGGGTTCCACCATTCGGAGGCCAGGGCGTCGAATCGGCGGATCTCGGCTGCGGCGACGCTGCCTGCCGCGTCCCGGCCGAAGCCGCCCAGCATTGAGTTGCCCGCTCCCATGACGGTCAGTATGTGTGCCCCTTCCGCGGGGGGCGCAATCCTCCGCCAGCCCTCGCCATCCCCGGGGCTCCGGGCAGGGGACCAACGCCTGGGAATCCATGGCCCGTATCGTCATGAAATTCGGCGGAACATCCGTCGCCGATCTCGACCGCATCCGCGCCGTCGCCTCCCGTATCAAGGGCGAGGTCGAGCGCGGCCATCAGGTCGCGGTGGTGGTGTCCGCGATGGCTGGCACCACGAACCAGCTCGTCGCCTGGTGCCAGGCGCTGTCTCCCCTGCATGATGCGCGGGAATACGACACGGTGGTTGCAACGGGCGAGCAGATCACCGTCGGCTTGCTCGCGATCGCGCTCCAGGAAATCGGCGTCGAAGCCCGTTCCTGGCAGGGATGGCAAATCCCCATCCGCACCGACGGCGCGCACGGCACCGCGCGTATGCTGTCGATCGAGGGCCGCGACCTGATCCGGCGTATGCAGGCCGGGCAGGTGGCGGTGATCGCCGGGTTCCAGGGCCTCGGGCCGGATAACCGGGTGACCACGCTGGGCAGGGGTGGCTCCGATACCTCCGCGGTCGCGGTCGCCGCGGCCGTGGAGGCCGAGCGTTGCGACATCTACACGGATGTCGACGGGATCTACACAACCGATCCCCGCATTGTGCCCCGGGCGCGCAAGCTCCGGAAGGTCGCCTATGAGGAAATGCTGGAGCTTGCCTCCGTGGGCGCCAAGGTGCTGCAAACGCGGAGTGTGGAACTGGCGATGAACGAGCGCGTGCGGGTGCGCGTGTTGTCGAGTTTCGCCGAAGGGCCGGACACGCCGGAAACCGGCACGCTTGTGGTCGATGAGGACGAGATCGTGGAAAAGGAAGTCGTGACCGGGATCGCCTATTCCCGGGACGAAGCGAAGGTGACGGTGCGCAAGATCGCCGACCGGCCGGGCATCGCCGCCTCCATCTTCGGCGTGCTGGCGGCCCGGAATGTCAATGTCGACATGATCGTGCAGAACGTTTCGGCGGAAGGCCTGACCGACATCACCTTCACGATCGGCCGCGCCGATCTGCCGCGCACGCGCGCGGTGCTGGAGGAAGCGCGTCCGCAAATCGGTTTCGCGGAAATCCTCACCGACCCGAACGTGACCAAGATCAGCGTCGTCGGCGTCGGGATGCGCAGTCACGCGGGCGTCGCCGGCACGATGTTCCGCGCGCTTGCGGACAAGGCCATCAACATCGAGGTCATCTCCACGAGCGAAATCAAGGTGAGCGTGCTCGTCGCCGCCGAATACACGGAACTTGCCGTGCGGGCCTTGCACAGCGCGTACGGCCTCGATGCCGCCTGACATCGCAACTGTGGACCGGCAGGAACTGGTCGCGCGCGCCGCGCTCGACGCGCTATGGCGGCGTGGAACCGCGTTTCTCGGCTGCGAGGTCGCGATCCTCGGCGGCGCGATGAGCTGGGTGAGCGAGCGCCACCTTGTTTCGGCGATTTCCAATGCGGGCGGCTTCGGCGTGATCGCCTGCGGCTCGATGATGCCGGATCAGCTCGCGGCCGAGATCGCGGCGACCCAGGCGCGGACCGACCGGCCGTTCGGCGTCAACCTGATCACCATGCATCCGGCGCTCGACGATCTGATCCGGGTCTGCCTCGCGCATCGGGTCGGCCACATCGTGCTGGCGGGCGGCATCCCGCCCGGCGCGGCCGTGCGCGCCGTCAAGGATAGCGGGGCCAAGCTGATCGCCTTCGCGCCGGCGCTGGTGCTGGCGAAACGGCTGGTGCGGTCGGGCGCCGATGCGCTGGTGATCGAGGGCTCGGAGGCGGGCGGCCATATCGGTCCGGTTTCGCTCACCGTGCTGGCGCAGGAGATCCTGCCCCATCTCCGCGACGTGCCGGTGTTCGTGGCGGGCGGCCTCGGGCGGGGCGAAGCCATTCTGTCCTACCTGGAAATGGGTGCGTCGGGCGCCCAGCTCGGCACCCGCTTCGCCGCCGCGACCGAATCGATCGCGCATCCCCGCTTCAAGCAGGCGTTCTACCGGGCCGCCGCGCGCGACGCCCTCCCCTCCACCCAACTCGACGAGCGGTTCCCGGTGATCCCGGTGCGCGGTCTGGTGAACCAAGGCACGCGGCGCTTTCTGGAGCATCAGGCGGAAACGCTGCGGCGTTTCCAGTCGGGCGAACTCGCCAAAGACGCGGCCCAGCTCGAAATCGAGCATTTCTGGGCCGGCGCGCTGCGGCGTGCGGTGATCGAGGGCGACGTCGAGACCGGATCGGTGATGGCCGGGCAATCGGTCGGCCTCGTGTTGCGCGAGCAGCCGGTTGCCGAGATCATCGCCGAAGTGGTCGGGCAGGCGGTCGCGAGCCTGCTTGCCCGCGTGTATCCGCCGCAACCTTCCGCCCCGACCACCTGAAGGCGCCGTGACCGAAGCGCGCCGGCTGCTCACCCGCCTGCGCAGCATGCTCGCGCACGGCAACGCGACCCTGTCCGAGCTTGTGCACCTCGTCGGCACGGAGTTCGCGGCCGATGCGTGCTCCGTCTACGCGATGCGTCCGGGCGACATCCTGGAACTGGTGGCGACCGAGGGCCTGCTGCCAAGCGCGATCGGCCGCACGCGACTGCGCGTGGGCGAGGGCATTACCGGTCTCTGCGCCGCCACCGGCAAGGTGTTCAACCTGCCCGACGCGCGCGCCCATCCCGACTTCGTGTTTCGGGCCGAAACGGGTGAAGCCGGCTACGCTTCCCTGCTCGCCGTTCCCGTCCGGCGGGCCGGGCATACGCTCGGCATCATCACCATGCAGGCCCGCGAGCAGCATCGCTATACCGAGGAGGAGATCGACGTCCTCGAGACGGTCGCGCTGCTGCTGGCCGAAATACTGGCCGGAGCGGGCGCCACAGGCGGCGCGGAGGAGGGGTTGGCCTCCAGCCTGCCGCGTGCCTTTGCAGCCAAGATCATCGCGCCGGGGATCGCCATCGGCCCGGTGGTGCTGCGCGGCGGCCCGGTCGCGCCCCGCCGGTTCCTGGCCGACGACCCGGAGGGCGAAATCCTTCGGCTCCAGGACGCGCTCGAACGCATGCAGCGGGGCCTGCGCGAGCTGCTGGACGAGCACAATCCGCTGCGGGAAGCGGAGGAGGGGCCGGACCTCTCCGCCTCGCGCGAGGTGCTGGAAGCGTATCGGCTAATTGCGACCGACGCCGGGTGGCTTCGCCGGGTCACGGCGGTGATCCATTCCGGCCTCAGCGCCGAAGCGGCGGTGCAGCGGGTGGTCGGCGAATTTCGCGACCGGATGCGGCGGATCCCCGATCCGTATCTGAGGGAAAGGCTCGCCGATCTCGAGGATCTGGGCGGACATCTGCTGTCGGCGCTGGCTGGCGACCCGGCCAAGGCAGACGTCGAGCCCGGCTCGATCCTGCTCGCCCGGCGGCTCGGGCCCGCGGAGTTGCTGGGCTGGCACGCGCGCGGGGTCGGCGGTGTCGTCATCGAGGAGGGGAGCCCGGCGGGTCACGCCGCCATCCTGGCGCGGGCGCTCGGCATGCCGGCGCTCAGCGGCGCGCGCGGCGCGGTGGACGCGGCGACCGAGGCGGAGTTCGCCATTCTCGATGCGGACGAAGGCCAATTGCTGATCCGTCCCGATGCGGAGGTGCGGGAAAGCTACCTGCGCGCGATCGAAACCCGGTCCGAGCAGCGCGCCGGCTGGGTTTCGCTCCGCGACCGCCCGGCCGCGACGGCGGACGGCACCCAGCTCGGCCTGATGCTCAATGTGGGCCTCGCCCTCGAGCTCGACCAACTCGACACGGTCGCGGCGGACGGCATCGGACTGTTCCGCACCGAAATCGCGATGCTTGCGCGCGGAACCGTCACCGACATGCACGAGCAGGCAGCCGTTTACGCCCGCGTGCTGGACGCCGCCGGTGACCGTCCGGTGTTGTTCCGCACCCTCGACCTCGGCGGCGACAAAGTGCTGCCGGGCGTGGAGATCGAGGGGGAGAACCCGGCCCTCGGCTGGCGATCCATTCGCGTCGGGCTGGACCGGCCGTCCCTCATGCGCCGGCAATTGCGGGCGCTGCTGCTGGCGGCGTCCGGCCGCGAACTCTCCGTCATGTTTCCGATGATCGCGACCACGTCCGAATTGCGGGCCGCGCGGAACCTGCTTCTTTCGGAGGCGAGGCGGGTGCGGCCGGCGCCCTCCCGCTTGCGCATCGGCACCATGCTCGAAGTGCCGGCGCTCATGTGGCAGCTCGACGAGTTGCTGCCGCTCGTCGATTTCGTGTCGGTCGGCTCCAACGACCTGATGCAGTTCCTGTTCGCGGCGGATCGCAGCGCCCCCGGCCTGTCCGGGCGCTACGACCTGCTCTCGCCGCCGGTCTTCAACCTCTTGGAATATCTGCTGCGCAAGGCATCGGAGGCGAACGTGCCAGTGTCGTTCTGCGGCGATGCCGCCTCCCGTCCGCTGGAAGCGATCGCCTTGGCCGGGATCGGTTTCCGAACGCTTTCCATGCCGTCGGGGGGGCTGATGCCCGTCAAGGCCGCGCTGGCAGACCTTGATCTTGCTGCATTCAGGCCGGTTTTGCGAGTCTTGCGGCAGAACGCGTCAGGCGTTGCGAGCCTGCGAAAGCCGATCACGACCTGGGCGCGCGAGCACGGGGTGCCCGTCTAACGCCTTCATACTCCTCCTTTTCTTTCCTTTGCGGTCACATCCTTCTGGTTGCGTGCCGAGTCGGTCTGGGGATAAAACGGTCCCATTCTAAACCGTCGGTAATGAGACTGGCCGCCGCCTCTCTACCCCGGGATAGCGCGGCCCGGCAGCAGCGGGATCGGAACGAATCGGCGTGCTCGACGACGAGGATCAGGCGTTGGCTGCCGAGCTGGCGAAATACGCCCTGCCCCTCGATGGCCGGGGCGCAGATGACGGCGTCGGCGAGGAGTTGCGGGAAGCGCGACGCCGGCTCGGGTGGGAACTCCCGGGGATCGCGGCGGCGTTCCGCATTCCTCAGTCACATCTGGAAGCGCTCGAGGAAGGTAATCTGTCGGCGCTTCCGGCCGGTTCCGCCGAGCCTTTACTGCGCACCTACGCCGCCGCGCTCGGACTAGACTCGGCGGGGCTCGCCTACCGTTTCACAGGCGACACCGCCGAGGGGGAGGACGATTGCCCCGAGGACGATGACGATACGGATGCCGCCGCAGAACCGCCTGACGTCGCGCCGGCCCCCACGTTCCGGTGGGGAGCAGCCGCGCTGGTCGGTCTGATCCTCGCCGCCGGTGCAGGTGCCGGATGGTATGCCTTGCCACGGCCCGGAGAGCCGCCGGGCGAAGCAGCCCCGGCCACAAAGCTGCTGCCTGCGCCCGCCATCCCGGAGGCGAGCCGATCCGCGCCGGCGGGCGCGCCGTCTCTGCCCGACCCGGACCAGGCCGTAGCCGCTTCCGCTGCGCCAGCGCAGGACGCGCAACCGGCCGAGGCGGCCCCGGCCCTGCCGGTCGCGCTGATTGCGCCGGCATCGGTTCCCGCCGCCCAAACCCCGGCCCCGGAGAACACCGCCCCCGCTGCCGACCCGCCGAGTGCGCCGCCCTCGGGCGGAGAGGAATGGCGGCTGGTGTTGCGCGCCAAGGCCGACACCTGGCTGCAAGTGCGGTCGCGCAGCGGGCAGGTGTTGCTCAGCCGCACCTTGCACGAGGGCGAGGTCTGGCCGGTGCCCCCCGAGCCCGACCTCGTGCTCTCGACCGGCAATGCGGGGGGCACCGAGCTGGTCGTCGATGGCGTGACCGCCCCCTCGATCGGCAACCCGGGCGCGGTGCGGCGCAATCTGCCGCTCGATCCCGACTTGATCCGCGACGGCAAATTGCCAGCTCAGCAGAAGGCCGCCGCCAGCGCGCAGCCGCCCGGCGAGCAACCCGCTTCACCCTGACGCGGCGAACCGGTCTATACAGGCGCGCGGCAGGCGGTCGTCCGGCCGTCCGGCAACCTGGCAGAGAACCTCATGAACTATCGTCCCTACCAGCAAATCCATCGTCGTACGTCCCGCCAGATCCATGTCGGACGCGTGCCCGTCGGGGGCGACGCGCCGATTCCGGTCCAGACCATGACCAATACGCTGACCACCGACGTCGAGGGCACGATTGCCCAGATCCGGCGCGCGGAACTGGCGGGCGTCGACATCGTCCGGGTGTCCTGCCCGGACCAGGAAAGCACGGCGGCGCTCCGCGAGATCGTGCACGAGGTCAACGTGCCGGTCGTCGCCGACATCCATTTCCACTACAAGCGCGGCATCGAGGCGGCCCAGGCGGGCGCCGCGTGCCTGCGCATCAACCCCGGCAATATCGGCAGCGGCGAGCGCGTGCGCGAGGTCATCAAGGCCGCTCGCGACCACAATTGCTCCATGCGCATCGGCGTCAACGCGGGCTCGCTGGAGCGGCATTTGCTGGAGAAATACGGTGAGCCGAACCCGGAAGCGCTGGTCGAATCCGCGCTGGAGCACGCGAAGATCCTCCAGGACAACGACTTCCACGAATTCAAGATCAGCGTGAAGGCGTCCGACGTCTTCCTCGCCGTCGCCGCCTACCAGCAACTCGCGGAAGTTTGCGACCATCCGTTGCATATCGGCATCACGGAGGCGGGCGGCCGTCGTATGGGAACCGTGAAGTCCGCCGTGGGTCTCGGCAGCCTGCTCTGGGCCGGGATCGGCGACACCATCCGCGTGTCCCTTTCCGATGAACCGGAGGAGGAGGTGCGGGTCGCCTGGGACTTGCTGAAGGCGCTCGGCATCCGCAACCGCGGGGTCAAGGTGATCTCCTGCCCGTCCTGCGCCCGGCAGGGCTTCGACGTCATCAGGACGGTGCAGACCTTGGAGGAGCGTCTCGCCCATATCGAGACGCCGCTCACGCTTTCCATCATCGGCTGCGTCGTCAACGGGCCGGGGGAAGCGCTGATGACCGATCTCGGCGTGACCGGCGGCGGCAATGGCCGGCACATGGTCTATAGCGCCGGTAAGCAGGACCACACGATTGCCGGCAACGACATGATCGACCATGTGGTGGAACTGGTCGAACAGAAGATCGCGCAGATTCACGCGGCGGCGAACGAGCCGGCGAGGGTCGCGGCGGAATAGATGGCGCCGCGCTCAGGGGAACATTGAATCGACGTGACTGACCTGCAGCCGGTCCGCGGCACGCGCGATCTGATCGGGGAGGAGCAGCGGCGGCACCAATTCGTGGTCGACACCGCCAGCCGCGTCGCCGCCGCTTACGGTTTCGACGAATGGGAAATTCCCGTGTTCGAGGACACGCGCGTGTTCGCCCGCACGCTCGGCGACACGTCCGATGTCGTGACCAAGGAAATGTACACCTTCGACGATCGCGGCGGCGATTCCATAACGCTGCGTCCGGAGGCGACCGCCGGCATATGCCGCGCGCTCGTCAGCAACGGGCTGACGCAATCGCTGCCGCAGAAAGTGTTCTGCGCCGGACCAATGTTTCGCTACGAACGGCCGCAAAAGGGCCGCTACCGCCAATTCTATCAGGCCGGTATAGAGCTGATCGGCCCCGCCGAGCCGGTTGCGGACGCGGAAGTGATCGCGTGCGGCTGGGACATCCTGCAGGCGCTCGGGATCACGGACGACATCGTGCTCGAACTCAATACGCTCGGTGACCGCGAAAGCCGGCTCGCCTATCGGCAGGCGCTGATCGCCTATTTCGCGGATCACCGGCAAGAGTTGTCGGCGGACAGTCTCACGCGCCTCGAGCGCAACCCCTTACGCATTCTCGACAGCAAGGACGAAGGCGATCGCCGCATTGTCGCAGGCGCGCCGACCATCGCCGCCTACCTGACCGACGCGGCGCGCGCCTTCTATGACGGCGTCCGCGAGAATCTGGCCCGCTTCGGGGTGCCGTTCCGGGAAAACCCCCGCATCGTGCGTGGTCTCGACTACTACAACCACACCGCGTTCGAATTCGTGACGTCGTCCTTGGGCGCCCAGGGCACGGTGCTGGCGGGCGGCCGCTATGATGGGCTGGTGGCCGAGATGGGCGGCCCGGACATCCCGGCGGTCGGTTGGGGCGCGGGCATCGACCGGCTGGCGATGCTGGTCGCCGCGCCGCCGCCGCCGCGTTCGGTCGCGGTTATTCCGGTCGGGGACGCGGCCGAAACGGCGGCGATTGGCGTGTTGCAGGCGCTGCGACGGCATGGTGTCCGCGCTGAGATGGCCTATCGCGGCAATCTGAAGCGCCGGATGGAGCGGGCCAACAGGACCGGCGCGCGCGCCGCGGTCATCCTCGGCGAAAGCGAGATCGCGCGCGGTGTCGCGCAAGTGAAGGATCTTGCCGCCGGAACGCAGGAAGAGGTGGCGCTGGCGGAGTTGCCGGCGCGCCTCCGATGAACTTCTCGCTCAAGCTGGACCGGATCGCCGCCCGTGCCGACGAATTGCGCGCCATGATGGGCGAGGGTTTGTCGGGCGACGCCTATGTGCGCGCATCGAAGGAATTGTCCGAAATTGGGCCGATCGTGGAAAGGGTCGGCGAATTGCGGCATGCCGAGCGCGCCCAGGCGGAGGCCGAGGGCCTGCTCGCGGACCCCGAAATGCGCGAACTGGCGGAAGCCGAGTTGCAGAACCTGAAAGCGGACATTCCGCGCTTGCGCCAGGAATTGCGGGTCGCGCTGCTGCCAAAGGACGAGGCCGACGAGCGATCCGCCATTCTGGAAATCCGCCCGGCGGCGGGCGGCGACGAAGCGGCGTTGTTCGCCGCCGAGTTGTTCGGGATGTACGGACGCTACGCCGAAGCGCAGGGCTGGCGCTTCGAAGTCATGGAATACAACGACACCGAACTCGGCGGCCTGAAGGAAGGCATCGCCGAAATCACCGGCCGCAACGTGTTCGCGCGGCTGAAATACGAATCGGGCGTGCATCGCGTGCAGCGCGTTCCGGCGACTGAAAGCCAGGGCCGCATCCACACCTCGACCGTGACAGTCGCCGTGCTGCCGGAAGCGGAAGAGGTGGATGTGCAGGTCAATGAGAGCGATCTCCGCATCGACGTGTTCCGGGCCTCCGGCGCGGGCGGCCAGCACGTCAACAAGACGGAAAGTGCGGTGCGGATCACGCACGCGCCGAGCGGCATCGTGGTTGCGATGCAGGAAGAAAAAAGCCAGCACAAGAACCGCGCCAAAGCGATGAAGATCCTGCGGGCGCGGCTCTATGAGCAGCAGCGCGCCAGCCTGCATGCCAGCCGCGCCGCCGATCGCAAGAGCCAGGTCGGCACCGGCGACCGCAGCGAACGCATCCGCACCTACAACTTTCCGCAGGGCCGGGTGTCCGACCATCGGATCAATCTGACGCTCTACAAGATCGATCGGGTGATGGCGGGCGAACTGGACGAATTCGTGTCCGCCCTGACCGCCGAAGATCAGGCGGCCCGGCTGGCGGCGGAGGAGTGATGTGTGCGCCGGAACGCGCGCCCGCCGCACCGCGATCGTGCCGGGCGTCGAGCCGGCTGCGGAGGCGTGTCAGCTCCGCTTGCCGCGCCCGGTCTTTTCCTGCAGCGCGTCGATGCGTTTGGAGGCCTCGGCCTTGGTCAGTCCGTCGTCGAACGGCTCGCCCGCTTCCTCGCTGAGTGTCTTCAGGTAGGACGCCTGCGCGCCGGTCATCTTCTCGTCTCCGGTCGTCCAGTCGTCCGGGTCCTTCTGGGCGTTGGAAGGGCGGTCGGAAGCTTCGGTCTTGGGGTTCGTGCTCATGGGCGCTGAAACGCAGCCGTCCCCCGTTTGTTCCCGGGCGGAATGCGTCGATCGCGCGACGGTGGCCTTGCGCGAGGCAGGGATCGATCAGCCGCGCCGGGAGGCTCGCATCCTCGTCGCGCACGCTCTCGGCATCACCCAGGAAGCGCTGCTCGGTCATCCCGACGTGCCCGCCGACGCGGGGGCGGTCGCGTGGCTGGTCGCGCGCCGGGCCGCCCGCGAGCCGACCGCGCATATTCTGGGACGTCGTGAGTTCTGGAGCCTCGACTTCGCCGTGTCGCCCGCGACGCTGATCCCGCGCCCCGAATCGGAAACCTTGATCGAGGCCGCCCTGGCGTGGCGGCCCGAGCGCGCTTCGGTGCTGCGCATCCTCGATCTCGGGACCGGAACGGGCTGTCTCCTGCTCGCCGCGCTCACCGAATTTTCTGGCGCTTTCGGGATCGGCGTCGACCGCAATCCGCAGGCCGTGCGGCTGGCGGCGGAGAACGCGCGTGCCCTCGGCCTGTCCGACCGGGTCGCGTACGCCTGTGGGGATTGGGCGGGCGCGCTCGCGGCGCGGTTCGATCTGGTGCTGTGCAACCCGCCCTATATAGCCGAGAGCGACATACCGGCCCTCGACCCCGAAATTCGCTTCTACGAGCCGCATCTGGCGCTGGCCGGCGGCCAAGACGGCTTCGACGCGTATCGGACAATCATTGCCGGCCTGCCGCGACTCCTCGCCGGGCAGGGCTTCGCGGTGCTGGAACTCGGGCGAGGACAGGCCGAAGCCGTTGCCGCAATCGCACAGCGCGCAGGTTTCTGCATCGCGACCCGGGCTGATCTGGCGGGAAATCCGAGGGCTGCCGTGCTTTTCTTCGCCCAAAACGGGAAAAAATTGTTTGGCAGGGCGGGGAAGGGCGACTAGCTTCCGGGGCGTGGCGGGGAAGGCTGTTCGCAGCCGGTCCCCAGGTTTTTGGCAAGCCTGATCGGGGCCTCTTACGGGGCGTGGAACGGGAGCCGAAGCTGACGCCGGCATCATTTGCCGTAGACACGGAGCCAGGACGCGAGGGTGGCCCGGGCATTCGGATGCCCGAACGTTGTGCCGTCCGTCCGGGTTGCAGACAGGAAAGCGCGACAAGAGCTTGATGAACATGAAACGGATGCGCGGCCGCAACCATCGGGGCGGCGGCGGCGGAGGAGGAGGCGGTGGAGGCGGTGGACCGCGCCACCACGGCGGCGGCGTGCCGCTCAACCGCAACCACGTCTTCGACAGCAATGGTCCGGAGGTGCGGGTGCGCGGCACCGCGCAGCAACTATTCGAGAAATACCTCCAACTGGGCCGGGACGCGACCGGCGGCGGCGACCGTGTCACCGCCGAGAGCTACTTCCAGCACGCCGAACATTACTTTCGCGTTCTGAACGCAATGAACCAGGCGGCTCAGCAGAACCAGAATAACGGCCAGTATGGGGGCGGCCGGCGCCATCAGCAGGGCGGCGAAGAGGGCGGCGTCCCGCCGCTCAACGGCAACGCGCCGGACGAAGGGGCTGGCCGGGTGCCCGGGATGGGCGAGCAGCCGGAAGCCCGGGATATCCCGATCGCCGCATCGCCGCCGGAGAACTGAGCGGCTTCGGCTTTCAGCGCCGTCCGGCGCGCCGGGCGGCGACGTTCGCCAGCGCGGCCCAGTCCCGGCCGCCGTCGCCATTCGCGACCGCGTCCAGGAAATTATCCTTCAGCACGCTCGCGAAGGGCATCGGCACATGGGTGCGGTCCGCCGCCTCCAGGGCGAGCCGGACGTCTTTCAGGCCGAGCGTCAGCTTGAAGCCGGGCGGCTCGAACCGGCGTTGGGCGATCGCCTCGCCGTAGATCTTGTAGACGGGCGCGGCGAACAGGGTCGACGTCACCATGTCGAGGAACGCGGCGGTGGGCACCTCGTGCCCTTCCGCCAGGGTCGCGGCTTCGGCCATCGCCTCGATCGCGCTCGCGATCATGAAATTGGCGGCGAGCTTGGCGGCGTTCGCCTGTTCCGCCCGGTCGCCGAAGCGCCAAATTCGTGAGCCCATCAGCTCGAGCAGCGGTTGAACGCGGGCGATCAGGTCGGGCGGACCGGCGGTCAGGATGTTGAGCTTGCCCGCGGCCGCGACGTCGGGACGCCCGAGCACCGGGGCGGCGACGTAGCCGACCCCCGCCTCCGCGTGCAGCCGCGCCAAGTCGCGCGCGGTTTCCACCGACACCGTTGCCATGTTGACGTGAACGACGCCCGGCGACGGCGCGCGGAGAACGCCGCCATCGAGGATGGTCTGCCGGACCGCCGCATCGTCGGCCAGCATGGAAATGAGGATCTCGGCCTGGGCCGCCTCAGCCGGGCTCGCCGCCTTCGTCGCCCCCTGGCCGGCAAGCGCGTCCATCGGGGCGGGTGAGCGGTTCCAGACCTTCACCCGGTGGCCGCCCCGGACCAAATTCGCGGCGATACCGGCGCCCATCGCGCCCAAACCGATGAACCCGACTTCCATGCCACGCCTCCCGCTTGCCGGCCGAAGCGGGCATCTACACGCCCGTGAGCAGGTAGCACCAGGCGGCGGCCGTCGCCAGCGACAGCGGAATGCCGACCCCGACCATGAGGCCGACCAGCCGCGGGTCGAGACCGTGGTCCATGGCGACGATCGAACCGCCGATCATCGGCCCCATCGCTGCCTCGAAGATCGTGACCTGAACCACCTTGCCGCCTGCGTGCAGGCCGAGGATGAAGAAACCGGCGACGAGCCCCGGCCCGAGGACGAGCTTGTAGAGCAGCCCCGCCGAAAGCGACGGCAGATGGCCGCGCAAGTCGCCGAGGCGCAACTGGGAGCCGACGGAAACCAGCGCGAGCGGGGTCAGGGTCGCTCCGAGGCGGTCGAGTACCGCGGTCAGCGGCTCGGGGTAATTCACCGGCAGGAGCAGCAAGGCGAGCACGAGCGCCTGGAACGGCGGAAAGGACGCGACCTTGCGGGCGAGCGCGGCCGGGCTGACCGGACCGCTCTCGGCGCAGAGTGCCGCGACGAGGATGCCCGCGGTGCTCAACGCCATGTAGCTTCCGAGCTGGTCGGCGAGAATGCCGACGCCGAGAAAGGCGGGACCGTAGAACGCCTCGATCATCGGCAAGCCAACGAACGAGGTGTTGGCCAGTCCGCCCGACAGGATCAGCCCGCCCGTGGTCCGCCGCGACCAGCCGGCGGCGCGCCCGAGCAGAAGGAAGAACGCGGCGCTAGCCGCAAACAGCAGCCACGGCATGGCGGCGGGAAGCAGCAGGCCGCCGTCAAGGTGCAGGGCATGCACATGGCGCAAAATGAGCGCGGGCAGCGCGACGTTGACGATGAAGGCATTGATGGTCTTGTGCGCATCCGCCGGGAGTCGCCCCGTCCGGCGCAGAAGGATGCCGAGCGCAAAGCACAGCACAAGCACGGTGAGATTGACCACGGTAAGCCCTCCCTCGTCGTCGCTCAGGGACCGGCGCGGACGGAAGCCGGGTCGTCGCCGCAAGGCGCCGAAGACGGCCCGGGTCCGAGCGTGCCGACGAGAAGCGGCGTCGCCATTCCGAGCAGAGCCCAGACGACGAAGCCCAAGACGGGCGAGGCTCGGTTCCGGCGCGCGGCCGTTTCGATCATGGAGGGTTGAAGCGGGCTGACATACATGGCGGTCTCCGCAACTTTCGTGGGGAGAACGGCACGCTGCGCCTGCTTTCCGGCCGACGCTGTGAGGCGGCTCACTGCGACCGCGCGCGGCCGCCGATCGTCACGGGTTCGTGCTGTCGGTCTCCGAAGCGCGGCCATCGAGGCGATACAGCGCGGGGCGCAAGGCACGTGCCTGTGCCTCTGCGATCAGGCCGAGGCGCAGAAACAGGTCGATCAGCACCAGATTGACGTTGAATTTGAAGTCGTCGGTGTCCCGAACGGTTTGAAAAACCCGCTCGATCGGCCACAGCTCGAACTCGGCGACCTCCCCATCCTGCGGCACCGGCCGGAAATCTTCCGGCAGATGCAGATCGAAGCAGTGCAACAGATCGCGCCGCAGCCCCTCCCGGCGTTCCATGACATAGGCAACGCGCCCGACCAGCACGGCACGTTCCCCGAGCGCGCGGGGAAGGGAGGCCTCCTCCTCCCCTTCCTTGAGCAGGGTCTGCCGCCCCGTCAGCCCCGCCGACACGCCGCCCGCAACCAAATGGTCGAGCTTGTTCGGATCGAGCTGCTTATGCGCGGCCCGCCGCCCGATCCACAGATGCAGCCCATCGGGCCGCCGCACCAAGCCGTTGACATGCACGCCGACCGACCGCACCCCGAACGCCGGCAGCCCGCCCCGATCCAGCACGGCGAGCACCGGCCCGTCCGGCTCGGCGCGCACGTCGAACGCCTCGCCACGCCACCGATGCAGCCCCTGCTCAGACGTTGCGCGGGCGATCGCCTGCAGCGTCCCCGGCTCACGCAAGGTCAGCCCGTCGCCGGTATCCTCGATGACGGGAAAACGCGCGAGCGCCGCCCGAAGCGGCGGCAAAACCCAGCCCACGGTCTTGCCGGCAATCCGGAACGGCGCGCGCGGCCCGGGCAGATCGACGTTGTTGCAGGCAAGCACGTGACGCATGAACGCGTCATCCGCCAAGCCGCTCTGCATCCGGGTCGCCTTTCCAATGGCCGGGCGGCACCTCACATGCCGGACCATGAGAATAGCCGCCCCGCCCGCGACCGCCACAGCTAGCGTGGCCGGCAACCTCCGTCCACCGCGCTCGGCATCCCAGACCATCCGGTCCCTGCTGCCCTATCTGTGGCCGAAAGAGGATCGCGGCGCCCGGGTGCGGGTGGCGCTCGCCGCGCTCTGCCTGGTGGCCGCGAAGGTCGCGACGGTTTACCTGCCGATCGTCTATGGAAGGGCGGTTGACGCGCTGGCGCCGAAGGCGGCCTCGGTGCCTCCCGCCGTCGGCATCCCGGTGATGCTGATCGCGTCCTATGGCGTATTGCGCGTGTGCTCGTCCGGCTTCGCCGAATTGCGTGACGCCGTGTTCGCGGCGGTCCAGCAACGGACCGTGCGCAAGGTTGGGCTCCGCACCTTCGTCCATCTCCACAAGCTCTCGCTCCGGTTCCACATGGACCGCCAGACCGGCGGGCTGTCGCGGGCGCTGGAACGCGGCACCACCGGCATCGAATCGGTGCTGCGCCTCGCCGTGTTCAACATCGTGCCGACCCTGATTGAAATGAGCCTGGTGGTCGGCATCCTTTGGGTCATGTTCGACTGGCGGTTCGCGCTGGTCACGTTCGCCGCCGTCGGCTCCTACATGGCGTTCACCTTGTTGTTCACGAACTGGCGCGTGCGGTTTCGCCGCATCATGAACGAGGTGGACAGCGAAGCGCAGACAAAGGCGGTCGACAGCCTGCTCAACTACGAGACGGTGAAATACTTCGGCAACGAAGCGCACGAAGCGCGCCGGTTCGATGAGGCGCTCGCCCGCTACGAGCGCGCCGCCGTGCGGTCCCAGGTGACGCTCAACATGCTCAATCTCGGCCAGGCGACGATCATCGCGGTCGGGCTCGCGATTGTCATGCTGCTGGCCGCGCAAGGCGTGCGCGCGGGCACCATGACGGTCGGCAAGTTCGTGCTCGTGAACACCTATCTCATGCAGCTCTATCAGCCGCTGAATTTCCTCGGCTTCGTCTACCGCGAGATCAAGCAGGGTCTGGTGGACATGGAGCAGATGTTCCGGCTCACGAGCATCGACCAGGAGGTCGCGGACCGGCCCGGCGCGCGCCGGCTGCCGCCGCATCCCGGCGAAAACGGCAGCGGCGAGGTGCGGTTCGACAATGTGCGTTTCGGCTACCGGCCCGACCGCGAGATCCTGAAGGGCGTCGATTTCGTCGTGCCCGCCGGCCGCAAGCTCGCGATCGTCGGGCCGACCGGGGCGGGCAAGTCGACCATCAGCCGGCTGCTGTTCCGCTTCTACGACGTGACCGAAGGCAGCGTCCGGATCGACGGCGAAGATATCCGCGACTTGACGCAGGACAGCTTGCGGGCCGCGATCGGGGTCGTGCCGCAGGATACGGTGCTGTTCAACGACACGATCCGCTACAACATCGCCTATGGTTGTCCCGGCGCGAGCCAGGCGGAGATCGAGGACGCGGCGCGGCTCGCCCAGATCCATGACTTCGTGCTGTCATTGCCGGACGGATACGACACCCGGGTCGGCGAGCGCGGGCTGAAACTGTCCGGCGGCGAAAAGCAGCGGGTCGCGATCGCGCGCACCATTCTGAAAGACCCGTGCATCCTGATCCTGGACGAAGCGACCAGCGCGCTCGACACGCGAACGGAGGGAGAGATCCAGGCCGCTCTCCGCGCCGTCGCGTCGCACCGCACGACCTTGGTGATCGCGCATCGCCTGTCGACGGTCGTCGACGCGGACGAAATCATCGTCCTGCAGGACGGCCAAGTCGCCGAACGCGGCACGCATGGAAGCCTGCTCGCGGCGGGCGGGCTTTATGCCCGCATGTGGATGCTGCAAGCCGAGCAGGAGGTCGGCGAGGTCGCCTCGGAGCTGGAGGCGGGCCTGACCACCGCCTGAGCCGCGCTGAATTGGAGCCAGTCATGTCCGAGAATACGCCCGAGCCGCCCG
>JAFAXA010000034.1 GCA_019241425.1 Acetobacteraceae bacterium | reverse complement strand
GGTCGCGGACAGGCGCGCCTGAGCGACCCACTCGGATGCGTGGCCCGAGCCGTGGATCGGATAAGCGTGCCCGAGATCGTCGAGCGTCCAGCGCTCGACCGCCGGGCGGTCGGGATCGCCCCAGGTCTCGCGCTTGATGCGGGGCGCGGTCGAGAGGCGCCGGTCCGCCTCGAAGCCGACGCCGTGCAGCGCGGTCCATTGCCGGGCCAGCAGCTCCGCATTGCCCGGGTGCACCACCCGGTCATGCATGCCGGACCAGATCGAGAGGCGCGGCCACGGACCCCGGAAGCCCGCCGGCGCTTCGGCGCGCACCCGCCCCGCCCAGTCCTCGTCCGGCAATGCGGGCCCCGCATGCACCATCCTGAGCAGCGCCTCCGCCTCGTTGCCGGCGCAGCCGACCGGCAATCCGGCAACAGCAGCGCCGGCCGCGAACACGTCCGGATAGGCGGCGAGCATGCGCGCCGCCATCGCACCCCCCGCCGACAACCCGGCGACGAAGGTGCGGCGGGAGCCGGTCGCCAGCGCCTGCGCGGCCCAGCCCACCATCTGCCGGATCGAGCACGCTTCGCCCTGGTCGCGGGCGGTTGCGCTTCTGCGGAACCAATTGAAGCAGCGGCCGCGGTTGTTGTCGGCGACCTGAACCGGCAGCAGCAGCGGGAAGCGGAGGCGCCGGGCGAGCGCGAGCCACCCGGAGTCACGGCCGAACGCCGCCGCGTCCTGTCCGCATCCGTGCAGCAGCACGACCAGCGGCCCGCCGGGCCGGGCCCGCACGGGCGGCACGAATAGCAGCATCCGCAACCCGCCCGGATTGCTGCCGAAATCCGTGATCTCCATGAGCCGCCCGGCCTGGGACGGCGCCCGCACGCGCGAGACCGGATCGTCCGGCGAGCCTTCAATCCATGACAGGGCGCCTTGCAGCAGAGACCGTGCCGCGCGCTGCAAGTCGAAAGGCCAGTCCATGCCGTCGTCGTCTCCCGGGCGGTTGGGCGTCGGATCGGCGACCGGCCGCCCACAGCGCGCCGGCCGGTACTCTTCCTCCGCTCCGAAGACTTATCCGCCCGGACCGCGTTCGCCTCAAACCGTCGGCGCGGGGCTGTTCTCGACGATCATCGTGTCCGGAAGCGCGTCGTTGTGCAACCAGCGGCTCACCAGGCCCGCCAGCACGGCGCCGGCGATCGGCGCGATCCAGAACAGCCAAAGCTGGGCGACGTGATCGCCGCCCGCCAGCAGAGCGGGGCCGGTGCTGCGCGCCGGGTTCACCGAGGTGTTGGTGACCGGAATCGAGACCAGATGGATGAGCGTCAGGGCGAGGCCGATCGGAATGCCCGCGAATCCCGTGGCGGCGCCCTTCGACGTGCTGCCGATGATCACGAACAGAAAGAAGAAGGTCATGATCACCTCGGTGAGAAAGCAGGCGCCGAGGCTGTATTTTCCGGGGCTGAGATCGCCGTAGCCGTTGGATGCGAAGCCTTCCGGCTGCCAGCCGGGCTTGCCGGACGCGATCATCCACAGCACCCCGGCGGCGATAACGGCGGCGACCACCTGCGCGACGACATAGGGCAGCACATGCTTGTTCGCGCATTTCCCCGCCGACCACAGGCCGATCGTGACCGCCGGATTGAAATGCCCGCCGGAGATGTGCCCGACCGCGTAGGCCATGCTCAGCACCGTCAGCCCGAACGCCAGCGAAACGCCGAGAAAGCCGATCCCGAGCGCCGGAAAGGCGGCGGCGAGGACGGCACTGCCGCACCCGGCGAAGACAAGCCAGAACGTGCCGAAGAACTCGGCCGCGACCCGCCGCGTGATGTCGTTTTCCATCGTACGATCCCCGATCGGTTGAAAGGCGCGAGGAGATATGATGCTGTCGCGCGAAATGGAACCGGAGCGGCTATCGTTTCCGGACTTTCAAGTGAGGAAAGTAACGAAATCCTCGAGCGGCGCGCGCACCGTTGCGAGCTGGTTCGCGGGCGCAGCAGGATCAACCCGGCCGAGCGCCATGCCGCAGACCACCATGCTCGTGTCCGGCAGGCGAAGCCGCTCCGTAATGATGGCGTGATAGCTCATGAACGCCGCCTGCGGGCAGGTGTCGAGGCCGAACCCCTGGGCGGCGATCATGACGCTCTGCATGAACATGCCGAGATCGAGGAACGCGCCCTGCCCCATGTCGCGGTCGAGGGTGAAGATCATCCCGACCGGAGCGCCGAAAAAGCTGAAGTTGCGATCGTGCTGTTCCCGCATCGCCCGGCGGTCCGTCCGGCCGATACCGAGCAGTCCATACAGATCCCAGCCGATCTTGCGCCGCCGCGCGAGATAGGGTTCGCGCCACGTGTCGGGATAATATCGGTACTGTCCGGCCGGTTCGGGATGCAGGCGCCGATGTGCGAGGATGGCCTCCGTCAGTTGCTGCCGGGCGGCGCCGGTCAGCACATGCACGCGCCATGGCTGAAGATTGGTGCCGCTCGGTGCGCGGCTGGCGGCACTGAGAATCGCTTCGATGACCGGGCGGGGAACCGGGTCGGGCAGAAAGCCGCGCACGCTGCGTCGCCCGGTGATGGCCGCGATCACGGCGGCGCGGTTCTCCGCGTCGATGGAGCGGCTCACGCCTCGGCCACTCAGGCGGTCTCGACGATTTCCGTGCGCTTCGCACCTGCGGCGCTGGCCACCAGGTTCAAGCGATTGGCGACCACTTCGCTGTCCGGCACCCGCGCCGCCTTGCCAACCTCAAGCCGCACGACGCCGCCGCCGACCCGCAAGCGCGCGCTCGCAAGGATCTCCGGCACGCTGCCGGACAGGCGATAGCCGAGTAGCATGGCGCGGCCGATGATCAACGCTCGCCGGCACAATTCCGGGGGAAGCAGGCGGGTCGCCGGCGACAGTACCGGATCGGACGGGCTGCCCGCATAACGCGCGTGCACGATCGCGGCGATGAAGGCGCGCCCGGCATGGTCAAGCCCGATGAACGGCGCTTCCAGCAGCCGCCGGAAACTCTCGCCCGCGCGAATTCCGGCGTCATCCCGCCACGCGATATCGGACAGGGCGCACGCGGCGACACGCAACCGGCGTTCGCCTTGCGTTTCGGCGGGAAGCAGGTCGTCCGTCCAGCGCACCAGGGCGTCGGCGAAACGCGGCACGCGCGCAAATGTCTGGCCGATCGCGCGCACGCCCACGATCAGCGGGTCTTGTTTCTGCTCGGCGCTGCCCAGGCGGTGGTAGAGCCAGCCCTCGCGCACGCCGAGCGCCGAGAACACCACCTGCTCCGGCGCGATCCGCTTCACCACGCGGTCCATCACCAGTGCGGAGGCGGCGAGCGTCCGTCCACGCCGGCTCGGCAGGCCCGGCAAGGACGCGATCTTTCCTTCCGGCATGCGCAGGATGGATTTGGCGAAGGCGCGCAGTTCACGCGCGTCGACCCGGTAGCCGTGCACCACCGGCACGGGCGCATCCACGCTCGCCATGTGCACGCGCGCCAGCGCCCGCCAGCCGCCGCCGACCGCATAAAACACGGGCGTCGTCCGCTCGCCCGGCAGCGCTTCCTTGAGCTTCGCATCGATCCGGCGCTTGGCGTCGAGCCCATCCCGCGCCAGCAGAAACTGCACGGGGAGCGCGCCGAGCGGCAGGCTATGGGTGTCGGCGCCCACCTGACCGTCCGTGACCTCGGCGAGTTCGACGCTGCCGCCTCCCATATCGCCGACGACGCCGGTCGGGCGATGAAACCCCACAACAACGCCGAGCGAGGCGAAATGCGCCTCTTCGGCGCCGCTCAGCACGCGCACGTCGAACCCGGCTTCGGCGCGGATGGCGCGAACGAGATCGGCGCCGTTCGACGCGCGGCGCATCGCCTCGGTCGCGAGCACGTCGATGCAGCCGACATCCATCGCCTCCGCCACCGCCCGGAAGCGCCGCATCGCCTCCAGCGTGCGCGCGAACGCGTCCGCCGCGATGACGCCGGATTCCTCCAGCCCTTCCCCGAGCCGGCACATCGACTTTTCGTTGAAGCGCGGCAGCGGCGCCCGGCCGAGTTGCTCGTAGACAACGAGGCGAACGGAGTTCGAGCCGATATCGACCACGGCATAGTGCCGCTCCGCGCCCGGATCGCCCGCGGCGACCGGCGCGGGGCTGCGTTCGGGACCGGCATTCATCCGAGCAGGGCCGCGCGCTCGACATCGTTGAAATCGGCGATGCAAGCGATCGTCAGATCCGCTTCGCGGTACCGTTCGAGCAAACCCGGCTCGCGGGCGTAGTGACCCTGCTGGACGAAAACGGTGGTGATGCGCTCACCCCAGCGCTCCTTCACCGCATCGAGGATGCGCAGCTTGTCGTCGACCAGGACGTAGTGATCGGCCGGATACCAGCGCGCCACATCGTCCAGCTCTTCCTCCTTGTGCACATAGATCAGCACGTTGTCACGGAACAGCGACCAAAGCCCGGACCGCTCGACCTTGCGCGGCTGAAACGCCGCATCGCCGTCCGACAGAATGGCCGCGAGGCCGAAGGATTGCGCACGCCGCACCGCGTCGAACGCGCCCGGATAAACGCAGCTCGCGAAATCATAGTCGGCCATCCAGTCGGCCATGCGCAGCACGCGCGGATTATGCATCGCCTCCACGCGATAGAGCTGCAACGCGCCGAGATAGTCGATATAGCCCTTGCTGACCCGCAACTCCTCAAGCAGGGTCCAGTAGCGCTCGCTCGCCTCCCTGCCGTACTCCTCCGTCATGTGCGCACGCAGATCGGCCTGGACGCGGTCGTTATCCAGCAGCGTGTTGTCGACGTCGAACAGGATCGCGAGTTCGGCGCTCAACTCGGCTGCACCCCCGTCTCCCGCTTACGATTTCTTTTCGAGATGGCCGCCGAACGCGAAGCGCATCGCGGACAGCGCCTTGTTCGCGAAATCCTCGGCGCCGCGCGACGCGAAGCGCGAGAACAAAGCGGCGCTGATGACCGGCGCCGGCACACCTTCATCGACGGCCGCGAGCACCGTCCAGCGGCCCTCGCCCGAATCAGAGACGCGGCCCGAGAAATCCGCGAGATCGGGGCTCTTGCGCAGCGCCGCCGCCGTCAGATCGAGCAGCCACGAAGCGACGACGCTGCCACGGCGCCACACCTCGGCGACTTCCGAAAGGTCGATGTCGTACTTGTAGAGATCCGGTTCGCGCAGCGGCGTCGTTTCGGCGTCCGTTTCGTGCGTCTTGAGACCGACATTCGCGTTCTTGATGATGTTCAGCCCTTCGGCATACGCGGCCATCAAGCCGTATTCGATGCCGTTATGCACCATCTTCACGAAATGCCCGGCGCCGTTCGGCCCGCAATGCAGATAGCCCTGTTCCGCCCGGCTCGGCTCGCCGCTGGCGCCGGGAGTGCGGTCGACATCGCCGATGCCCGGCGCCAACGTTTTGAAGATCGGATCGAGGTGGGAGACGACGTCCTTCTCGCCGCCGATCATCTGGCAGTAGCCGCGCTCCAGCCCCCAGACGCCGCCGCTGGTACCGACATCGACGTAGTGGATGCCCTTCTCCTTCAGCTCGCGGGCGCGGCGGATGTCGTCATGGTAATAGGAATTGCCGCCGTCGATGACGATGTCGCCGCCTTCGAGCAAAGGCAGCAGGTCTTGCAGCACCGGATCGACGACGGCCGCCGGCACCATCAGCCAGACCGCGCGGGGTTTGGTTAGCTTGCCGACGAACTCGGACAGGCTGGCCGATCCCTTGGCGCCCTGATCGACGAGGCCCTTCACGACGTCCGGATGGGTGTCGAACACGAGGCAGTCATGGCCGCCCCTGACCAGCCGCATCACCATATTGCCGCCCATCCGGCCGAGACCGATCATCCCAATCTGCATGTTCCATCTCTTTCCAATGTGGGTGGACGCGCGCGGCCGGAACCGCGCCTCCGTGATTGCGCCGCATAGCCCCCGGTATCGGCGCCGCCGAAAGCGCGAGAGGAGCCCGCCAAGGGGTCGGCTACTCTAGTCCGGGGCCGGAGCGGCGGTCCAGGGAGGACGCCGCTCAGCGCAGGCCGACGCTCGCCAGCAACAGCAGGAGAAGCAGCGCCGCCACGGTTTTCCAGAAGCGGAGGGGGTCGCGGTCGTAGAGCGGCTGATGGCGCGGTGGTGCCGCGACCGCCCCCATCGCGCCGTGCTCGATCGCGAACAGAAACTCGATCGCGTCCTCGTAGCGGTCCTGCGCCGCCGGTGCGATCGCCCGCGCCACCGCCTGGTCGAGCCAAGCCGGAAGATCGGGCCGCTTTTCGAGCAGGGAGGCCGGCTTGCCGAACCGCGGACGGGTAAAAGGCTCGATCTCGCCATAGGGATAGGAACCGGCGAACATGCGAAACACCGTCACACCCAGCGCAAACAGGTCGGACGAATAATCGCCCGGATGGCCGGCAAACATTTCGGGTGCCATGTAACTGGGCGTTCCCGGCGCCGCTTCTTCCGGGAACTCCTCCATGTTCGGCAGCCGCGCCACCCCGAGATCGAGCAGCTTCAGGCCATCGGCGCGCTCCAGCACCACGTTGTCCGGCTTGATGTCGCGATGGACGATCCCGGCCCGGTGCAGCGACGCCACCGCCTTGGCAAGTCGCACCGCGATCGACAAGCCGCTCGTCAATGAAAGCGCGGGCTTGCGGAGCAGCCGGGCTTCCAATGTTTCGCCCTCGTAGAACGGCATCGCCGTGTAGAGGCAGGTCTGACGGTCGGGCGGGATTTCGATCACCTCCGCGACGTAGGGGCTTTTCACCCGGGCCGCGATCCAGGCCTCGCGCAGAAAGGCCTGACGCAACAGGGCGTCCGCTCCGACAACCGGCTTCGCGAATTTCAGGATGACCGGGCGCTTTGTGATCGTGTCCGTCGCCCGGAACACCCGGCTATACTGGCCGTCCGACAGCATCGCTTCGAGCGCGAAGCCGTCGATCACGGCGCCGGCCTTCGGAGGCGAAACGATCTGCTGTTGCGCGATGACGGCCGCCAGATCGGCCTGATTGGCCGGGGGCAGGTCGAGCACGTCGAGCACCAAAGCGGTCGCGTTGTCACCGAGGCGGCCGTCGAGCGCCGCTCCCACGAGCATCCGCGCCGTGTCCTCGGGTGCCGCGCGCCGCCCGAGCACGTCCCGGATCCGGCCGCCGGACAAGCATCCATGCACGCCGTCGCTGCACAGCAGGAAGCGGTCATGCACACGGGCCTGCTCCATTGCATAGTCGATGCGGACGGTATCGGCGATGCCGAGCGCGCGTGTCAGCATGTTGGACGTGCCGGGACGTCCCGGCGTGTGGTCGGTCGTCAGTTGCAGCAGTTCGCCGTTGCGAAACCGATAGAGACGCGTGTCGCCGACATGCACGACATGCGCTTGCCGCCCGCGCAGCACGAGGGCGGTGAACGTGCAGGCCATGCCGTCGAGCGCCGGGTCGGTGTGGCCGAGCGTATGGATCCAGCGATTGAGGCCGTCGAGCACGATCCCTGCGTTGCGCCGCACGCCGTGCAGCGGACTGAGCCCGTAATGGCCGTCCATGAAGCCGCGCACCGCCGTTTCCGCGGCGGCCCGGCCGCCCTTCGCACCCCCGACGCCGTCCGCGATCGCCGCGACCACGCCGGCCCGCTGCTCCGGCCCGGCGCCGGGCACCAGCAACGCCGCGTAGTCCTCGTTGCCCGGCCGGCCGCCGACCGCCGTATGCAGCCCCGCCTGGACCGCCAGCCGGTTCGACAATCGTTTTTCCGACGCGTCATTCACTTGATTGCCCAATTCGTTCGCAGCCTCGTTCGGAGCATCCGCCCACTTACGTGCGTTCATAGCCTTACTTTTGAGCAATCCTCCCCGCCCCCTCCAACCCGCACCGCACAATAGCACTTGTGTGCATCACGGAACCCTGTACATCTGCCGAGGCTCAGTGCTGACGGACCACGGAATGATCAATCGCGCCTTCCTCCAA
>JAFAXA010000014.1 GCA_019241425.1 Acetobacteraceae bacterium | reverse complement strand
GGGGTCGGCCGGATGTCGCGCGGCCCGACCGGCGCCGCCGGATTGACGATGACGACCGGCAGCCCGTCCGTCTGCGCCAGATCGAGCACGGCCTGTTCGGCGCGGTATTTCGACTTCTTGTAGATGCCGACCACCGCCTCCTCGGTCACCGGCGTCGTTTCGACGGCCGGGCTGCCGTCCTTGGTCAGCCCGAGCGCGGCGACGCTGCTCGTGAAGACGATCCGCTCCACACCGGCGGCCTGGGCGGCGCGGAACAGGGCCACCGTGCCGCGCACGTTGGCGGCCAGCATCGCCTCCGGATCGGGAACCCAGATCCGGTAGTCGGCCGCGACGTGGATGACGGTCTGGCATCCGGCGACGGCGCGGGCGAGCGAGGCGGGGTCCTTGAGGTCGCCTTCCGCCAGTTCGGCCGGCAGATCCGCGACGTTGCGGCGATCGCTGCCCGGGCGCACGAGCAGCCGCAGGCAATGGCCCCGGGCCAGCGCGCTACGCGCGACGGCGGAGCCGATGAACCCCGTCGCGCCCGTGATCAAGGTCGGTCCGCCGTTCAGCACGCGGTCGCAGGCTCCTCGCTCCTTGGAACTGCCGCCGCTCTAGCCCTCCCCTGCTCCGGTCGCAAGCCGGGGTGGACTTCGGCTTCGGCCGGGCGTATCCGCTGCATTCTGTTACAATTCAGGGCTTGCGGCCTGGAATCCGGGGGCTTGGTGAAAGCGGTTCCCATATTGCTGGCCGTCCTCGGCCTGCTGCTTGCGACCGTCATGGTCGGCTATTTCGGCCTGGGCGACGTGCTCGACACGGTCACCTCGATCGGTTGGGGCGGCTTCGCCTTGCTCGCGGTTTGGCAGTGCGGTTTGTTCGTGGTTCTCGGAAGCGCCTGGGATGTGATCGTGCCGCGGGAGCGGTCTGCGAGCCGGCCGTGGAGCTTCGTATGGGCGCGCACGGTGCGCGATTCGGGGTCGAACTGCCTGCCTTTCTCCACTATGGGCGGGTTCGTGTTCGGCGCCCGGGCGCTCACCTTGCACGGCGCGTCCTGGCCGGTTGCGACCGCGAGCACGGTGGTCGACGTGACGGCCGAGTTCCTGGCTCAGATCGCCTTCGCGTGGATCGGCCTCGCGATCCTGGTCCGGCGCGCGCCCGACAGCACCCTCGCCGTGCCGCTCGCGATCGCGCTCGCCGTGGCGGTCGCGGCCTGCGCGGGCTTCGTCTGGACCCAGCGCGGCGCCGCACCGATCGTGATCCGCCTCGGCAAGCGCATGGCCGGGGAGTGGTTCACCGAAACGGGGGACCGGATCGACGCCTTTCAGACCGAATTGCAGCACATCTATCGCCGGACCCGCCACGTCGCGGCCGGCGCCAGCCTCCACCTCATCGGCTGGCTTTGCACGGGCGTCGCCGGCTGGCTCGCCTACCGGCTGCTCGGCTCGGATATCGACGTCGCGAGCGTGCTGGCCCTGGAAGGGCTGCTCAACATCACCCTCGGCGCCGCCTTCCTCATTCCGGCGGCGGCGGGCGTTCAGGAAGCCGCTTACGCCGCCATCGGCGCCCTGTTCGGTTTGCCGCCGGAGATGTCGCTCAGCGTGTCCCTGATCCGCCGCGCCAAGGATCTGGCTATCGGCATTCCGGTGCTGCTGTTCTGGCAGATCATCGAAATGCGGCGGCTGCGGGTCGCGAAGCAATCGTGAACAGCCTGTAACCTCCGGCCCATTGCGGCGAATGGCTCTCCGGCGTGGAAGGTGAACGCGCGCCGGGATAGCATCATCCCGGTGCAGTTCTGTTCTCCCTCGTGACGGACGAAACGGATAGCCGGCTGGCGGCGCTGATGGCGGCAGCCCAGGACGGAGATGCCGCATCCTACGCTTCTCTCCTCCGACACTGCCTGCCGATCATCGCGACGGCTGCCCGCCGCCAGGGCGTGCCGCCGGACCGGACCGACGACGTGGTGCAGGAGGTGCTGCTGACCATCCATCGGGCGCGCGCGACCTACGACCCGAGCCGTCCGTTCCTGCCGTGGCTCAACGCCATCGCGCGCCGCCGCGCGATCGACGCGCTGCGCAGCCACGGCCGGCGCGCCGGCCATGAGGTGCATGCGCCGTTGGCTTATGAGAGCGCGGCCGACCACACGCCGGACCCGGCGGAGCGGCTGGACCGGCCCGGCGAGCAGCGCCGGCTGGCGGACGCGATTGCGGCGCTCCCCGACGCGCAACGGCTGTCCGTGCAGCGTCTCGCCCTCGGCGGCCAGAGCCTCGATCAAGCCGCCGCCGAAACCGGCCGGAGCAAGGTCGCGCTGAAGGTGAGCCTGCACCGGGCGATCAAGACGTTGCGCGCACGTCTCGGCAACGAGGGCGGCGATGTCTGAGCATATCGGGCCGGCGCAGCTCATCGCCTCGCTCGCCGGCGACCTCCGCCCCGTCCGGCGGCTGCGGCCGCCGATGGCGCGGGCATTGGCCTGGGTTGCGGTGGTCGCCGTCGCGGCCGTGCTGGCATCGCAGGCGGCCGACTTGCATTCCGTGCGGGAACGGCTGTTCGGCGCCGCGGATATGTGGCTCGCGGCCGCGGGCTCCGCGCTGACCGCGATCTTCGCGGCGATCGCGGCCTTTCAGTTGAGTGTCCCCGGACGCAGCGGCAGACGCTGGGTGGCGCTTTCGCTCGCGGCAATGTTGCTGTGGGTGGGTGCGAGCGGAATGGGCTGCCTGCGCGCCTGGTCGTTGCCGATGGCGCACGATCCGTCGATGGGCGAGGAGCGGGACTGCCTGTATTTCATCTTGGGCGTCTCCGCGCCGCTGACCGCGCTGATGCTGGTGATGCTGCGGCGGGCGTTTCCGCTTTGGCCGAGCCTCACCGCCGGGATGGCGGGATTGAGCGGCGCCGGCGCCTCCGCGTCCCTGCTCACGTTCTTTCACCCGTTCAACCCGGCCGCGACGGACATCGCGATGCACGCGCTGGCGGTCGGCGTGGTCATCGGTTTGAGCCGGGTGCTCGGGGGTGGATGGCTCGGACGGCGCTGACGCGCGCCATTGGCCCTTTTCGCGATGCTCACTGCACGCGCGCGTGGTGCCGCCATTCGCAGCTCATCAGCGGAACATCGAACGTGCGGTCCGATTCCCGCCTCAGCAGGAAGGTTTCGATGCTGCTGGACCGCAAACTGCAGCCACCTTAAGAGAAT
>JAFAXA010000216.1 GCA_019241425.1 Acetobacteraceae bacterium | reverse complement strand
AGCCGGAGAAGACGATGCCGAGGGCGGCGATGACGACGTAGCTTCGCGTGTACGCGGTCGAAAGCGGCGTGTAGAAGGTCCAGCCGGTGTCGAGGCCGCCCGCGAACAAGGCGTACAACGCGAGCACGCCGCCGGCCATGAACAAATACCAGCTCAGCAGGTTGATGCGGGGAAAGGCGAGGTCCCGCGCGCCCAGCATCAGCGGCGTCACGAAATTGCCGAGAGTGACCGGAATGGCGGGAACCAGGAAGAACCAGACCATGATCACGCCGTGCATCGTGAACAGCCGGTTGTACGTCTCGTTGCTCACGATCGCGCCTCCCGGAGCGATCAGGTGCAGCCGCATCAGCGCCGCCGCCGCGCCGCCGATGAAGAAGAACACGGTGATGGAGGCGAAGTAGAGCAGCGCAATCCGCTTGTGGTCGGTCGTCAGCAGCCACGACCGGAGCGAGGCTTCCTCTGCCAGGTAGCTCGGCACTTCACTTTGCAGGACCGCGCTCATCCTTGCGCGCCCGCGACCGACAGCGACTTGACGAAGGCGATGATGCGCACGAGATCCTCCTCGCTCACGACACCGGCGAAGCTCGGCATCAGCGGCTCGTAGCTGGCGACGATCTGCTTGTTCGGCTCCAGGATCGAATCGCGGATATACATTTCGTCGGCGGTGACCACGCTGCCATCGGACAACGGCACCGGGCCGCCATACACGCCGACGAGGGACGGGGCGCGCACGGTCGAGCCGGCGGCGGTGCCGGGACCGATCGCGTGGCAGCCGCTGCACCCGTAGCGCGTGAACAACTCGCGGCCGGCGGCGACCAGATCATCGGCCGCCGGATTGCGGGCGAGCCAGGCCGCGTAGTCCGGCCCGCTCATCACCGTCACCCGGCCGATCATGGAGGAATGATCGGTGCCGCAATATTGCGTGCAGAACAGGCTGTAGACGCCGGGCTCCGTCGCCGTGAACCACTCTGTCTGATACCGGCCGGGCAGCACGTCGTGCTTGATACGGAAGGCGGGCACGGCGAAATCGTGGATCACGTCCTCCGAAGCCATGACGAGCTGCACCGGCCGGTTTACCGGCACGTGCAACTGATTGATCTCGCGCTGACCGCCCGGGTACTCGACCTTCCACATCCATTGCTTGCCGATCACGGAGATCTTCAGCGCGTCGGGGGGCGCCTGGAACAAGTTCACGTAAAGACCCGCGCCCCACAGAAACAGGCCGAAGAACACGGCAAGCGTTGCGGCCGTCCAGGCGATTTCGATGCGCCAAGTCTTGTCGTCCAGCTTGCCGCGATCGAGCGGATTGCCCGAACGGTAGCGCACCACGTAGGTCAGCATCAGCCCGAACACGAGCGCCAGCACCGCCAAACTGATCACCAGCAGGCTCAGGATGAGCGCGTCGGTTTGCGGCGCGTGGGCCGACGCTTGCGGCAGGCGCAGGTTCATCGCGATCGCCCCGTCTCGGGCAGGGCGTCGTCGACCTGCACGTTCCGCGGCTTGCCTGCTTCGGTTTCGGCCGCGCGCGGCGTGCCGTCGCGGAGAGTCCTGTCACCCGGGGCGGCATCGACCGGCTGTTTCGGCCAGTCGGCGATTCCTTCCCGCGCGACGATGCGCATGGCCTCGCCGATCGGTATGTGGACGCGGCCGGCCGTGCGATCCACCCACCACACCCCATTCAGCCGCCGCATCTGGTCGCGGAAGAATGCCTGCATGTCGGCGCGCGGGTCCGGCTGCGATGCCGGGGCCGGATAGGACGGCACCGATCCGCGGATGATCTGATCGCGGAGCGATTGCGGATAAAGCCAGACCAGCAGGGCGCCGCTGAGCACTACGGTCAGCCCGACGCAGGCGAGACCGAGCGCAATCCAGCGCGGCGGCACATCCGTGCGCTCGTGCTCCGCCTGCGGCAGTTCGGGATGCTCGGCGTAGTCAGACATGGCGCTGCACAAGCTGGGTCCGCCCGAGCGAGGCGGCGAGACCGGCGCCGCAGCCGAGCATGCCACACATGCAGGCAAGCTCGATCCAGCCGACCGGCCGTTGTCCGGCGGGAAGCACCGTCCACCAGCCGCGCAAGGCCGCCATGAAAGCGAGCAGGACGGCGATCGCCGCCATCGCCGCCCGGTTGCGCTGGATTCCAGGCACGATCAGCAGACCGAACGGAAGCGCGAAATGAAACGCGGCTTGCGCGGTGAACGCCCAAGCCCAACCCCCCGACATCCGCGCCTGATACCAGCCGGCATCGTGCGACAGATTGGATTCCCAGACGATCAGGAACTGCATGAAGTCGAGATAGGCCCACAAAACCACAAGCGCGAGCAGCAGTTTGCCGAGATCGGCGACGGCGTCCCGCTTCGCGGTCCAGGCCGCCGGAACCACGGCAAGCGACAATGCAAACAGCACGGCGCCGGCGCCCTGGAGCATGCCGTAGACGCTGGAGTTGAACGCCGGATCGAGCGACATCGTGAGATCGATGATCGCGAAGGTGAACGTGAGCGCCAGCAGCGGCAGCCCGATCGCGGCGACGCGCGTATTGGCGGGCGATGTGAACAGCGCGAACGCCGCAAGGCCGAGCCACAGTATTAGATACGCAGCGCCGCGTCCGAGGAAAAACGGAACGTTGAGATAGAAAGAGTTCGCGAGATGCGGGGCCTGCTCCGGCCGCGCCCAGGCATAAAGCACGGGCAATCCGATCAGCACCGGCAAGATGGCGGGCAGCAGCAACGGCAGCGTCGCCGTGCCGGCGCGCAAATAGGGGCGCAGTGCGTCGCCCCAACGTCCGCCGGTCAGCCGGTGGATGAGCAGCAAGGACAGGCTGCCGAGCGGCCAGCCGATCCACACCGACAGCGCGGCGAGCCAGCCGAAATAGAACGCGCGCGCATGGAGGAACGCGCCCAACCCGGAGACCGCGACCCCGACAACACCGAGCGCCCAGGCCATGCGTTCGCGCCGGGTCACGGCGCGCCGAGGCCCGGAGCCGCCCAAGGCGCGGAACCGGCGCCGAACTCGCTATCCGGTCCCGGCCGGCCGGCATCGAGGGCGGCGCGTTCGGGTCCGCTCAGCTCGGCGACGGTCGCGCTTTCGCTGCGCTGAAGTGCCCGGATATAGGCGGCGATGGCCCAGCGGTCGTTCGGCGGCACGCGTTGCGCGAACGAGTACATCGCGCCGTGCCCGTTGGTAATGACATCGAAGAAATGCTCGGTCGGCGCCTGCCGCAACGCCTCGCTGTTGTAGTCCGGGGGCGGCGAGAAGCCGCGCTGCACGACCATGCCATGCCCATCGCCGAGTTCCGAATGGCACGGCGTGCAGAAGGCGCGGAACCGCGACTGCCCGCGTTGCAGAAGGGCGAGTGTCACCGGCGGCGGCGGCGTGCGCTTGTCGCCGAACGGCACCGCGCCGAACGGCAGCGGCGCGGGGTCGCCGCGCGACACCCGGTACGGATTGTCCTTCCGCTGATCCGTCATGTCGTCGCAACCCGCGAGCAGCAGCGCGGCGAACGCAGCGGCGAGGAGCATCGCCCGCCTCACTCCGGCCATTCCTTCAAGGCGATCGGGCCAACGCTATCGAGCAGCGCCCGCACCCGCTTGGGATCGCCACCGCGCACCGACAAGAACCAGCCATCCCGGCTGGCTTCGCGCAGCTCGTCGCACGCATCCTCGGCGATGAACAGCTTCGGCATCCGGTTGATGGCGAAAAAGCCGAGGAAGCCGGCGCCGATCGCACAGAGTACGCCGAATTCGAAGGCATTGACGATGAAGGGAGGCCACGAAAAATCCGGCCGGCCGCCGACATTGATCGGATAACCCGACATGGTTCCGTACGCTTGCAGCGCGAAAAAGCCGAAACCCCCGAGCAGGCCAGCCCCAAGCATGATGATCGGCACGGCAGACGATTTGGTCGGTTCGGTTGCTTCGTCGAGATCATCGGGTGTGAAGGTCTCCACCCGGGCGCCTTCCGGCGCCAGCGAAGCGACCGCCCGCCGCAGCGCCTCCGCGCTGCCGAATCCGGCAACGATCATGCTTCCCGCTTCCGCACGAGTTCGCGCATCTCGGCGATCGACATGGTCGGCACGATGCGGATCAGCAGCAGAAACATGGTCAGGAACAGGCCGATCGTACCGGCCATCAGCGCCCAGTCCCAGAAGGTCGGCCAGTAGTCGCCCCAGGCGGAGGGCAGGGTGGTGCGGTGCAGGCTGGTGACGACGATCTCCACTCGCTCGAACCACATGCCGACGATGGCGCCGAGGCATACCAGGATCAGAACCGGTTGATTGAGGCGCAGCCGCCGTACCCACAGCAATTGCGGCAGCAGCACGTTGAACAGGATCGTCGACCAGTAGACGAACGCGTAGCGTCCGAACATGCGCGCGACGAACATCGTCTTGTCGGCCGGGTCCGGTCCGTAGAATGTCGTGAACACATCCATGATGTAGGCGTAAGCCATGCACAGGCTGCTCACGACCATCAGCTTGCCCAGCGCGTCGAAATGCCGCTCGGTGATGTAGGTCTGCAAGCTGAAGTAGTGGCGCATCGGGATCACGAGCAGGATCACCGTCGCGAAGCCGGACAGTAGCGCGCCGAACACGAAGAACGGCGGAAACTGCGTCGAATGCCAGCCGGTCGTCTCGCCGCCCGCGAAGTCGAGACCGACCACGCTGTGCACGGACACGACCAGCGGCGCCATCAGCGCGGCCATGATGCCGTACGCCGCCTTGTAGTGCCGCCATTGGCCACCGGTGCCTCGGAAGCCGAACGCCAGCACGCCGTAGAACATCTGCGCGCCCCGGCCACGCGCCCGGTCACGCATCGCGGCGAGATCCGGCAGCAGGCCGAAATACCAGAACAGGACGGAGGCGACGACATAGGTGAGCAGCGCCATGAAGTCCCAGAGCAGCGGGCTGCGGAATTGCGGCCAGAGCGTCATCGTGTTCGGGTATGGGAACAGCCAATAGAAGAACCACGGCCGCCCGAGATGCAGGATCGGATAGATGCCGGCGCTGGCGGCGGCGCACAGCATCATCGTCTCGGCGATGCGGTTGATCGAGGTGCGCCAATCGACGCGCACCAGGAAAAACAACGCGGAGATGAAGGTGCCGCCCGAGGCGATCGCGATCCACCACACGTAATTGATGATCGCGAACCCCCAGACGACTGGCCAGTCGATCCCCCAAACGCCGACGCCCTTCCAGAACAGCCATCCAACCGAAACGACGCCGAGCCCCAGCAGGGCGCTCGACGCCGCCAGCGCGATCCACCACCAAAGCCCGACCCGCTCGTGCAGCACGATGCCGCAGATGCGGTCGGTGACGGCCGCCGGCGTCGGGTGACCGAGCACGACATCGTCGCTCACCCCTGCAAATCCGGGTTGCTGTTGATGATGCGCCCCTCGTAGGTCAGGCGTGGATGAGTGTTGCGCTCGGCGAGCAGCGCGTAGTCGAGCGGGCTCTTCTTGCGCGCGACCACTTCGCTATCCGCCTGGTTGATGTCGCCGAAACTGAAGGCGCGGGTCGGGCAGGCGGCCTGACACGCCGTCACCACTGTCTGAGGCGTGCCGTCGCGATCATGGGCGATGCGCGCCTCGGCGATCCGTTGCAGGCAGAAATTGCACTTCTCCATGACGCCACGCGAGCGGACGCTGACATCATTGTTGCGCGCGAGCGGCGGACGATGCTCAGTGTCCGCATAGGCGAGGTAGTTGAAGCGGCGAACCTTATAGGGGCAGTTGTTGGAACAGAAGCGCGTGCCGACGCAGCGGTTGTACACCATGACGTTCAGCCCTTCTTCGTCGTGCACCGTCGCGCCGACCGGACACACGACCTCGCAGGGCGCCTGCTCGCAATGCTGGCACAGCATCGGCTGAAAGAAGGGGCGCGGATCGTCAGCGTCGCCTTCCCAGTAGCGGTCGATGCGCAGCCAATGCATCTCCCGCTGCCGCAGCACCTCCTCCTTGCCGACCACCGGCACGTTGTTCTCGGCGGTGCAAGCGACAACGCAGGCGTTGCAGCCGATGCAGGCGTTGAGATCGACGCTCATCCCCCACGCCACCGTCCCGCCCGGCAGCCGCCGGTACAAGGAGGGATAGGTTTCCTTTTCCTGCAGCAGATCGGGCTTGCGCTCGAAGGCTGCCAAGGTCGCGTGCCGCACAATCGGTGCTATCGTGTCCGGCGGCACGTCGAGCGGGTTATGGTGGTCGGTGCAGGCGATCGGAACGGTGCGGCCGGTTCTGGTCAGCGTCACGGCGGCGCCCGTGTCTCGCAGCGGGTAGAAATCGTAGCCGGCGCCGCGCCCGACTTCGCCCACGACGCGGCGGCCGAAACCGAGCAGGCCGACCGCCGTTGATGCGGCCTGTCCCGGCATGATCCAGACCGGCACGCGCAGCGTGTTGCCGCCGCGGGCCACTTCCACCTCGTCGCCATTGGCGAGGCCGTGATCGCGGGCGAGCGCCGGCGAGACGAGCAACGGGTTGTCCCAGGTCAGCTTGGTGAGCGGGCGCGGCAATTCCTGCAGCCAGGCGTTGTTTGCGTGCCGCCCATCCCACAGATGCGGGTCCGGCCGGATCAGCAATTCGATCGGAGCGCCCGGGGGCGCGGGCACGGCAATGGTTCCGGCGTCGCTCCGCAGCGTGACATCGGCGCGCTTGCTGGCGGTATCGGAAACCACTCCTGTCGCCAGCGCCTCGCGCCACGCATCGTCGCTGCCCGGCCATTGCTTGCGCAGCGCTTCGAGCGGCAACGTCACATCGGTCGCCGTGAGCAGCGACAACAGCTCGATCGCCGACCAGCCGCCATAGAGCGGCAGCGCCATCGGCTGGCGGATGGTGGCCGTGCCGTCATAGGCGCGCACGTCGCCCCAGGCCTCGAACTCATGCGCTTCCGGCACGAACCAGGTCGCGCGCGCGCCGGTCTCGTCGAGCGCGGGCGCCAGATGCATGCTGAGCGTCACGCGGCCGAGCGCGTCGGCAAAACCGGGTTCGGTGTAGGCGGGATTGCCGCCGAGGATCACCAGCGCCGAAACCCGGCCCGCCTGCATGTCGGCGAGCAATCCCGCCATGCCGTCCGCCTCGCCGGGCGGGCGATACCAAGCGCTCTCGACCACATCGAGCGTCGTGCCGCGCGCGCCGAGCGATTCGTTCATCGCAAGAACGAGCGCCTGCGCCTCCGCCGATAGGTCCGGCCCGGCATGGATCAGCGCGTGCCCGTGCTGCGCACGCAAATCGGCGATCACCGGCGCGAGCCACGGCGGCGCGTCGCCCGGCGGCGCTTCGTTGCGCAGCAGCGCAGCACCGAGAACGGCCGCGATCCGCTCCAACTCGGCCGCGCTCGCAAGGAAACGGTGATCGGCGGCAGCGCCGAGCAGCCCGGGCGTCGGCTCTATCGCATAAACGCGGCTCATCTGGGCGCGGGTCGGATTGCGGCGCGACGCAAACTCGCGTGCGTGCCGCACATGACCGGGCGCCGAGCTGATGAGATCGCTGTCTAGCCCGAGGATCACATTGGCCGCGCCGGCCCGGGGCAGCACATCGACCGGCCGTCCATAGGCCAGCGCCGCGCCGGGCCGCACATTGTCGCGGGACACGGCATCGCTCTGGTGCCAGCGCGCGCTGGGATAGCGGGCGAGGACGGCGTCGATCGCCGTGCCGAGCGTCGGCGATGCGACCGCGCCCGAAAGGATCCGCAATCCCTCGCCATGCTGTTCGGCAAGCGCCGGCCGCAACGCCGCGAACGCCGCGAGAAGCGTTTGGCGATCGGCGGGCTCGCCACCCTTGAGCAGCGGCGTCGAGCGGTCCGGGTCGTAGAAGTCGAGAACCGTCGCCTGCGCCGCCGCATCCGTGCCGCCGAGGCTCGCCGGATGG
>JAFAXA010000182.1 GCA_019241425.1 Acetobacteraceae bacterium | reverse complement strand
TGCGGACGACGCGTTCGACGTCGCCGGCGTCGCCGACATCGGCGGTGATCGCGATTGCGGACGCGCCGATCGCGGCGGCGACCCGTTCGGCCGCGTCGCCGCGCAGGTCGACCACCGCGACCTTCGCGCCTTCCGCGGCGAAGCGCTGGGCGATTCCTTCGCCGAAGCCGCCGCCCGCGCCGGTGACGATGGCGGTTTTATTGGCAAGACGCATGGTTGGCTCCTCCTGCGTTCGTTTCTATGATTGTTGAAACCGTGCCGACGCCGTTTACCCGGGCGGCACGCCGTCGACAACGACGAGGTTGGTGTTGGACGCGCGCTGGCGCAGCGCCCGGGCGGGCGCGTATTCGGCCGAGTTCACCCAGGCCTTGGCACGATCAACGCTTGGGAACTCCAGGACCACGAGCCGTTTCGGGTGCCAGTCGCCTTCCAGCGTTTCGAACGCGCCGCCGCGCACGAGGAAGCGGCCGCCATATCGCGCGATCGTTGCCGGGGTAAGCTTCTTGTATTCTTCCAGCAGCGCCGGGTCGGTCACGTCCATGTCGACGATGATGTAAGCGGGCATTGCGCCTCCCTGCCGTTATTCGTTCGGGCCGGTTCTCTTTCGGCCGCCGCCAAAAGCTCGCGCTGGCAGCGCCGGTTCCGTCCAATTGTCATCGCTGCCGGACTTGTCTCTTATAGGATCGGGTCGGGGTCTTTAAGAGCGTTATTCGGGTTTTGGCGTACCGCCGTGGGTTGAACTCTCGACGCGTGCCGTTACCGGGCGGGCCAGTCCCACGCGAAGCTAGCAAGCGCGAGAGGCCGCGCCCTCCCGAAGCTTACGGTTGAGGGCCGGCTCGGGAGCGGATCCAGATTGCATAAAGCCGCTCCATCTCCGCGTCGAATTCAGCCCAGGATGCCTGCGCCTCTTCGGTCGGAACCAGCCGCATCGCGCGCCGAAACGCGCCGTCGTCCAAAATTACTCCCGCGTCGTCCTTCCAGGGCGGAGCGGGCGCGACCTTCAGCCGCTCGATCATCTCGCGCATCCTGGCGCGGGCGGAGGCGGCTTCGGGAACCGCGGGCGGCCGATCGGCGTCGAACAGGTTGGGCTGGGAAGGATGTGCGGTCACGATACGGACCCGTTAGCAGAGGCCCGCGAGTCGGGACAGCCTTTGCGCGAATCGGCGGCGGGAAGATGATGCAACCGTGACTTGGCGCCGCGACAAACTCCCTGAACTCGTCCGCGCCATGGCTGGCCGCCCCCGGCATGAAGCGCTGCGCGGCCACGTCACCGAATTGTTGCGAGAGGCGTTCGGCGCCGCCCATAGCGAGATTGCCCACGAGGTTTACCTCCTGAACAAAAGCGGCCGCATCGATACGATGTGGGGCGCCACCGTTATCGAGCTGAAGTCGGACCTACGGCGCGAAGAACCGGACGTCCAAGCGCGTATGCCGGATTATCTGCGCGATGCCGCGCGCCGATCTCGCAGCCATCGGCCGGTCACCGGCATCGCGACAGACGGGGCAGTGTTCATCGCGTATCAGTTGGTAGACGACAGGCTCACTGAGCTGAAGCGCTACGCGACGGATGCGGAGCGGCCAAACGAGCTGCTCGCGTGGCTGGAACTCGTGCTGTCCGACAGGGAGGATCTGCCGCCGGATGCTGATGCCATTAAGCAGGCGTTCGGACGGCCGAGCCTGACCTTCAATCGCAGCCGGCTCACACTTGAGGCGCTGTGGCCGGCATTGCAGGACGACCCGGAGGTGCGGCTCAAGCGCGAACTGTGGGATGGATTGCTGCGCGAGACATACGGAGAGAGTGTAGGGAAGGATTCGCTGTTTCTCCAGCACACATATGATTTCCTCGTCGGCAAAGACCCGTCCGGATAGCAGCCGCTCGGGATCGTTGACCGGCAAATTGAGAACCCGCGCGGCAATCGTCTTCACAACAATCGTGAGATATGGGCGCCGTCGAGGCGGATTTCTTCGACTGACCGCTCAAACTAGCAGCGGGAGCGGATCTCGTTCGGCAAGTGTCCGCGCAAACGGCGCGCTTCAAATTGATCGACGTCGAGACAGATGTGCTGAAGGTGCTTTACGAAAGCTTGGTCGATCCCGACGAGCGGCACGATTTCGGCGGATACTACACCCCGGACTGGCTGGCTGGCCGCGTAGTTGCCGAAGCGGTGAACGAGCCGCTTGAGCAACGTGTTCTCGATCCGGCCTGCGGTTCGGGAACGTTTTTGTTTCATGCCTTGCGTCGGATTGTGGCCGCCGGGCAGGCCGCCGGTTGGAGCGAGGAGCGCGTCGTTCAGTGTTGCGCAGAGAGGGTGCGCGGCATGGACGTGCATCCCGTCGCGTTGACGCTCGCGCGCGTCACGTGGTTGCTGGCGCTGGGACGATTGTTGGCCGGACGGAAGGCGAAGCTTACGGTGCCGGTGTTCCTCGGCGATGCGATGCAATGGAACCTGCGGCGTTTTGTTGACCGTGCTGAAGTTGCGATCAATGTGCCGGGGGAAACCAAACCGCTGCGGATTCCGCTCGGTTTTGCCGAAAGTCAGGCGATTTTTGAAGCCGGGCTTGACGAATTGAACCGGGGCCTCGCGGATAACGCCACCCGCGACGACGTAGCCAAGGCGCTCCGGCGCATTGAAGGCGTTTCTGCGGCCGATGCGGAAAGCTTGGCTGAGACTTTCGCCCAACTTCAGACGCTCTACCGTGCGGGTCGTAACGGCATCTGGACATTCGTGCTTCGCAATCTCGCGCGTCCGGTTTGGCTGTCACGTGACGAGCAGCAAGCCGATGTCCTGGTAGGCAATCCGCCATGGACGGTTTATCGCCATCTCAGTTCGGACATGAAGGACCGCTTGCGAGAGGCGCTACTCAGTTACGATCTGTGGGTCGGCGGCCATTTGGCAACGCAGCAGGACGTTTGCGCGCTGTTCTGGGCGCGCGGGGCGGAACAGTATTTGAAGCGGGACGGACGGATCGCCTTCGTCCTTCCCTTCGCCGTATTGAATGCGCCGGTGTTTGCCAACCTCCGTGCGGGCCGGATGGGCAAGACACAGGTGCACTTGACCAGTGCATGGGCCTTGGAGCGGGTCTGGCCGATCTTCGGGGCGCAGTCGGGCAGCAGCAGGACGAGCACCTGCGTGCTGTTCGGCGTCCGGCAGATGGCTGGCCCGCATCCGACGGAGATCGATCGCTGGGAAGGGCGACTCAGCCGGCGGGACGCGGACGAAGCGGAGGCGCGCCGGGCGCTGAGTCATAGCCGTGCTGTCTGGCCTCGAGCGAGAGACCTGATCGGCGTGTCGCCGTATCGCGCCCGGTTTCGTCAGGGCGCGACTGTTGTGCCCCGCCGGTTCTTCATCGTGGATCCAGCGCCTTCCAGCAGGCTGGGACGGTCCGCGCACGCTCCGATCATGCAAGGCCGGGCGGGGCGGCTCGACAAGCATCCCTGGACGACCGTGGAACCGCCGCGCGGGCCGGTGGAAGCGGAGTATCTGCGGCAACTGGTTCTCGGCGAAAGTATCGCCCCGTTCCGAATGTTGGAGTCGGTGACAGCGGTCATCCCGCTCGACGGTGCCGCCGTGCTGGACGCTGCCGGTGCGCGAGCGGCCGGCCAGCGTCATCTCGCCGCGTGGCTGGCTGATATCGAGGCGAAGTGGGCGGATCACGCGAAGAAGACGAAGGATGGTCGCCCACGCATGACCCTGACCGCGCAGATAGATCATATGCGGAAACTATCCCGCCAGTCCGGTTCGACCGAGGTCTCTCGCGTGCTCTACACGAAGGCGGGCACTCGGCTGAGCGCCGCGACGCTAGTTGCAAGCGATGCAATCGTCGATCATAAAGCGTATTGGGGCAGCGTACGGTCGACTTCGGAAGCGGGCTACCTCGTGGCAATTCTCAACAGTGAGGTGGTGGTCGGCAGAATCTCCGATCTGCAGGGTATCGGAGAAGCGGGTACGAGACGAGACCTCGACAATCTCGCGTGGACCTTGCCGATTCCCGAATACGACGACACGGACGCAATCCATCGCGACCTTGCAGCCGCGTCCGTCCGCGCCGAAGCAGTTGCGCGTTCCGTGCCGCTCGCCGACGCGCAGCATTTCGTCGGAAAGCGCCGCGCTGTCCGCGACGCGCTCGCGGCCGACGGTGTGGCGGCCGAGATCGAGGCCCTGGTTGACGCGCTGCTTCCGCCATAAGTCGCTAATCCACCCGGTCGGAATCGCCCTTACGCATCCGGGTGGTCGTCCATCAGCCCCATCGCGGCGAGGCCGGCCAGGGCGAGGCCGGTGAAGCTCGGCGGCGCGGGCAGCGGCGGGCCGTTCAGCAGGTTCTGTCGCCAATTGCGCCAGCCGCCCATGTTGCGCGACACGCCATAGGCGTGGAAGCCGACGCCCGCGAAGCCGAGCAGCGTCGTCAGCCGTAGCCACCAGCGGGTCAGCCAGCGATCGCGCCCCGGCTTGCCGAGCGCCGCCTCGGCCATCAGCAAGGCGGCGACGGGCGGCACCGTCACCGGCGCGAACATGAACGGGTTGTGGAACGCGCCCCGGAAATGCAACAGCCCCGCTTCGCCGGACGTGCCGAGCAGCCCGGCGCTCGTCAGCCCGGCGAGCGCGCGCCCGGCCGGCAGCCCGAACACGCGGCGCGACCGGCCGCGGCTTTGCCGCACCCGCTCCGAATAGACGCCGAGCAGACCGGACAGCAGGATCGCCAGCGGCGCTCCGAGCGGCGCGCCGTAGAACAGGTTTGCCCAGGAAAAACCGCCCGCCCGCTTGACCACGTTGTAGGCGTGAAAGCCCGTGCCGGCGATGCCGGTCGCCGCCGTCAGCGCGTAGACTGCGTCGCGGAATGTGTGCGCGAACGGTCGCGCATCCGCCGTGCCGTGCAGGCTGACGCCGAATGCCAGCGCCGACACGGCGAGCGGCGTGTACATCACCCGGTTGTGAAACGATCCGCGATAATGCTCGATACCGCTATCGAGCAGCACCGACGTCGCGAGAATGCCCGCCGCGCGGTTCAGCCGGCGCGCTGCCCGCACCGCTGCCGCATGGCCGACACGAGGCGCCGCCGCGCCCGGATCGATCGCCACCGACAGCCGCCGTTCCAGAGCCGCGAGGTCGGACGCGATCGCCCGCAACCCATGCCGGTCGCGAAACGAGAGCCGGGTCATGCGCGGTACCTTTCGGCGTCTTGCCGCTTGAAGGCGAGGCCGAGGCCCGGTCGGGACAGGTCGGGACGAATCACCCCGTTCGACGGCACCGGTGCGCCGTCGAACAGCATGGCTTCGATCCGCACGTGGTCGTGAAACCATTCGAGATGGCGAAAGCGCGGCACCGCGCAGGCCGCGTGCAGATGCAGCGCGGGGGCGCAATGGCCCGATAAATCGATACCGAACGCTTCGCACAACGCGCCCGCTTGCAGGAATCCGGTGACGCCGCCGCAGCGCGACGCGTCGGCCTGTTGTACGTCGACCGCGCCCGCCTCGAGCATGCGGCGGATGTAATCGAGGGTGTAGCCGTATTCGCCGGCGGCGATCTCCATGCGCGACGGCGCGCGGTCGCGCAGCCAGCGCAAACCGTCGAGATCGTCGGACGACACCGGCTCCTCGAACCAGCGCACATCCTGCTCGGCCGCAAACAGTTGCGCGAAACCGAGCGCTTCGCGGCGGGAAAACGCGCCGTTGGCGTCAACGAACAGCGCGCGATCGCCGATCGCGCGTTTGGCGACCGCGACCCGATGCGGATCGCGACCGGGATCGGTGCCGACTTTCATTTTCACGAACCGGCAGCCGTCGCGCTCCACCCAGCCGCCGAGCTGGGACGCGAGCTGTTCGTCGCTATAGGTCGTAAAGCCGCCGCTGCCGTAGATCGGCACTTCCTCGCGGTAGCGCCCCAGCAGCGGCGCGAGCGGCTGGCCGAGCAGCTTGGCTTTCAGATCCCAGAGCGCGACGTCGACGGCGGAGATGGCGGTCGCGGCGATCCCTTCCCGGCCGATGTTGCGCACCGCGCGCTGCATGGCGCGCCACGCACCCGGCGGGTCGGTTGCGTCCCGTCCGCGCACGCAGTCCGCCAGTGCCGTCGCGATGAGTTTCGCCGCCGTGCCGCTCGTGTAGGTGTAGCCGAGGCCGGTCTCGCCGCCGCCCCGCACTTCGACGACCACCAGCGTTGTCGCCGACCAGGCGAACGTGCCGTCCGCTTCCGGTGCGTCGGTCGGAATCGTGAAGGCGTCGGCGGTGATCTGTTCAATGGCAGCCATAACCGGCCCTCATCCACGTGCGGGACTGGCCGCTGCGGCACGTCCGTTCCTTCTACGCGCGGCCGGCACGGGCCGTTCCGGCGGGCCGCTGCTGTTTGGCGGGCGCCCGAGCCACATCTCGGGGGCAGGCCGGGCCGGGTGAGGCGGCGGCTGACGAGGGATGCCCGTGCCGCCGCCCCGTCGGTCAGGCGCGGCTGTGCTTGCGGCGTCCGCGCTGGGGCGCCGTCGCCGTCCGCTCCACGGAGATCGCCAGCGCTTGCGTGATCGTCGCCGTGATGGTGTCGCCGACCTGCACCGCCTCCATGTCGCGTTGCCGCTCCGGATTGGTGACGTGGATCGTTTGCACGCCGCCGCCATTCGGATCGACGATATCGAGCGTATGCGCGCTCATGTCGATGCCGGTGACGAGGCCGGTGACCCTGATGCGCCTTGCCGCGATGCCGCCGGGCAGCGTGCCCGGTTCCGCGGTCGCCAGACCTTCCGTGACGCTATCCTCGCGCGGCGTCGCGCCGGGCTTGCGGAGCGTGTACGCGACCGATTCGTAATAGTGCACGGTCACGGTATCGCCCACCTGCACGGCGTCGAAGTTCTGCACCTCGGGACCGACGGCGACAGTGAAGGACCGGTTACGCGGCCCGCGCAGGCGCACGGTGCGATTGGCGTGATCGACGGCAACGACGCGCGCCGTCGCTGTCAGCAGGGCGGCGTCGCCAGCCGTGTTCGGCGCCTGGATCTGCGCCGTGGTCACGGTTGGCGGCGGCACGGGGGGCGTTTGCGAGCAGCCGGCGATGCCGGCCAGGACGACGGCGCAGACGAGCCCGGTCGCTTTCGGTTTCATTCACATTGTCCCTATTGCTGTTTCGGCGAGCGCCCGAAGGCATAAGGGCGTCGGGCCGGTTTGTCATCGGTTCGCTGCCGTTTCGCTCGGCAATCGGGGCCGCGCGCGGCGGCGGGGGGCGCCCGTTGCGGTGCAGCAGCGGGCGGACCCTCGATTCCCGGTCTCTTGTTCCCCCGGCCGCCCGCATGTCTACTGCGTACGCGCCGGGCACGACCCGGCCGGGGCTTGGGGGGTGGCAGATGGCATCGACCTATCGCGGCGTGTTTCCCGTCGCGCCGACCGTCTTTGACGATCGGGGCGAACTCGATCTCGAGGGCCAGAAGCGCTGCACCGACTTCATGATCGAGGCCGGTTCCGACGGCATCTGCATCCTCGCCAACTGGTCCGAGCAGTTCGTGCTGACGGATGACGAGCGCGAGCGCGTGATGGGGTGCGTGCTCGACCATGTCGCGGGTCGGGTCCCGGTGATCGTCACCACCACCCATTTCGGCTCGCAGATCTGCGCCGAACGCTCGCGGCGGGCGCAAGCGGCGGGGGCGGCGATGGTGATGGTGATGCCGCCCTATCACGGCGCTACCATCCGGGTTCCGGAGCTGGGGCTTTTCGACTTCTTCCGCCGGGTCTCGGACGCCATCTCCATCCCGGTGATGATCCAGGACGCGCCGGTGGCGGGGACGGCGCTCTCCGTGCCACTGCTTGCGCGGCTGGCGCGCGAGATCCCGAACATCTCCTACTTCAAGATCGAGGTGCCGCAGGCGGCGAACAAGCTGCGGGCGCTGATCGCGGAGGGCGGCGAGGCCATTATCGGGCCGTGGGACGGCGAGGAAGGCATCACCCTGATGGCCGATCTCGACGCGGGCGCGACCGGCGCGATGACCGGGGCCGGCTACCCGGACGGCATCCGCACGATCGTCGACCCGCACCGGGCGGGGGACCGGGAGGCGGCGGCCGCGGCCTATGCGCGCTGGCTGCCGCTCATCAATTACGAAAACCGGCAATGCGGCTTGATCGCGGCCAAGGTGCTGATGCATGAGGGCGGCGTCATCCGCTCGGAGATGACGCGTCATCCCGTGCTGCCGTTGCACGAGGCGACGCGGGCCGGGCTGATCGAAATCGCCCGGCGGACCGATCCGCTTGTGCTACGATGGGCGCAATAATGAACGGGGACGGTGCATGAAGCGGCCGTCGACCATCCGAACGACAGGGAGAAACGACCGATGAGACGTTTGGTGCTGCCGGCCCTCGCGCTGGCTCTCGCCGCCATGGTGGCGAACCCGGTATTCGCCCAGGGCAAGGGCACGATCGGCATCGCCATGCCGACCAAATCCTCCGCGCGCTGGATCGACGACGGCAACAACATGGTCAAGCTCCTGAAGGAGCGCGGCTACAACACCGACCTGCAATACGCGGAAGACGATATTCCGAACCAGCTCTCGAACATCGAGAACATGGTGACCACGGGCGCCAAGGTGCTGGTGATCGCGGCGATCGACGGCACCACGCTATCGGACGTGCTGGCGCAGGCGCACGGCAAGGGCGTGAAGGTGATCGCCTATGATCGCCTGATCCGCGATACCCCGAATGTCGATTATTACGCGACGTTCGACAACTATAAGGTGGGCGTGTTGCAGGCGACTTCGATCGTGAAGGCGCTCGGCCTGCCGGACGCCAAAGGGCCGTTCAACATCGAGTTGTTCGGCGGCTCGCCCGACGACAACAACGCCTATTTCTTCTACAACGGCGCGATGTCCGTTTTGCAGCCGTATATCGACAGCGGCAAGCTCAAGGTGCAGAGCGGGCAGACCGGCATGGACAAGGTGGCGATCCTGCGCTGGGACGGCGCGACCGCCCAGGCCCGGATGGATAACCTGCTCAGCGCCTACTACACGAACAAGCGGGTGGACGCCGTGCTGTCGCCCTATGACGGGCTTTCGATCGGCATCATCTCGTCGCTGAAGGGCGTCGGCTATGGCAGCGGCGACATGAAGATGCCGTATGTCAGCGGCCAGGACGCGGAAGTGCCGTCCGTGAAGTCGATCCTGGTCGGCGAGCAGTATTCCACGGTGTTCAAGGACACACGGAAGCTGGCGCAGGTGACCGCCGACATGGTCGACGCCATGCTGGCCGGCAAGGAAGTGCCGGTGAACGACACCAAGACGTACAACAACGGCGTCAAGGTCGTGCCGTCCTACCTGCTGGAGCCGGTGGTGGTCGACAAGACCAACTGGGACGAGCTTCTGGTGGGCAGCGGCTACTACAAGAAGTCGCAGATCCAGTGATCGTCGGCCGTGCGAGCGGCGCGTGAGGTACGGGTGACAGCATGACCACGCTTCTCGAAATGCGGGGCATCGGCAAGAGCTTCGGCCCCGTGCGGGCCTTGCAGGATGTCAGCTTCACCGTCGAGAAGGGGGAGATCCACGCGCTCGTGGGCGAGAACGGGGCGGGCAAGTCGACGCTCATGAAGGTGCTGAGCGGTGTTTATCCGCATGGCAGCTACGAGGGGCAGATCATCTATGACGGCGCCGAGCGTCGCTTCGCCGACATCACCTCTTCCGAGGCGCTCGGGATCATCATCATCCATCAGGAACTGGCGCTGATCCCGCTGCTGTCGATCGCCGAGAACATCTTCCTGGCGAGCCCGCCCGCCCGCCTCGGCGTGATCGATCGCGGCACCGTCTACCGCCGCACCCGGGAGTTGCTGGCCAAGGTCGGTCTCGACGAATTGCCGGATACGACGGTGACCAGTCTCGGCATCGGCAAGCAGCAATTGGTCGAGATCGCCAAGGCGCTGTCGAAGGAAGTGCGGTTGCTGATCCTGGACGAGCCGACCGCGAGCCTCAACGAAAAGGACAGCGCGGCGCTGCTCGACCTGTTGCTGGAGTTCAAGGCGCAGGGCCTGTCCTCCATCCTGATTTCGCACAAGCTGAATGAGGTGTCGCGGGTCGCCGACCGCATTACGGTGCTGCGGGACGGCCGCACCGTCGATACGCTCGACTGCCGGGAGGGTCCGGTCGAGGAGGAGCGGATCATCCGCAAGATGGTCGACCGCGACATGGAGCACCGCTACCCGAAGCGCGAGCCGCAGATCGGCGAGGAGATCTTCTCGGTCGGCAACTGGTCGGTGCGCCACCCCGTGCATACCGACCGCGACACCATCCGCAACGTGTCGTTTCACGTGCGGCGGGGCGAGATCGTCGGTATCGCCGGGCTGATGGGCGCGGGCCGCACCGAATTCGCGATGAGTGTGTTCGGCGAGTCCTGGGGCAAGAAAATGTCCGGCACCGCGACGCTCGGGGGCAAGGCGGTCGATCTTTCGACGGTGCGGCGTGCGATCGACTCCGGCCTCGCCTATGTGACGGAGGATCGCAAGGGTCTCGGCCTGCTGCTCGCGGACGACATTTGCCACAACGTCTCGCTCGCCAATCTGGACGGCATCGCCGCCCGCAAGGTGATCGACGACGCCAAGGAACTCAGGGTCGCCAACGAGTATCGCGGCAAGATGCGCATCCGCTCCTCCAGCGTCTATCAGGAAGTGGGCAAGCTGTCGGGCGGCAACCAGCAGAAGGTCGTGTTGTCGAAATGGCTGTTCACCGATCCGCAGGTGCTGATCCTCGATGAACCGACGCGCGGGATCGATGTCGGCGCCAAATACGAAATCTACGTGCTGATCAACCAGCTTGCCGACGCCGGCAAGGGCGTCGTCATGATCTCGTCGGAAATGCCGGAGCTGCTCGGCATGTGCGACCGCATCTGCGTGATGAACGAGGGCGAGTTCGTCGGCGAGTTCGCGGGCAGCGAGGCGACCCAGGAGGGCATCATGCGAGCGATCATGCGGCACGCCGCTTCGCACGGGGGCGAGACGCTCGCCGCCGAGCGCAGCCTCGAAACGGCGGGGACCGAGCTATGAGCGAAGCGGTTATCGGCGGGGAACGGCACGGCCTCGCGCTGCTGAAGAGCCACCTACGCGAATTCGGCATGGTGTTGTCCTTGTTCGCGATCATGATCTTCTTCGAGATCATGACGGACGGCACGCTGCTGCGGCCGCTCAACCTGACCAATCTCGTGTTGCAGAACAGCTACATCGTCATCATGGCGCTCGGCATGCTGATGGTGATCGTGACCGGACACATCGATCTCTCGGTCGGTTCGGTCGCCGGGTTCATCGGCGCGGTCGCGGCGGTGCTGATCGTGCGCTACCATCTGGATCCGTTCATCGCGACGCTGGTCTGCCTGGTGGTCGGCGGGCTGATCGGCGCCATGCAGGGCTACTGGGTCGCGTATTTCAAGATTCCGTCCTTCATCGTGACGCTCGCGGGGATGCTCGTGTTCAAGGGCGCGGCGCTCGGCATCCTGCAAGGCGCGTCGCTCGGCCCGTTTCCGGTGTCGTTCCAGAAACTCTCCTCCGGATTCATTCCGGAACTGGTCGCCGGCGCCGGTCCGCCCTATCCGACGTCGCTCGCGCTCGGCACCGCGCTCGCGATCCTGCTCGTGTTTCTGTCCTGGCGCGGACGGGTGCGGGAAATGCGGCACGATATGCCGGTGGATCCGTGGGGCTTCTTCGTCGCCAAGAACGCGGTGTTGTTCGGGGTGGTGGTGTATTTCACCTACCTGATCGCCTCGCATCGCGGCCTGCCGAACGTGCTGGTCATCATGGGCGTGCTGATCGCGCTCTACGCCTTTCTCACCGCGCGCACGACGATCGGGCGGCAAATCTACGCCGTCGGCGGCAATGAGCGGGCGGCGAAGCTATCCGGCATCAAGACGGAGCGGCTGACCTTTCTCACCTTCGTCAATATGGGCGTGCTGGCGGCGCTGGCCGGGCTGATCTTCGCCGCGCGGCTGAACACCGCGACGCCGAAGGCGGGCCTCGGCTTCGAACTCGACGTGATCGCCGCCTGCTTCATCGGCGGCGCCTCGGCCTATGGCGGCGTCGGCACGGTGGCGGGCGCGGTCACCGGCGCGCTGATCATGGGCGTCATGAACAACGGCATGTCGATCCTCGGCATCGGCATCGACTACCAGCAGGTCATCAAGGGTATCGTGCTGCTCGGCGCGGTGTGCCTCGACGTCTACAACAAGCGGCGCTGACAGGAGCGCGCCCGCCGAACGAAACGGCCGCTCCGGCGTAGAGGGGGGCGTGACGACAAGCGCCGCCCCGCCCGACCCCGCCTCGATACGCGCGGCTTTCGCGGCCGCGCTGGCGCGCTTCGACCGGGGCGCGCCGGTTTGGCTGCTCGGGCATTTCGACGCCGACGGCCTCGCCGCGACCGCGATCCTCGCGCGCGCCTTGCGGGCCGCGGGCTGGTCGGTCCGCACCCGCATCGTCGGGCGGGGCGAGACGCCGTGGGGCGCCGCCATGGGCGCGGAACTCGCGGAGGAACGGCTCGGCGGCCTCGTCATTTGCGACCTCGGCGTGCGCGGGACGCTGCCGACGGCGGCGCACACGATCATCATCGATCACCACGTGCCGCTCGCGACGCCGGACGGCGCCACGGTGATTTCCGGCTACGGCGCGCGCCCGGTGCCGACCACGAGCCTGCTCGCCTTTTGGTGCGCGGGCGCGCTGATCGACCCGGAGGAGATGCTGTGGCTGGCGGCGATCGGGCTGATCGGCGACATGGCGGAGGGGGCCGGGTTCGCGGAAATGGCGCGCGCCCGGCGCTATGGGGTGACGGCGCTGCGGGAGGCGGCGGCGCTGGTCAACGCGCCCAGGCGGACGGCGGCGGCGGATGCGTCGCCCGCGCTCGCGCTGCTGCTGACGGCGGACGGCCCGAAGGCGATCACGGCGGGCGAGGGCCCCGACGCGCGGGCGCTGCGCGCTGCCCGCGACGAGGTGAAGGCGGCGCTGGATGCCGCCAGGCGCATTCCGCCACGGGTCAGGGACGGCGTCGCGCTGATCTCGTTCGCGTCGCCGTGCCAGATCCATCCGCTGCTGGCGCAGCAATGGCGCGGGCGGCTGCGGAGCGAAATCGTCGTCGCCGCCAATGCGGGATACCGGCCGGGCTGGGTGCATTTCGCGGCGCGGACGGCGCGCGCGCTCGATCTCGTGTCGTGGCTTGCCGAGCGGCGGCCGCCGGGGGCGGGAGACGAGTACGGCTCGGGCCACAAGGCGGCCAGCGGCGGCGCGCTGTCCGTGCCGGATTGGAACGGCTTCGTGCGCGCGCTCGGCTTCGGCGCCGAAGCGGAGGTGACGGCGTGACCGCGCCACCGCTGCGGCTCGGCTTTCCCGTGAAAGTGATGGGCGTGCCGGGCCTGAAGTCGAACGATACCAGGCGATGGCAAAAGGGGCCGCATCTCCGCTGCTCGCTCGAGCATATCGACAGGATCTTCGACTATCTGCGCAAGAAGCGGATCGGCATGTACCGCTTCTCGTCCGACCTCGCGCCCTATGCGACGCATCCGGACATGCCGCAATTCCACAGCATGGTCGCGGAAAGTGCGGCCGAATTGCGCGCGATCGGACGCCGCGCCCGCGAACTCGACCTGCGGCTGTCGTTTCATCCGTCACAATTCGTGCTGATCAACAGCCCGGACCCGGCGCTGACGCAAAAGAGCGTGTGGGATCTGGCGTCGCAGGCCGAGATGCTCGACCGCATGGAGCTTGGGCCGGAAGCGGTGCTGGTGACGCATGTCGGCGGCGTCTACGGCGACCGCGCCGAAAGCCGCGCCCGCTGGGCGAAAGCCTGGCCGGCGCTGCCCGAACACGTGCGGCGCCGGCTGGTTCTGGAGCATGACGACATTCGCTTCTCGGCGGCCGACATTCTCTGGATCCACGAGCACACCGGCGTGCGGCTGGTGTTCGACTACCAGCATTTCTGGTGCCTCAACCCCGAGCGCCTGGAGATGCTGCCGACCTTGCGCCGCATTCTCGCGACCTGGCCGGAGACTGTGCGGCCGAAACTGCATTTCTCCTCGCCGAGGACCGAATTGCGGGAAGTGGTGCGCGCGGTGAAACCGGCGCAAGCCGGGGCGGGGGCGAAGCGCGCGCGCAAGGGCGAAGCGGAGATGACCAAGGCGGTTGTGAAACCGAAGGCCCGGAAGAAGACGGTGCTGCTGCCGCCGATCTGGACCGGGCATGCCGATTTCACCAACCCATTCGAGTTTGCGCGCTTCATGGAGGACGCGGCAGGGCTGGAGTTCGACGTGATGCTGGAAGGCAAGGCGAAGGATATCAGCCTGCTGAAGCTCCGGCCCGACCTGCTGCGCTACGCGCCCGGCGTCGCCGCGCGGTTCGGGATTTTTGCGGATGAAACGGCGGCGCTGGAGGCGGAAGAAGCGGCGCTCCAAACGACGCACGATCCGGCCGGCGACGAGGATGTGGACGAGGCCGCCTGAAACGGCGGCCCCGTCATCCCGCCTGTCGGCCCGTCGTCGGACGCCGCGCCCCGTTGCTCAATCGCGCCAGCCGCCCATGCCCCAGGCGTCTTCGTCGAACTCGGCGTCGGCTTGCGCCATCGAGGCCGCTTGCGCCCGCCCCGTCTGCATGTAGCGGTCATATGCCGGCTGGTAGCCCGCATAAAGGCAGTTGCAGCCGGACGGGTCGGAATAGACGTAAAGCGCGCGGCCCTTATAGGTACGCCTCACAAGCTCGTTCGCCGGCAGTTGCGCCGCCAGCGCAACCTGCTTCGGGGTGCCGACGCCGTGCGGCTTGAAGCCGGCGGCCGTCAGGGCCGACACCTTGTCTTGCGGCGTCTGCGTGGCGCAGCCGGCCGCCAGCAAGCCCAGGCCGAGCAGCGCGGAGAGGCCCGCCGAATGCCTGTTGATTGTCGTCACGGTTTCCTCCTTCCCCGGGCACCGCGCGTGCGGCGCGACCGTTGGGGAGGAAACCTTCACCAAGCGCCGTCCGGTTTCAATGCGAAATATCCGCTCAGGCCGCGTCCTGCGTGCGCTGCCAGGCGATCACCTCCTGCCGTTGCTCGCCCAATCCGTCGATGCCGAGCGTCATGACGTCGCCGGGCTTCAGGAACACGGGCGAGGGCTTCATACCGAGGCCGACGCCCGGCGGCGTGCCCGTCGTGATGATGTCGCCCGGCAGCAACGTCATGAAGCGGCTGACATAGCTGACCAGCACCGCCGCGCCGAAGATCATCGTTTTCGTGTTGCCGGTCTGCATACGGCGGCCGTTGACATCAAGCCACATGCCGAGTTGCTGCGGGTCGGGAATTTCGTCGCGCGTGACGAGCCAGGGGCCGACCGGACCGAACGTGTCGCAGCCTTTGCCCTTGTCCCAGGTGCCGCCGCGTTCGATTTGGTACTCGCGCTCGCTCACGTCGTTGACCACGCAGTAGCCGGCGACATAGTCCAGCGCCTGGGCCTCCTCCACATAGGCGGCGCGGCGCCCGATCACGAGGCCGAACTCCACCTCCCAGTCGGACTTCACCGAATCCCGTGGCAGCATCACGCGGTCGCTCGGGCCGGTGAGCGAACTCGTCGCCTTGGTGAAGATCACGGGCTCTTTCGGGATGGGCAGGTTCGATTCCGCCGCGTGGTCGGCGAAGTTCAGGCCGATTGCGATGAACTTGCCGACATTGGCGACCGGCACACCGAGGCGCGGCGTGCCATCCACCGCCGGCAGGCTGTCGGGATCGAGTTTTGCCAGGGTGGCGAGACTGGACGGGCTCAGCACCTCGCCCGTGATGTCGGCAATTTGGCCGGAAAGGTCACGAATGCGGCCATCTCCGGCCAGCAGCCCGGGCTTCTCCCGCCCCGGCGCGCCATAGCGCAGCAGTTTCATCGCACGGACCTCCTCCTAAGCGTGGGGGGCCGAAGCTAGCGACGCGATCCGGACCGGGCTAGAGCCGAACGGCTGCCTGTGGCGCGAGGCGCGGCTTATTGTCCGGCGGTCGGCAGGAAGAAGTCTTCCAGCACGCGGGCGAGCGCGTGCGGGTCGACGCGGACGGGCCCCGAGAACGGCCGGTCGATCACGACGATGATGAGCAGGCCGGACAGGATCAGCAGCGCCAGCATGCCGGTCATCCAGCTTTGGGCGCGCAGATTCTCGGTGCCGAAAAAGAAGGTGAAGCCGATCGTGACCAAGGCGCCGCCGAACAGCACGATCCAGAGCACGCCCGGCACGATGCCGTCGGCGAGGATGATCCGGGCGCGACGCGCCTGGGTCACCTGGTCGAGTTGGTGAAGCATCTCCCCGAACAGCGCGGTGCCGCGATCGTCGGTGGGATCGAAGGTCAGCACGGCCTGGTAGACGCCTGTGAGGGCATGGGTTGTCTCGGTGCTGCTGCCGCCATGCTCCATCGAAGGCCAGTCATCGTTGATGACGTCCTCCAGGTAGCGGGTCATGGCGCTGCGGATTGCGACGCCGGGCGGCCCGGCGATGCCGCCAGAAAGACGATAGATGGTGGCGGCGGCGCCGGCCTCGGTCGCCACGTCGTCTTCGGCGCTGCTGAACTTTTCCCAGACGACGATGACCGCGAAGGCCAGCAGCACCGCGTAGAGCACGCCGACGGTTGCGAATTTGAAGCCGGCAACCTCGTTGTTGGTGCTCAGCCGTTCCAGCTCGATCCGCCGCCGCACCAGCCAGGGGCCGAACATGGACAGCACCGTCAGGGCGACCACCAGGAAGCCGGACACCCAGAGCGGCATTGTGGTCAGGAAAGCCATGGGAAGCTCGCTGTTGGCGCCGAGACGGGCGAATCCCGTATCGCGGGAGATGAAATCGTGAGGGGAAAATGGCGCGCGGCCTTTCTCCTAACAGGGGCGAGTTTCGCCTGTCACGCGGATCCTCTGCCGGTAACGCCGTGCGCCGAAGCCGGTACGCGGGTCACGGCCCGATGCACGACCGAGGATGGTTCCTTCCTGAGCGGTTAGGTTTCAACTAGAGTGGGTAGGTGCCGACGGTTCTGCGCGTTGATGGACCGAGAGTTGTCGTCATCTCAACGATCATCCGCCGGCACACGTCATGTCATCGGGCCGGGATGGGTCGTCTTCATCCAGCCTGCTGGAGCCAGAGGTGCGGGAAGCGATCGGCTGCACCGAGCCGGAGGCAAGGCGCTCGTTGCGCTACGCACCGGACGGCGCTGGTAAAGGCTTTGGGGCGATACCATGGGTGAACTGGCAACCGAGCAGTTCGAAGCCGCCAGAAGGCGCGGGGAGGCGCGTCTGGCCGGACCCCGGGCGGAGAGCGC
>JAFAXA010000145.1 GCA_019241425.1 Acetobacteraceae bacterium | reverse complement strand
AGCAGCCAGGTGAAGAGCCTCGACGACTGGGCACCGCCCTTTGGCATCGAAACGCATCGCGGCCAAAAGCTGGTGTTTTCGACCCCGCATCTCGCGCCGGAAACGCTGTCCTGGTTCTTCGACAAGCTTGAGGCCTTTCGTCCGGAGTTGATGTGGATCTGGCCAACCGCCGCCGCAACGCTGTTGCAACTGAACCGGCGGGGACGGCGTTTGCGGATGCCGCTCGTCGTGAGCTCCTCGGAGCAACTGATGCCCGAGCTGAGGCGCGAGATCGCCGAAGCTTGGGGTGCCCGCGTGATCGACTATTACGGCCAAGCGGAGCGGAGCTGCTTCGCCGCGAGCTGGCGTCAGGACGAATACTGGTTTCAACCCGCGTATGGGAGGGTTGAACTCCGCCCGACAGCGACCGACGAGATCGTGGACGGACACCGTCACGTCCCGATCGTCGGGACCGGCTTTTGGAACAGCGCGATGCCGCTGGTTCGCTACGATACGGGCGACTGCGCGCTCGTTCCAGCCGATTGCAGCGAAGGTGAGATGGAGGAGATCGCCCTCGGTCTGCGGCCGTTTTCCGGCGTTGCCGGACGGCGGGAGGACTACATCCTGTCCCAGGCCGGGCACCGTATCCCCGGGCTGAACCAGTTGCCGCGCGAGATCAATCATCTCCTCCAGATGCAGATCGTCCAGCGCCGGCCGGATTGCATCGTCATTCGTGCGCTGGTTCGACCGGGATTCGACGCGGGCGATCGCGAACGGTTGATGGCCAACGCTCGCGCCAAGATACCACCCACTATCACCATCGAAATTGAGACCACTGACCGCCTGGAATCCTCCGCTCAGGGCAAGACGCCCTTTATCATCCGCCACGCATCCGGAGCAGAATCATGTGCGGGATAGCGGGCATCGCGCAGCGCGTTCCCGACGAGCGCCTCCGACGCGCTTTCGTCACCGCCGCGCGTTTCTATCTTGGTCGGCGCGGACCGGACGATTTCGGCGTTCTCGGCTGCGAGCCTGCCCTCACCCTCGTTCATACGCGGTTGTCCATCATCGACGTAGTCGGCGGCGGGCAGCCGATGTCCGACGCGCAAGGCGCGCTTACCTATAACGGGGAGATCTACAATTTCCGCGAGCTTCGCGATTCGGCGCTTCTCTACCGAACCCGATCGGATACCGAGGTGCTGCTACAGGGCTTGAATCGCGCAGGCGTCGATTTTCTTCCCGCGATCGAGGGCATGTTCGCCTTCGGTTACTATGACCGGTGGCGCCGTCGGCTGAGCATCGCGCGGGACCGGTTCGGCATCAAGCCGGTCTATTACTTTTCCGACGGCAATACGTTCGCCTTCTGCTCGCGCATGCAGCCCCTCATGCTGCTGTCGAACAAGGCGGTCGATCATCGGGCGTTGGTCGAGTATTACGGGTTTCGCGCCTGTGCGAGCCCGCGCACCCTGTTCAGCGACGTGCACGAGCTCTCACCGGGATCCAGCCTGTGTATCGATCTTGCGACTCTCACGGTCAGCGAACCTGCTCGCTGGGTCGAGACGAATCGTCCGCCGCGAGATGTGAAGGATGAGGCGGTGGGGACCGAGATGGTCGACACCGCATTGAGAAGGGCCGTCCAGCTCCATCTTGCGTCCGACGTTCCGGTCGGGAGTTTGCTCAGCGGCGGCGTCGATTCGGGTCTCGTGACGAAGCTTGCGGCCGAATCCGATCGATCCGTTGCGGCATTCTCGCTCGGGTTTGCGGACGAGCGCTACGACGAGAGCGGCTACGCCTCCGCGATCTGCCGACGGCTGCAAATCAGGCATCTCGTGCATTACTGCGATCAGGCCGAATTCGTCGCCGAGGTCGATCGCTGGCCGGAGGTGATGGACGACGCGGTGGCCGACCCGTCGGCCGTCATGCTGAGGGTGATCGCATCCTTTGCGCGCGACGCCGGCTACAGGGTGTTGCTCAGCGGCGATGGCGCCGACGAATTGTTCGCGGGCTACAATCAATACGCACGCTCCAAAGCCGCAGGGGCCGCTTCGGTGGCCGGACGATGGCTACCGGTCGCGGCGGACATCGTGGAGGCGATGCTGCCAGCGAAGTCGCGGCACGTTCAACTTGCGCGCTCGGTGACGACGGGCCGCCAATTCTATGGTGCCGGGCGGATCTTCGAGCCCTATCTCCTCCAGCGTCTCGTGTCGGGCGCCGAGTCGCCAGCGGGCGAGGTTCGCTCCTTGTCCGATATCCTTGCCGGAGACGTCGCCCGGCGCCTGCCCGACGACGTTCTGACGCGAACCGATCGCGCGGCGATGGACGTCTCGGTCGAGGTCCGGGTGCCGTTCGTCTCGCAAACGGTTGCGGACGCTGCGTTCCGGATGAAAGAGCCCCTGCTGCTACGGGGGCTGCGGCCGAAATACCTTCTGAAGCGGGTCGCCGAGCGTCATCTTCCGCGCGAATGCATCTATCGCCGCAAGCGCGGCTTCGACCTGCCGCTCGCACGCTGGTTCCGGGGATCCTTGCGCGAACGCCTTGGCGATGCGTTTGCCGGCACGTGGCAAAGTGCGCATCTGGATACCGGCCTCATGGCACGGGTGATCGACGATCACATGGCGGGGCGCAACGACAACGCCGACAAGCTATGGGCCTTTCTTCTGCTCGAAAACAACGTCCGGCATTTGCGCGCGATAACGCTTACGGGTGTCGAGGGAATGCCGGGCCCGTCCTTCGCCGCATTGGGCGAAATTTCTCTCCAGCCGCCGGAGATGGCGCGGTCGCTTGCATAGGGTCTCCATCATGAGTCTGTATCCGGATGTTGCCGTCATCGGCGCGGGTCCATACGGGTTGTCCGTCGCTGCGCATCTTCGCGCGGCGGGCATCGGCTTCCGCATCTTCGGCGAGACGATGTCGTTTTGGCAGCAGCGGATGCCGTCCGGCATGCTGCTCAAATCCGACGGCTACGCGTCGAATATCAGCGATCCCGAATGCCCGTTCTCGCTCGGGGCATTCTGCTCGCAATCCGGCCGCCCCTACGCGGACGAGGGTCTGCCGGTTTCGCTCGAAACGTTCGTCGCCTATGGCCGGGCGTTTCAGAAGCGCAGGGTGCCGGAGGTGGAGGATCGCCGGGTGGTGTCGCTGACCCGCGCGCCATCCGGTTTTCTGCTGAGCCTCGACGACGGCGAGCTGGTGCGGGCACGCGCCGTCGTCGTCGCGACCGGCATCGGTTCTTTCGCCCATACACCGCCTGCGCTCGGCACGCTCGCGCCCGACGTGCTGAGCCACAGTTCCGATCACGCCGCACTCGACCGGTTCCGGGGCCAGCGCGTGTGCGTGATTGGGGGCGGCGCATCGGCCGTAGACACATCGGTGCTGTTGCATGAGGCGGGCGCCGAGGTGGAGATGGTCGCCCGGGAGATCCGGATGCATGACCGCGTCGCTCTCCGCGGACGGCCGATCACCGCGCGCGTTCGAACCCCGCATTCGGGCGTCGGCACCGGGTGGCGCTCGGCGTTTTTCGCGCATGGTGCCCCCGTTTTTCACGCGCTTCCGGAGAAAATGCGTTTGCGCGCGGTCCGCAACGCCAACGGTCCGGCCGGCGGCTGGGCGATGCGGGACCGTTTTCACGGACGGTTCGCCGTGCAGGAAGGCGCCGTTCTGGAAGGCTCGCGCATGAACGAAGGGCGTGCGGAACTGAGCATCCGCACGAATGGCGACATCCGCCGTGTGAGTGCCGATCACGTCATTGCCGCCACCGGCTTTCGCAACGATCTCCGGCAGCTCGCCTTCCTGGCGCCGCCACTGCTCGGCCAGATTCGGGCCGTGGAGAACGCGCCGGTGCTTTCGCGCGGCATGCAAAGCTCCGTGCCCGGTCTTTATTTCGTTGGTGCGATCGCCAAGAACGCGTTCGGGCCGTTGATGCGCTTTGTGTTCGGGGCCGAATTCGCCGCCGCGCGAACGACGCGGCATATCGTTCGCTCCGCGCCGAGACGGCTGGTGGCGGGACGGGCGCTCGTCGGGGCCGATTGATGGCGGGATCCTGTCGTCTTCAGAAGCTGAAAGCGGGACGGAATGGGCCGCCGATTTTCCTGATGCACGGTGTCGGCGGCCCACACGAAATCGAGACGCTTGGGACCCGGCTTGGCGGCGAGCACGCCGTGTATGCGCCACGGACGGAGGACATCCCCGAGCTCCGGGCGATGGCGGATGCGACTCTTGCGGCCATTTGGACGGTGCAGCCGCACGGGCCGTATCTGTTCGTCGGCTTCTCGTTCGGCGGGTTCGTCGCCATCGAAATGGCACGCGCAGTGCGCGAAGCCGGAATGCCCGTGGCGCTACTTGCCTGCCTAGACACGCTCGTTCCACGCCGGCATTGGCCAAAGGCGGAACGACGGGCGGCCGGCGCGATGCGGCTCCGCCATTACGCGCGGCAACTCGCCTCTCCAGGTCGCGTCGCTGAGCGCGCCACGCGGGCGTTGCGCCGGCAGGATCGGAGCGCCGCGGCCGAACCCAGCGCAATCGAGAAGCGCTGCATGTCGGCGCTGGCCAGTTATGTACCGCATCGCTATCCCGGCAAGATCGTGTTTTTCGCACCCAGGCGCCGGATCGACCACCGCAACCCGCTCAGCCTTTGGCGGGGCCTCGCGGGTGAATTGTCGGTGCGTATGGTCGACGGCGATCATCACAGCATGATTGCCGGGGAGGTCGACGACCTGTTGGGGCAGTTGGATGATTGTATCGCCGCCGCCTTGCGAGGTGGCGCGTGACCACGGAACGTTCCGGGCCTTTCCTTTCCGTGATCGTGAAGTGCTTAAACGAGGCCGAGAATCTCGGTGCGTGCCTGCGAACATTGCTGGCCGAGACCGCGTCGCTCGACGCGGAAATCATCGTCGTCGACTCGCAATCGACGGATGGCAGCGTCGATATCGCCCGGCACCATCCCGTCCGCATCGTGCAGATCGCGAAGGCGGAAGATCGGCGCTGCGGC
>JAFAXA010000244.1 GCA_019241425.1 Acetobacteraceae bacterium | reverse complement strand
ATAGACGGGCGCCTGCTGGATCGGGCGGTCTCTCCAGGAATCCGGGTTCCAGTTGCGCCCGGGCGGGTGATCGGCGGTCTGAGCGGTCATGGCGAGGCTATCCCTTGACGCCGCACCCTCGGCGGCAACCGGCAGTTATCCATTAATCGGGCAGGGGGCGCTACGGCCTCGCTGAACGGGCTGCCCTCACCGGCGAGCGCAGCCGCCGGCGCTTCTCCGTCATCCTGTCCGCTTCAGCGCCTTCGGGCTGCTGAGCGCGCACCGTGCCTCCGCATAGCCCCGTAGCAGCGCGTAGGCTTCGGCGCGCTCCGGCGTGCCCCGGCGGAACCGCCCGGCCCGAATGGCGGCGGCGAAGGCGCGCCAGGGATCGCCGTCCCCACTGCCGGTCAGCGAGCGCACCCGGGCTTCGATCCTCTCGTCCCCGGCCCGGTCGCGACGGGCGGTACGGGACGCGATCGCCATTGCATTGGCGACCATCAGTGCCGCGTAGTGCTTGTCCGGCGGCAACGCGGGCAGCAACTCCTCGAGCAACGTCTTGCGCGCGGCGTCGAGCAGGGCGGGTCCGCCAGGCGGCTCGATCATGCGGCCGTCACCCGTCGCTCAACAGCTCGTCGAGCGTCATCGGACACTCGCAACGGTGGTTGCCCGTCGATCGTATCCGGGAGAGCTTTGAACGCGTCGGCATAAAGGCCCGGGAGGTCGATGCGCTGCCTCATGGACGGCGCGAACGCCCGGCGCGCTTGCGCGCGAAATCCTCTCGCGTCACCACGCCAGCCCGGGGCCGCTAGCGACAGCGGCCACCCCTCGGCCTTCAGCATTTGGACCAGCGCCTGAAAGAGCAGCGACTCGACGCGATGCAGGTCGCTTCGGCCCACGCTTTCGATCTCCTCGATGATATTCGGCCAGTCCGGCCCCTCATTCGGCGCCTCGCCCGCGGCGACCCGGCGCAGTAGCGCCGCCTGGTGTTCCGACCATTCCAGAATGTCGGTGTCGTACTCACCCATGCGCTCGCTCTCCTTGGCGAGGTCGGCCGCCGATCAATCGCGGCCCCGGCGACTATACAGCCAGTTCCAGGATATCGAGTTCCAGCTCGGGGATGATCTGCCCGGTGAGCGCGAGTTCGAGATTGTGCTCGCGGCCCGAAACGTGCCGGTCCGCCTGCTCGGAGGCGATCACGCCCCAGCGAAGGGCCGCGAACAACTCCCACGCCTGCACCCGGTCGCGGGCGATGCGGCGGCCGCATTCGGCCTCGTAGCCGCGATAGAACGCCGCGCGGGAACCGATGCCGCCCGCTTCGTGCGGGCTGTTGAAGCGCCAGCATTTCGAGCAGAACCAGCCGATATCGGCGAGCGGATCGCCCCAGCGCGCGAATTCCCAGTCGAGCACCGCTTCAACGCCCCGCTCGGAAACCATGAAATTGCCGGTGCGGAAATCGTTGTGGCACAACACGATCTCGTCCGTCGGCACGTCGAGCTGTTCGAGATGGTGAAAGCCCCATTCGAAGACCGGCCGCGCCGTCCCGTCCGCATCCACACGCGCCCGAAAGTCCGCAATCAACTCAGGCATCGGCGCGCGCGGCGGCGGCGGCAAGAAGTCGAGACCCGACAGGCCCGGCCGAATCGTGTGGATGCGCGCGAGAATGCGGCCGAGCGATTCGGTCAGGGCCTCGCGTCCGCCGCCGAGCGTTTCGCCCCGCACGATCCGGCGCGGGGCGGTGGTGCCGCGCACCAGCCGCATGACGAAATACGGCCGCCCGAGCACGACCTGACCGACGCAGGAAAATAACGGCTCGGGCACCGGCACGCCCGCCGCGAAGGCCGCCTTCAGCAGCGCGAATTCATCGAGGCGTCCGTGGCTGTGACTGAGCACCGCCTGCGCATCCGTGCGCAGCACCCATTCCTGCACGCCGTCATGCGGCCCGCCGTCCACCCGCACCACGAGCTTCCAGTTCTGCTGAATGGCACCGCCGGCAAGCAGCCGCGTTTCGTCGATGACGACCGAGCGCGCGCCGGCCCGGTCCGCGAGCCAGCCGGTGAGCCGGTCGCGGGTCGCATCGTCCGGCAGCAGGCTCACGCGCCCCAGCTCCAGAAGCCGTCACGTTCCTTCAGCAGCGCCGCCGCGAGCACGTTCCGATGCACTTCGCTGGCGCCATCGACCAGCCGCGCCTGCCGCGCGTAGCGGTAGATCCACTCAACCGGAGTGTCCTTGGAGTACCCGCGCGCCCCGAGCAATTGCAAGGCCGTATCGGCGGCGCGGTGCAGCGCATCCGCAACGACCACTTTCGCCATCGAGATTTCCTTGCGCGCCTTCTGGCCCTGGTCGAGCAGCCAGGCCGCGCGCATCGTCAGCAAACGGCCGGTATCGATGTCCATTGCCGCCTGACCGAGCAGGCCTTGCACGCTTTCATGGTCCGCGAGTTTGGCACCGAAACTCTGCCGGCGCTGCACGTAGTCGAGCGCGACGGCGAGGCAGCGTTTCGCGAGGCCGGTCCAACGCATGCAGTGCGTCAGCCGCGCCGGGCCGAGGCGTACCTGCGTCACGCGCAGCCCATCCCCGATCTCCATGAGGCGGTTCTCGTCCGGTATTGTCAGATTCTCGAAGGCCAGTTCGCAATGTCCGCCATGCTCTTCCGGTCCCATGATCGGAATGCGGCGAACGATGTGCCAACCTGGATCGTCAGCGTGGAACAGGAACGCCGACAGCCCGCGCCGCGCGTCGTCCGACGTCCGGGCGATCAGAATGAAATGCTTCGCCGCGCCGGCGCCGGTGATGTAGTGCTTACGGCCCTGGATGCGCCAATGGTCGCCTTCGCGCGTCGCCTTTGTATAGGTCAGCGAAGGATCGGAACCGCAGCCATCCGGTTCGGTCATCGCGAACGCGCTCGAAAAGGTACCATCGACGATCGGCTGCAGCCAGCGCTGCTTCTGCGCGGTCGTGCCGACCGTTTCCAGCACGCGCATGTTGCCGTCGTCCGGCGCCGCGCCGTTGAACACCACAGGGCCGAAGATCGAGCGGTTCATCTCCTCGTAGCAGGCGGCGAGGCCCGTCATCGGCAGGCCGCCGCCGCCCCGCTCCCGGGGCATCCCGAGCGCCCAGATACCGGCCGCTTTCGCTTCCGCCCGCAGCTCTGCGAGCAACGGCAAGGCGATGTTCTCGTGCTCGTCGTAGCTCGCCGGATCGCGTTCGAGCGGAATCAGCCGGTCGTTGACGATGTCGCGAATGCGGCGGCGCAGGCTTTCGGTCTCGGGCGGCAGGCTGAAATCCATGCGGGGGCGATCCTTGCGAGGGTCGGTTCGGCCGGGGCTGGCCGGGACGGTTGCGCGCCCCCGTCCCGGCCGATGCCTCACTTATTCACGAGGCGGCCGGGGATCGTCAGGATCAGTGACGCGCCGATCACGAGCAGGGCCGCGAACAGATACAAACTGGCAGACGTGCTGTGGGTCAGGTCGGTCATCCAGCCGACGACGAACGTGCTCGCGAACCCGCCGATATTGCCGAGCGAATTGACGAGCGCGATCCCCGCCGCCGCCGCCGCGCCGCCGAGAAACGCGCCGGGCAACGCCCAGAAGCAGGATTGCGCGGTGGAGATGCCCGCGGCCGCCAATGTCAGCCCAACCATCGCGAGCAGGGTGTTGCTGCCGGCATAGGCGGTGAGCGCGAGGCCGCCGGCGGTGATGTAAGACGGGATGATCGTGTGCCAGCGCCGTTCGCGCAGCCGGTCACCGCTCGCATTCGTCAAGATCATGGCGATGATGGCGGCGATATACGGGATGGCAGTCAGCAGCCCGATCGTCAGCGGATCGGAAACGCCGGTCTGCTTGATGATGCTCGGCAGCCAAAAGCTGATGATGTAGATGCCGCTCGCGACCGTGAAATAGATCAGTCCCAGCAGCCACACGCGACCCGTCTTGAACGCGGCAGAGAGCTGCGACAGATCCTCCTTCTCCGCATCCTCACGCGCGATGTTCCGCGCGATCAACTGCTTTTCGCCGTCATCGAGCCATTTCACGTGCGCAACGCGGTCATCGAGATAGGCGAGGGTCAGGAACCCGAGAAGAAGTGACGGCACCGTTTCGACGATGAACAACCATTGCCAGCCGCTCAGGCCGTAAGTGCCGGTAAGGCGGTTGAGAATGAAGCCGGAAAGCGGGCCACCGAAAATGCTCGCCATCGGGATCGCGGCGAGAAAGATCGCGGTGATGCGTCCGCGCCGGTTGGCTGGATACCAGTAGGTCAGATAGAGAAGCACGCCGGGGATAAATCCCGCTTCGGCTGCACCGAGCAGGAAACGCAGGACGTAGAAGGTGGTTGCCGACGTCACGAAGGCCATTGCACCCGAAATCAAAGCCCAGGTGATCATGATGCGCGCGATCCAGAGCCGCGCGCCGACCTTGTGCATGACGATGTTGCTCGGTACTTCGAACAGCACGTAGCCCAGAAAGAAGATGCCGGCGCCGAACCCGTAGATCGTTTCGCTGAACTTCAGCTCGTTCAGCATTTGCAGCTTGGCAAAGCCGACATTCACCCGGTCGAGATAGGCTGCGAGATAACAGAAGAACAGAAACGGCACGATGCGCGCCGTCACTTTCCGATAGACCTGCTCCTCCGCATCCCCAACCGGGGTTGGATGGGCCGCCTCCGTAACGTCCAGCATGGTTTCTCCCGATCGTTGTTTTTTCTCCGCCGGCGTACGGGCGATCGCGTCGCCGGTTGATCACCATGCGCGTGAATGGGCGCCCGGTCACGACTCAATTCGGCCGGAGCGCGACAATGTCGCGGCTCCGGCCTTCGAGTCCGGACCGAGGACCGGCCCGACTTCGGAAGCGTCCGCCGGTGTTCCCGTGCGGTTTGCATTCCGAATTCAGAACTCAAACCACGTTCGCTCAGGGGAGTCAACGGATATTTCTGAATGTTGAATTCGGAGTGCTGCATCCGGGTGTTGCGCCGGCCGCCGGCGACGTGCCAGGATGACTCATGCGCGCGCTCCAAAGCCCGCCGACCCGCGTCGAGCAGGTCTATGACGAAATCCTGGCCGCCATCACCGACGGCAAGCTGCCGCCGCATACGCGGCTCATTCAGGATGATCTGGCCTCCCAGCTCGGCGTCTCCCGGCAGCCGGTGCAGCAGGCGTTGCTGCTGCTGCGGAATGACGGCCTGGCGCGGGATGCGCCCGGGCGGGGCCTTATCGTCGCCCCATTCGATGCCGAGGCCGCGCGCAACGTCTACGAGGTCAGGGCGGCCCTGGAGGGGCTTGCAAGCCGCCTGGCGGCGGAACGGGGATCAGCGCGCGCCGCCGGCGCCCGCGCGGCGGTGATCGAGAATGGCCGGGCGGCGGTCGCCTCCGGTTCGGTGTCCCGCATGGTTGCAGCCGATCTCAAATTCCACAACCTGATCTACGAGCTGTCCGGCAACACGCTCATCAAGGAAACGGCCGAGCCGCACTGGCGGCAGATGCGCCGGACCATGGGCGAGGTGCTGATGCTCGATGACACACCTTCCCGTATCTGGACCGAACACGAGGCGATCCTCTCGGCGGTCATCGCGGGCGATGCGGCCAAAGCCGAAGACCTCGGCCGCTGCCATATCTCCGACGCCGCCGAGGGCTTGCTCGCGAAAATCTACAGCAAGGAGATGCCGCAGCCCGACACGCAACAAGGGCGCATCGGTCGCCGGGCCTGACCCACGCCTCTCGTCCCCCGTCCGGAGGAAACGAAACAATGGCTCCGCGCCCGCATCGGATTGTGGCCACCCCTACCCTCGACGTCGCCGTGGAGGAAACGGGGCCCGACGCGGGCAGCCCGCTCCTGCTGTTGCATGGCTGGCCGGATGATGCGCGCACCTGGGACAGGATGCTGCCTGCGCTGCACGCGGCCGGGCTGCGGACGATCGTTCCCTATCTGCGCGGCTTCGGCCCGACGCGCTTCCGCGACCGGGACGCGATGCGCTCCGGTCAGCTTTCCGCGCTCGGGCGGGACGTGCTCGAATTGGCGGACGCGCTCGGTCTCCGGCGTTTTGCCGTGCTCGGGCATGATTGGGGCGCCCGCGCTGCCTATATCGCCGCGTGCCTCGCGCCGGATCGCGTGTCGCGCTGCATCGCGATCTCGGTCGGCTGGGGAACCAACACGCCCGATCAGCACCTCTCGCTCGTGCAGGCGCAGAACTACTGGTATCATTGGCTGATGGCGCTGCCGCGCGGCGAAGAGATCGTCCGCAACGATCGGCGCGCCTACACGCGCCATATCTGGACCATCTGGAACCCCGGCTGGACCGTGTCCGATGCGGAGTTCGATGAAACGGCCGCTTCGTTCGACAACCCGGATTGGGCGGATGTGACGCTGCACTCATATCGTTCGCGATGGAACAACGCGCCGTCCGATCCGTCTTGCGCCGCTCTCGAGCAGCGACTGGCGGCGGCCCCGATCATTCAAGTTCCCACCCTGATGCTTCACGGCGGCGCCGATCCGGTCAACGGACCGGCGACGTCGGAGGGCAAGGAGCAATTGTTCTCCGGATCGTATCGGCGCGTGGTGCTGCCGGGGCTCGGTCATTTCCCGCAGCGTCAGGACCAAGATGCCGTGCTGCGGGAAGTGCTGGCTTTTCTGGCGGAGGACGGACGCGCCGGCGCACGGCCTTAATCGCGCGACGGCTCCTCCTCTATCCCTCGCGCCAGCGCTTCTCCGCTTCGTTCCATGCCGCGAGCGGTTGCAGGTCAGGAACCCAGGCAAGGCCGGTCTTGGCGTCGGACGAGACGGCGTCCGGCGTGACCACCACGTCGAGCAGCGCCGGGCGGTTGGCGAGCGCGCGCTGAATGGCGCCGGGCAGATCCTCCTCGCGCTCGATACGTTCGGCGTGCAGGCCGAAGGCGCGTGCCATCGCCGCGTGATCGGCGAATTGTAGCCGGGTGCCGACCACCTTGCCGTGCGTCGTCGTCTGATCGTGAACCTCGATCTGCCACGCGCCGTTATTCGCGACCACGAACAGCACCGGCGATTTGTGTCGCGAAGCGGTATCGACTTCGATCGCATTGAAGCCGAACGCCCCGTCACCGGTAGCGACCAGCACGTTCTTGTCCGGGAACGCCAAGCCGGCGGCGATGCCATACGGCACGCCGACGCCGATGCAGCCGAACGGGCCGGGATCGAGCATCATCGGCGCGGACAGCCCGATCCGGGCGAAGCTCAGGAAGTCGCCGCCATCGACGATGACGACCGCATCGTGGCCGATCGCTTCCCCGAGCGCCGCGATCAGCTTGTTCGGATGCATCCGCCCATCGCTGCCCGCCTTCGCCGCAGCCATGGTGTTCTTGAGCTTACCCGCCCGCTCCTCATGCATGCGGCGCAGCTTAGCCGCCCATTCCCGGTCGACGCCGGACGGGCGATTGCCCGCGCTCTCGACCAGCGCCCTGAGTGCCGCCTTCGGCGTCGCCTGAATCTCGACGGCGCCCCGCCGATTGTCCCGCAGCTCGCCGCCGGTGTCGCCGATCCGCACGAATTTCGCGGCGCCGAACACGGCAGGTGAACCGTAAGCAAGCTGGAAATCGAGACGCCGGCCGACGGTGAGCACGACGTCGGCATCGGCCATCACCGAGCCGCGCATCGCGCCGACCACCGAAGCGTGCGAGTCCGGCACGAGGCCGCGACTCTCGCCGGTATCGAGGTAGACCGCACCCAGCCGGTCCAGCAGCGCCACGAGTTCCGGACCGGCGCCGCGCGCGCCACGCCCGGAGATCACCAGCACGCGCTTCGCACCCCAGAGCAGATCCACGGCGGCCGCGATGCGCGCCCGATCCGGCTCCTGCACGACGCGCGGTTTCGGCTCGATGTATTCCGGCATTTGCAGCGCTGGGGGGACGATGTCGCGCAGCGTGTCCACCGGAAAATCGATATAGGAGGGGCCCGCTTCGCCGCTTTCGCCGAACGCACGCGCGATCGCCTCATCCAGCTCCTGCAAGGCCAGCGACGGCTCCCGCACTGTTCGGGAATAGCGGGTGATGCTGCGCACGAGCTGCGTGTGATCCAGATCCTGCAAGCCGCCGCGATTTTCCTGCGGGCGCGGGTTGGTGCCGGTGATCACCAGAATGGGGGCGCGTGACACATGGGCGTTGGCGATGCCGGTCATGCCGTTGGTCATGCCGGGACCGGCGGTGATCAGGGCGACCCCGAGTTCGCCCGTAAGTTCCGCGTGCGCCTGCGCCATATGCACGGCGGCCCGCTCGTCCCGCACGTCGATGATGCGGATACCGTGTTTGTCGAGGCTCATCCAGATGGGCATGATGTGGCCGCCGCAGAGACCGAACACGCGCTGGACGCCGCGCGCTTTCAAGACGCGCCCGATCAGATCGGCGACGCTGTCCGGCATGACCTTCATGGCGTTCTCCCCTTATGATTTGTTGCGCGACCTGGTCAGGATTGCAGCTTCGCCTTCAATACCCGGTGCAGCACCTTGCCGGTCGCGTTGCGCGGCATGTCGTCATCGCCGAGGAACGTGAAGCCGCGCGGGCGCTTGAAGCCGGCGAGCCGCTCCTTGCACCAGTCGGCGAGATCACCGTCGGTCGCTTCGGCGCCGTCCCGCAGCACCACGGCCGCATGGACGCGCTCGCCCCATTTCTCGTCGAGCAGGCCGACGACGGCGACATCCTTCACCTTCGGATGGGCGCCGATCACGCCCTCCACTTCGGAGGGATAGATGTTCTCGCCGCCGGAAATGATTAGGTTGCTTTTGCGATCGACGAGATGGATGTAGCCGTCCTCGTCCCGCCGCGCCATGTCACCGACGGAGGCGTATTCGCCGCTGAACGCGGCCGCGGTCTTTTCCGGCAGCTCCCAGTAGCGGTCGAAAAGATACGGCGTGTTGCAGTAAAGCTCGCCGGACTCGCCATCCGGCACCTCGTTGCCGGCCTCGTCGAGCAGACGGATCGGCGCCGAGCCGATGCACTCGCGCCCGACCGAGCCGAGCTTTGTGTACTGCTCGTGCGGATGCAGCATGGTCGCCCAGCCGATCTCGGTCGCGCCGTATAGCTCGAACAGGCCGGAGTTCTTGAACATGCCCATGATTTCCCGCTTGGTCTCCTGGCGCGCGGGCGCCGAGGACACCATGAGCTTGGTCATCCGGCTGAGATCATGGGCGCCACGGACCGCATCGGGCAGGCTGAGCATCATGATGTAGTGCGTCGGCACGAGCGAGGTGAAGGTGGAGCCGCCTTCAGCGATCGTGCGGACACAGTGCTCGGGATCGAAATTCTTCCGCGAGTAGATGAACGTGACGCCGCCGCAATAGGCGAACGCCCCGAAGAAATTGACGGAGTTCGCATGGCACATCGGCATCACGAGCAGCCCACCATCGGTCCGATGCAGGCCGAGTTCCAGCTCCGTAACCAACGAAAGCGTCGCGCCGCTGAGATTGTTCCGTATCACCCCTTTGGGGCTGCCGGTCGTGCCGGAGGTGTACATCAACGTCCAGGGATCGGTCGGGGCAACCGGCTGCGCCGGCTCGGCGCTGCTGGCGGCGCTCAGAAGCTGTTCGTAATCCCGATACCCGGCCGGGCACGGACGTTGGCCGAAATGGATGTAGTTGCCGTCGGGAACGGACAGCTCGCGCCGGATCTCCTCGACGACGCCGGCCAATTCGTCCTGCACGATGATCGCAGCGGCGCGGGCGTTCTCGACGATGAACTTCACCTCCGGCCCGACCAGGCGGAAATTGATCGGCAGCGCGATCAACCCGGCCTTCGAGGCGGCCATGTACAGTTCCGCCCATTCGAGCGTGTTGTAGGCAAGCACCGCGAAGCGATCGCCTTTGCGCAGGCCGATGCCGAGCAGGGCGTTCGCAAGACGGCACGATCGATCGTTCCACTGGCCGAAGGTCAGGCGCCGGTCGAGATCGCGGGCGCCGAGATCGTTACGCCGCAAGCGGGCGTGCACGGACAGCATCTGCCCGAGATTGAGTAGATCCCTCATTGTTGTTTTTCGTCCTCCACGTCTGACGTTTCTT
>JAFAXA010000343.1 GCA_019241425.1 Acetobacteraceae bacterium | reverse complement strand
CGCGGTGACGCCGGCGGTGCTCGCCTATCTCAACCGCCTGTCCGATCTCCTGTTCGTCATGGCCCGCCACGCGAACGATTGCGGACAACGCGACGTGCTCTGGCGGCCACGCGCCTATGCGTCCGAACGCTGACTGCCGTGGAACCGGATCGGCCGCCGCTCGTGCCTGAAGCCGCATCGCCGTGCGTCGGTGTTTGCCTGTTGGATGCGGGAACGGGACTGTGCCGCGGTTGTTTGCGCACGATGGCGGAGATTGCGAGCTGGCCGACGCTCGACCTCGCCGAGAAACGGCGCGTGCTCGCCCAACTTCCGGAACGCAGCGCGTTGACCGATCCGGCGATGCCCCCGTAACCCTCACTCGCTTATCCCCGCAGCTTTCTCCGGCACCGCAAAGAGGCGACCGTATCGTTCGAAACGACTTTCCGCGTTTAAAAAAAGATGAGCGTGCCGTGTTCGGAACTGCGCCGCCCGGTCTGAGCGAGCTATATTGAAGACGGGGTGAAGGGAAAGCGCGGCCGGAGACGGACATGTTGGGCCCCGGCCGCGCCACCGCTACCGGCAGCCCGGTGCGTTCGGATGGTCGCCGCAGCCGCCCGCCGTCGCATTGGCACCGCGATGCCCGGTGACCCGGCTGACGACGGTCCCGCCTTCCGTTTGACCGCGGGCTGTGCACTCGCAATATCCGTCCACGGGCATGGTGGTGGCGCAGGTCAGCCGGCCCGCGACACAGGTGTTCGCGAATGCCGGGGCACCCGGGATCGCGGCGCCGGCAAGCAGCGCCAGGGCAAGAAATCCGCTTCGTCGCATGTCAACCCTCCGTGATTGCGAAAAGGGGACGCATCCGGCCGGGGAAAGTTCGCCGCGTCCAAGATTATTGCAGGGTGTCGCCACCGCCGCCCTTCTCTGCTCCTATCCCGGCGATCAGTGACCGGCCCCCGGGTGCTGGAGTCATGGCTCCGAGGCACCAAATGAGGCTTGCTCGCCAAAACCGGCCCTCCGTGCTGCAAGGACATCGAACATGGCGTCAGATCCATCGCCCGTCTGGTTGATCACCGGCTGCTCGACCGGATTCGGTCGTGAACTCGCTCGGGCCGTGCTGGCCAGGGGCTACCGGGCGGTGGTGACCGCGCGCGACAAGGCGCGGGTCGCCGACATCGTTCGGGGCGCCGAGGATCGCGGGCTGGCGCTCGATCTCGACGTGACCAGCACCCGGCAGATCGCGGGCGCGATGGAGGCCATCAAGGATCGGTTCGGCCATATCGACGTGCTCGTGAACAATGCCGGTTACGGCTATCAATCCTCCGTCGAGGAAGGCGTCGATAGCGAGATCCGCGCCCAGTTCGACACCAACGTGTTCGGCTTGTTCGCGCTGACCCGGGCGGTGCTGCCCGGCATGCGCGAGCGCCGCAAGGGTCACATCATCAGCATCACCTCGGTCGCCGGATTCGTCGGCTTCCCGAGTTCCGGCTACTACGCGGCCTCCAAGCACGCGGTGGAAGGTTGGGCGGACTCCCTGGCCGCCGAAACCGAATCTCTCGGCATCAAGGTGACCTGCATCGAACCCGGCCCGTTCCGGACCGATTGGGCGGGACGGTCGCTCGTGCAAACGCAGAGCCGGATCGCCGACTACGCCGAAACGGCCGGCGCGCGTATGCGGTCGGTCGCGGATGTCAGCGGCAAGCAGGCCGGTGATCCGGCCCGCGCCGCCGAGGCGATGATCCGCATCACCGAGATGCCGAACCCGCCCCGCCATCTCGTGCTGGGCGCGTGGGGTTTCGACGCGGTCACGACCAAGCTGCGGACGGCGCTTGCCGAGATCGAGGCGGCGCGCGAGACCGCGCTCGCCGCCGATTACCCGCAAAGCTGAGAGCGACAGCGCTCCCGCGCCGCCCGGACCAGCAACGAGAAACCCCGCCCTGCCGCCGCACCCCGAGACCTGGCTGAAGCCGACGCCGAGCGGCCTCTGCTGCGCGCCGGGCGGGTTTCACATCGACCCGGTCCGTCCGGTGGAGCGGGCGATCATCACGCACGCCCATTCCGATCACGCGCGTCCCGGCCACTCATCCGTGCTCGCCAGTCCGGCGACGCTGGCGCTGATGCGGGCGCGTCTCGGCGCCGACCGGGCGGGCGGCAGCCAGCAGGCCCTCGGGTGGGGCGAGGTGATCCGTGTCGGCGGTGTGGAGGTATCGCTGGCGCCGGCCGGCCATGTGCTCGGGAGCGCGCAGATCGTGCTCGACCATGCGGGCAGCCGAGTCGTCGTGAGCGGCGACTACAAGCGGCGGCCTGATCCGACCTGCGACGGTTTCGAACCGATCGCCTGCGACGTGTTCGTAACCGAAGCGACCTTCGCGCTGCCGGTGTTCCGCCATCCCGATCCCGCCCATGAGATCGCGCGGCTGCTCGCCAGCGTGGCCCTGTTTCCCGACCGTACGCACGTGGTCGGCTGCTATGCGCTCGGCAAGTGCCAACGGCTGATCGCGCTGCTGCGCGAAGCGGGATGGGACGCCCCCATCCACCTGCACGGCGCGCTGGCGTCGCTTTGCGCGGTGTACGAAGATCAGGGCGTGCATCTCGGACCACTGAAGCCGGCCACGGGTCTGGCGCGGGACGCCTTGAAAGGCGCGATCGTGCTGGCGCCGCCGTCGGCGGTGACCGATCGCTGGGCGAGGCGGTTATCCGAGCCGGTGGTCGCGCTCGCCTCCGGCTGGATGCGGGTCCGCCAACGCGCCAAGTCGCGCGGCGTCGAACTGCCGCTCGTCATTTCGGATCACGCCGATTGGGATGAGTTGAACGAAACGGTGGACGAGGTCGGCGCACCGGAAATCTGGGTCACGCACGGCCGCGAGGAGGCGCTGATCCATTGCGTCGGGGCACGCGGCGTGCGCGGCCGGGCGCTGCGCCTAGTCGGCTACGGCGACGAGGATGACGAGGGGCTCGGCCCCGAGGAGGCGCGTGCCGCCGATGCCGTCGACGTGCTGGCGTGATCGCGTTTGCCGATCTGCTGGAGCGGCTGGTCTTCACGCCCGGGCGGAACGCGAAGATCGCGCTGCTCCGGCGGTATTTCGCGACCCAGCCGGACCCCGACCGCGGCATCGGCCTCGCCGCCGTCACCGGCGAGTTGTCGCTCACGGTCGCCAAACCCGCGCTGATCCGCGATCTCGCGGCGAGCCGCACCGACCCCGCGCTGTTCGCCTGGTCCTACGATTACGTCGGCGATCTGGCCGAGACGGTCGCGCTGATGTGGCCGGAGGCGGAAACGAACGCGCCGCCGCCGACGCTGTCGGAGGTCGTGGAAACGCTGGAAGGGAGCGCCAAGGCCGACCTGCCGTCGATCGTGAGCGCGTGGCTCGACGCCTCGGATGCCTCGGTGCGCCTCGCTTTGCTGAAGCTCATCACCGGCGGGTTGCGGGTCGGCGCGTCGGCCCGGCTCGCCAAGATCGCGCTCGCCGAGATCGCATCGTTCCCGGTCGATCCGGACGAGATCGAGGAAATCTGGCACGGTCTCGCGCCGCCCTATCTGCCGCTTTTCGCCTGGCTGGAGGGGCGTGGCCCGAAGCCCGATCCGCTCCACGCGCCGGTGTTCCGGCCGCCGATGCTCGCGCATCCGCTGGAGGCGGCCGATCTCGCTTCGCTGAACGCCGCCGACTATCGGGCGGAATGGAAGTGGGACGGCATTCGCGTGCAACTGGTGGCGACCGCGGAAGGGCGGCGCATCTACTCGCGCGGCGCCGATGACGTTTCGGCCGCCTTCCCGGAGATCGTGGAAGCGATGGCGTTCGACGCCGTGCTCGACGGCGAACTGCTCGTCGTGCGCGACGGCGCCGTCGCGCCGTTCGCCGATTTGCAGCAGCGGCTGAACCGCAAGGTGGTCGGCGCCAAGATGATGCGCGACTATCCGGTGGCGGTGCGGCTTTACGACATCCTGTTCGAGGCTGGCGCGGATCTGCGTCCGCTGCCGTTCGACGAACGCCGCCGCCGCCTGCAAGCCTGGTATGAGCGGGTCCGTCCGCGGCTTATGGATCTTTCGCCGATGATCCCCTTCGCGACCCTCGACGAGTTGTGTGCTATCCGCGCGGACGCACGGGCCGCCAGCATCGAGGGCTTGATGTTGAAGCGCGGCGACAGCGCCTATGTGCCCGGCCGCCCAAAAGGCCAGTGGTGGAAATGGAAGCGCGATCCGCTCACCATCGACGCGGTGCTGATGTATGCGCAGCGCGGCCACGGCAAACGCAGCAGCTACTACTCCGACTATACGTTCGGTCTCTGGCGTCGGGACGCGGCAGGAGCCGATGAATTGGTGCCGGTTGGCAAGGCATATTCAGGCTTCACCGACCAGGAACTCGGCTGGCTGGACAAATGGGTACGCAATCACACAACCGCGCGCTTCGGTCCCGTGCGCGAGGTGGAAAAATCCTTTGTCTTGGAGATTGCTTTCGACGCGGCCCAACTCTCGGGGCGGCATAAATCGGGCGTTGCGCTGCGGTTTCCGCGCGTTGCGCGGTTGCGCCCGGACAAGCCGGCGCACGAGGCAGACCGGCTCGAGACATTGATGGCGCTGGTCGAAAACCGCCCGTCCGGGGTCCAGCAAGCCGCCTGACGCCGCAGCGCCGGCGGGTGGTCAGTATCTCCCGAGATGGCGCATCCAGCCGCCGGTCCAGAAATCCACCGTCTGGCGAATCGCTTCTTCCACCATCGCGCTCTGCTGACGCTGCCATTCGCCGAGCCAGAACGAACGCGCCGTTCCAGCCCACGCGTTGGCTGCGCTCATCCAGGCGCTCAGAAAGGGATTGCCGTAGTTCATCGCTGCTGCCCTGCTGGTTTCAGTTGTCGAATGACGTTCGGACGGCACCAAAGTTGCGCGCCGGAGCTGGTGACGACAGCACGAATGGCTCTACCAAACGTTACGCGCCGGCCAAAAACCGGGGCGTTCATTCCCATACTGGGGCGAGTGTGGCCGCTATCCCGCACCGCAATGTAATCCCAGCCTGTTTGCCAGTCGTGCCGAGCTTCGGCGAAAAATCCTCTCGGTTGTGTAAGCGGGAAGGCCTGCGACTCAGTCTGCGGTTCGACACGCGGCCAAGTTGTCCGGGAGCCATGCCCGGGAACCACGCGCGAATGTCACTCATCCCGAACGAAAGCGCACCGCCGCCGCTTGTGATTTCCGTCACACGCTCGAATGCACCACAGATAAGTGACTTGACGATTATCTTGCGCGAGCGCTCCCACCAGGAACGCGGTTTGTGCGACCGGAGCCGGTTTGCCGGACGTGAGGGTGCATATGGTCGGTAACGGCGGCGGCATGATGCAAAGGCGAGCAAAAGTGATGCCCCTTGCATTCACGGGCTCAGGAATTTGCCGGTCCCCGGATGGCGGCGGCGAGAGCCAATGCCCAACCGGGGGTTCCGGCATCATTCTGGTGGTTGACGATGACGCGGCCGTGCGCGAGATCATGGCCGAGTGTCTGGAAGAAGGCGGCTATTCGGTGTTGCAAGCCGATGGGGGCGCCGCTGCGCTGCGTCTGCTTTCCGAGAGTCCGGACATCATGATGATGATCACTGACGTTCGTATGCCGGAAATGTCCGGCATCGAGCTTGCCGAAGCCGCGCTGAAAATGCGGTCGCTCAAGATCATCCTGGTATCCGCCTATTTCCATGCGCAACCGATAAAGCAGCGGTTTCTCCGCAAGCCGTTCCGCATGAGGGAGCTGCAGGCGGCAATCCAGGCCGAATTACGAAGCTGACCTTTGCCGGTCAGAGACCGCGGATGAACGGGTTGGTGCGCCTTTCCGCGCCGATCGTCGAACCGGGTCCATGTCCGCAAAGAAATTGCACGCCGTCGTCGAGCGGAAGCAGCGTGTCGCGGATCGCGGCGAGCAGGGCCGTGTGGTCTCCATACGGAAAGTCGGTTCGGCCAACCGAGCCTTGGAACAGAACATCGCCGACAATCGCCAGCGGCGAGTCGTTTGCGATGAACACGATGTGTCCCGGCGTGTGCCCGGGACAATGCCGGACGGTGAAGCTGTGGCCGCCGATCGCAACGGTGTCCCCATCCTGGAGCCAGCGGTCCGGCCGGGCGTTGTTCATCCCCTCCAGCCCGTATTGGCGCGCTTGTTCGGCGATGCCGTTCAGCAGGAACGCGTCGCGCCGGTCGGGCCCGACGATCGGGACCATGTGCGTATCGTCGGGGCGCGCGGCCCGTCGCCGCAACTCCCGTTGCAATTCGGCGGCTCCGCCGGCGTGATCGAGATGGCCGTGCGTCAGCAGGATCAGCTCGGGCTGCATGCCGGACTGCTCGATTCCGTCGAGGATCCGCGGCACGTCGCCGCCCGGGTCGATCACCGCTCCGCGGGTTGTGGTTCGGTCCCAGAGCAACAGGCAGTTCTGCTCGAACGGTGTTACGGGAATGATGGCGCCGGTCAATTCACCCATGGGTTCGTTCCTGCTGCCGGATGCGGCCGCGCGGTCAATGCAGTTTTGGGGATTTCAGAAACGAGGCGCGATCCGCCGACCGCACCGTGCGCGCGATCGTCTCGCCGTCGCGAAGCAAGCGCAGCTGCAATTCGGCGCCGGCACTGCCGGCGGCCCAGACGCGGCGCCAGAGCGATCCAAGATCGCCGATCTCCACGTCGTCGACGGCAAGGACCTGATCGCCCGTCTCCACGCCTGCCTGTTCGGCCGGTCCGTTGTCGATCAAGCCGCCGACGATCACTGCGTCGTCGTTCTCCGCCGCGTACAAGCCGAGCCACGGACGGGCCGGGCGGTTGACCCGGCCGTAAGACAGCAGATCATCGAGGATCGGCGTCAGGTTCGCGACCGGCACGACCATGTTCATGTCGAGCCGTCGCCCCTTGCCGTCGCCTTGTTGCAAAATGAGCGAGCCGATGCCGCGCAGCGTGCCATCCGGCCCGATCAGCGCGCCGCCGCCCCAGAACGGATGCGCGGGCGCGGTGTAGATCGCATCGTCGAGCACGTATTCCCAGTAACCGGCGAATTCCTGTCGGCCCACGATCTTCGTTTCGATGGCGTGATGCCGCCCGCCGCCGCCCGCGAACACGGCCGAGCCGCCGACCGCCAGCTCGTCCGAATTGCCGATAGGGAGCGCGGGCAATCCGAGCGATCCGAGCGCCTGGACGAGACCGAACCCGCTATCCTGGTCGTAGGCCAACGCGTGGCCCGGAATCGCGCGGCCGTCATTGGCGGTGAGCCAGATCGTCTCGGCCTCCATGATGAGGTAGCCGATGGTCGCGATCAGGCCGTTCTCGCGGATGACCACACCGCTGCCGCGCCGTTCCGTGCCCAGCACGGTCGCGGTGAAGGCGTCTGAGGGAACGTAGGATTTCAGGCCCACAACGGCGTTCAGCGCCGTTGTGAGATCATAGCTATACTCGGCCGGGTCCGGCTGCAGGTTGGGCGGAATGACCCACTCTCCCTTTTTCATCTGCGCGTGCCGTCCTTTCGAGACGTGGTCTGGGCAATGGGTGGAGTATATCGGCGTTTGCTGGTTCAACGCCAAGCTGCTCCGATTCGCCGGCGATCAACGGTCGGTCAACGCGTCTATTTATCGCGCCTCCACACCGGACAGGAGAGTCCCATGCCGCCTCGCTTCGACCTGTTGCTGCGGGGCGGCGTTGCCGTGCTTCCGTGGGGGCTGGAGCAAACCGATATCGGCGTCCGCAACGGCCGTATCGCGGCGCTTGGCGTCCCCGCCGCCGCCGATGCGGCCGCCGCGATCGATGCGGCGGGTCTCCATGTGCTGCCCGGGCTCATCGATCCGCATGTCCATTTGCGGGATCCCGGCGATCCCGCGATCGAAACGATGGCGACCGGCACGATGGGCGCTGTACTGGGCGGCGTGTGCGCGGTGTTCGACATGCCGAACACCGCACCGCCGATGATCGATAGCGCCAGCTACGACAATAAACGCGCGGCCGTCGAACGCGAGGCTTGGTGCGATGTCGGTCTCTATGTCGGCGCTACCAAAGGCAATATCGAGGCGCTTGCGCGGCTGGAACGTTTCTACGGTGTTTGCGCGATCAAGGTGTTCGCCGGCAGCTCGACGGGCGATTTGCTGGTGGAGGACGATGCGAGCATCGAGCGCGTGCTGCGGTCCGGCACGCGCCGCATCGCGTTTCACAGCGAGGACGAGTACCGCCTGCGCGAACGACGTTCGCTCTACAAGCGCGGCGATCCGTATGCCAACCACATGCTTTGGCGGGACGAGGAATGCGCTTTCCTCGGCACCCGGCGGATCGTCGGGCTGGCGCAGACGACCGGGCGGCCGGTGCACATCCTGCACGTCTCGACCGCGGAAGAGTTGGACTATCTGGGCGAACACCGCGCCGAGTCGACGGTGGAGGTGCTCGTCAACCATCTGACGCAGATGGCGCCCGACGTTTACGAAAAGCTCGGCGGCTTCGGCGTGATGAACCCGCCGATCCGCGATCGGCGGCACTGGGAAGCGAGCTGGCGGGCGGTGCAAGACGGCCGCGTGGATACGGTCGGCTCCGATCACGCGCCGCACGACCCCGAAAAGAAGAAGTTGCCTTGGCCGGACTGTCCGGCCGGGCTGCCAGGCGTGCAGACGATCGTTCCCATTATGCTCGATCATGTGCGCGCCGGCCGGTTGAGCCTGATGCGGCTCGCCGACCTGATGTGCGCGGGGCCGGCCCGGGTCTACGGTGCCCGAACGAAGGGCCGGATCGCGTGCGGCTACGACGCGGACTTCACCCTCGTGGATCTCGGGCGGCGAGCGCGGATCGAGAACAGCGCGCTCGCTTCGCCCTCCGGCTGGACGCCGTTCGACGGTATGCACGTGACCGGCTGGCCGGTTGCGACCATCGTACGCGGCCGCGTCGTCATGCGTGACGGCGCCATGCTCGGCCGCCCGGCGGGCCAGCTCGTGCGGTTTCACTGATGCCGGGCGAACAAGCGGCAAGGGACGACGACGCCGAGGCCGAACCGGCCGCCGTCGTTGGCCCATCTAAACCGCGGCTGCTGCGCGTTCTCGGCCCCGGCCTGATCACCGGCGCGTCGGATGACGACCCGAGCGGGATTGCAACCTACAGCCAGGTCGGCGCCCAGTTCGGCTACGCGCTGGGCTGGACGCTGCTGTTCAGCTATCCGCTGATGGTCGCGATCCAGATCATCAGCGCGCGCATCGGACGAACCACCGGCCGCGGCATCGCAGGCGTCCTCCGACAGCACTACTCGCCATGGCTGCTGCATGGAACGGTGACGCTGTTGCTGCTCGCCAACACGATCAATCTCGGAGCCGATCTTGGTGCCATGGCGGATGCGATGGGGCTCCTCCTGCCGTTGCCGCGCGCCGTCTCCATCATGCTGTTCGCGGGGGCTTGCATCTACATGCAGGTGTTCCTGCAATACACGCGCTATGTCGCCCTGCTCAAATGGCTGGCGCTCGCCTTGTTCGCCTATCTCGCGGCGCTGATGACCGTGCATCTCGACTGGCGCGCGCTGGCGAGCGGATTGACCATCCCGAAATTCTCCGCGCGCGCCGACTACCTGACGGCGATCGTCGCCGTCTTCGGCACCACGATCAGCCCTTATCTCTTCTTCTGGCAATCGGCCGAAGAGGTGGAGGATATGCGGGTCGATCCGCGCCGGACCGAGCTGCTGCGTGCGCCGGACCAGGGCGATGCGGCGCTGCGCCGGATCGAACTCGACACGTTCGTCGGCATGGCGTTCTCCAACATCGTCGCGCTGGCGATCCTCGTCACCACGGCCGCGACACTGCACGCGAGCAATGTGACGGACGTCCAGACCTCCGCGCAAGCCGCCGAGGCGTTGCGGTCGATCGCCGGCAACTTCTCGTTCGCGGTGTTCGCGCTCGGGATCATCGGCACCGGCCTGCTTGCGGTGCCGGTGCTGGCCGGCTCCGGTGCCTACGCGTTGGGAGAGGCGTTGCGCTGGCCCCGCGGTTTCTCCCGCCGCTGGCGGGATGCGAAGGCCTTCTACGCGACCGTTATCCTCGCAACACTGGTCGGCATGGCGATGAATTTCGCCGGCGTGAACCCGATCAAGGCCCTGTTCTGGAGTGCCGTGCTGAACGGAATCGTCGCAGTGCCGGTGATGGTCACGATGATGCGGATGGCGGCGCGGCCCGACATCATGGGGCGGTTCGCGATCGGCGGCTGGCTGTATGGCGTCGGCTGGGCCGCGACACTCGTCATGGGACTGACGGTGCTAGGCCTTTGCGCGAGCGTGTTTCTAGGCTGAGCCGCTTCTCCCCGTGTCCCCTGCCGAACCGGCGCACAGGCCAGCCCCGGCCGTGCGCTCGTTCGCACCCGGCGCATGCCGATGCGATCCTGCGCCCGTCGCGGTGGCCGTGTGGAGAGCGGCGGTTTGCCCGCTCCGGACGGCGCCGCTATGGTCCGCGCCCGCCGCGCCCCGGAGAGCGGCAGAGAATCGGGTGGATGACGTGGCTGATATCTTCGACGAGGTGAATGAGGACCTCCGTGCCGAACGGGCGCAGGCGCTGCTGAAGCGCTATGGCGGGGTGCTCCTCGCGGCCATGCTGCTCGTGGTCGCGGGCGCCGCGGCGTGGCAAGGCTGGCGCTGGTGGCGGGACAAGCAGGAAATGGCGCTGGCCGGCGAGTTCGTCGCGGCCATGAACCGGGCGGATGGGCGGAACACCGCGAAGCCGGAGGCGATCGCCGCCTTCGATCAGCTCGCGGCCAAGTCGCCGGATGGCTACGCCACCTTGGCGCGGCTGCGCGCGGCGGCGCTGAAGGCCGACGCGGGCGATCTGGCCGGCGCGGTGGCACTCTGGGATCAGGTGGCGGCCGATGGCTCGGCCGACCCGCTTCTGCGCGATCTGGCGAGCCTGACCTCCGTGCAACACCAGGTGCCGACCGCCGATCCCGGCACACTCGGCGCGCGGCTCGCCCCGCTGGCGTCGCCGGACAATCCCTGGCACGCGCTGGCAATGGAACAGCAGGCGTTGCTGTCGATACGGATGGGCCGCACCGCCGAGGCGACCGACACCCTGCGCCGCATCGTCGCCGACGGGACCGCGCCGCAGGGAGTACGCGCCCGCGCGAACGGATTACTGGAGCGCCTGGGCGGATCGGCTGCATGAGGGCGACGACCCGCGCGGCGCTCAGCCGTCGCGCCGCCCTGCTGACGCCGCTCGGCGCCGCCGGATGCAGCCTGCTCGACAATTGGTTCGGGGAAAACAAGCCGCCGCTCCCGGGCGAGCGTGAAGCGATCCTGGCGCGGCGGCGCGGCATGCAGGTGGACGGAGACGCGAGCCGCAAGATCGTGCTGCCGCCCCCGGTCCGCAACGAAGCGTGGCCGCAGACCGGCGGCAACCCCGCCCATTTCATGGGTCACCTCAGCGCCGGCGAGGCGCTTCGCGAAGCATGGAGCGCCAGCATCGGCGAGGGCGGCGGCTACCGGGCGAAGATCCTGGCCCAGCCGCTGATCGTCGGCGACACGGTGTTCGCCATGGATTCCGACGCGGTGGTCTCGGCGTTCGCGACGGCCGACGGTCATCGGCGCTGGCGAAGTCCGACCACCACCGACGAGGACGACAGTACCAATGTCGGGGGCGGCATGGCCGTCGAGAACGACACGCTCTACGCGGTGAACGGTCTCGGCCAACTGGTTGCGTTCGATCCGGCAAACGGCAAGGAGCGCTACCGGATCTATCTCGGCGCACCCGCGCGCTCGGCGCCTACGGTCGCCGACGGCCGGCTGTTCGTGACGACGATCCAGGAAAAGCTGCTCGCCTTGGCCGCCGATGACGGCCGCAAGCTGTGGGAGCATCAGGCGCCCAGTTCGAACAGCTCCATGCTCGGGCTGCCCGCGCCGGGCTATGCCGATGGGCTGGTCGTCGCCGGGTTCGGATCGGGCGAGCTTGCGGCTCTGCGCGCGGAAACCGGAGGCGTCTCCTGGACGGACAGCCTCGCCTCGGCGCGCGGACGCAACAGCATCTCCGATCTTTCCGCCATTCGCGGCTTGCCGGTGCTCGCGGAGCGGCGCGTTTATACGATCGGTTTGGGCGGGCTCCTGATTTCGAGCGATCTCCGCTCCGGGCGCCGGCTGTGGGAGCGCGAAATCGGTGGGCAGGACAGCCCCTGGGCGGCGGGAGAGTGGCTGTTCATCTTGAACGCGGACCAGGAGTTGGGCGCCGTCAGCCGCGAGGACGGGCGGATCGCCTGGGTGACGGAGTTGCCGCGCTGGGATAATCCCGAGAAGCAGCAAGACCCGATCTACTGGTTCGGCCCGGCGCTCGTCGGCGATCGGTTGCTGATCAGCGGCACCGGCCAGGAAGCGTTGTCGGTCAGCCCCTATAGCGGCGAGATCCTGGGACGGCAGCAGCTTTCGGGCCCGGCCTCGCTGCCGCCCGTAGTCGCCGCCGACACCGTTTACGTCATAACGGATGACGGCAAGCTGCTCGCGTTGCGTTAGACTTCGCCGTGCTTCCCGTTGTTGTCATCGCCGGCCGGCCGAATGTCGGCAAATCGACGCTGTTCAACCGGCTCGCCGGCCGGCGCGCCGCGCTCGTATCCGATACGCCCGGCGTCACGCGCGACCGCAAGGAGGCGGAAGCGACCCTGCGCGGACGCGGCGTGCGGCTCGTCGATACCGCGGGATTGGAAGAGGCCGCGCCCGACTCCCTGTTCGGACGCATGCGCGCCTCCTCGGCCACCGCGATTGCGGGGGCGGATCTCGTGCTGTTCGTCATCGATATCCGCGCCGGCATCACGGAAGCCGACCGGCATTTCGCGTCGTGGCTTCGCAAGCAGGACAGGCCGGTGCTGCTGGTCGCGAACAAGGCGGAGGGCAGGGGCGTTTCGGTGGCGGTCGCCGAAACGTACGAACTGGGACTGGGCGAGCCGGTCGCCGTCTCCTCCGAGCACGGCGAGGGCATCTCCGACCTGATGGCGGAAATCGCGGAGCGTCTGCCGCCTGATAGCGGCGACACGGCGCCCGCTGAACGGCCGCTCAAGCTCGCGATCGTCGGCCGGCCGAATGCCGGGAAATCGACGCTCCTCAACCGCTTGCTGGGCGAGGCGCGGATGATCACCGGCCCCGAACCCGGCCTCACCCGCGACGCCGTCGCGTCCACCTTGCAAGATGCCGAGGGCACCATCGAGATCGTCGACACGGCGGGGATGCGTCGGCGGGCGCGGGTCGACGCGCCGCTCGAGCGCATGTCGGTCAGCGCCGCGATCGAGGCGATGAAAATGGCCGAAGTGGCGGTGCTCGTGCTCGATGCCGTCGAGGGCGTGCACGATCAGGATTTGCAGATCGCCAAGCTGATCGAGCGCGAGGGCCGCGCCTGCGTGCTGGCCCTCAACAAATGGGACGCGGTTCCGGATCGGCAGGCGGCGCGGCGGGCGATCGCCGAGCGGTCGGAGGCGAGCCTCGCGCAGATGCGCGGCATTGCGGCGGTTGCGCTCTCGGCGCGCAGCGGCGCCGGCGTCGAGCTTCTGCTCCCGGCGGTGCGCACGGCCTATGCGGTGTGGAACAAGCGCGTGCCGACCGGCGAACTCAATCGCTGGTTCGAGGGCGCGCTGGCGCGGCACACGCCGCCGCTGATCGACGGCCGCCGCCTCAAGCTGCGCTACATGACGCAGGCAAAAGCGCGACCGCCGACCTTTGTCGTGTTCGGCACGCGGGCCGAACAACTGCCGGAGAGTTACGCGCGCTATCTGGTCAACGGCCTGCGTGAGGCGTTCGACATGCCGGGAACGCCGATACGGTTGCAGATGCGAGGAACGAAGAACCCGTACGCCGAGGGCTGATGTCAGCGCTCGCAATGAACGGGACCGTTAACCGCTTGGTCATCGCGCGGTGGCAGCAATCGGATGCAAGTGAATCCCTCAGGACGCCAAGAGAATGCGGCGGCAGCATAGCGCACCAGTTCTTCTGACCTCCAATCCGAAACTTGCGCAGCCGTTGAAAGCGATCCGGCCGCAGAACGGCAACGACGCTTTGCACGAGAACTGCATTCAGGAGTTGATTCACGGGCATCCGGAATGCCTGCCGATCGCCGAGATCGATTCGGTGTTCGTCGAACCCGTCCCGATCTGCACGGAGCTGAACACGCCCGCCGGGCCGATCGATAACTTCATGGTCACGGTGACCGGCCTCCCCGTGCTGATTGAGTGCAAGCTGTGGCGAAATCCCGAAGGACGCCGCGAGGTGATCGCGCAGATCCTCGACTACGCCAAAGAATTCAGCCGGTGGTCGTCGTCCGACGTGCAACGCGAAGTGAACCGGCGCTTGAAGCGAAACGGCAACGCGCTTCTCGATCTCGTGCGAGCCGATGATCCGGCGATCGACGAAGCGCAGTTCAACGACAATCTTACGGCCAACCTGCGGCGCGGGCGTTTCCTGCTGCTGATCGTCGGTGACGGTATCCGCGAGGGCACGGAAGCGATAGCAGAGTATCTGCAAATGCATGCAGGGCTGCACTTTTCGCTCGGTCTGGTTGAGTTGCCTTTTTATGCACTGCCCGATGGCGGACGCCTGGTCACGCCGCGCGTGCTCGCGCGCACGGCATTGATGACACGGACCATCGTCAAGCTACCCGAGGGGTATTCATGTGTGGAGGGCGAAGATGCCGCCCAAGACACCGTCGCCGACCCTGAGCGCGATGCGCTTGCAAACGATTACCGGCGCTTCTGGGAAGAATTTCTGCGGGTATTGCAGCTCGACGATCCCGAACAGCCGGCGCCGAAGCAGTGGCAGAAGGGTTCCATGTTTCTGGTGCTCCCGGCCCCTGAGAACAGCCTCTGGCTGATGGCGTCCCGCGGAAAGGACGACGAACTCCGTGTCTTTCTCACCTACACACGCAACACTCCGGGCGAATACGCTATTCAGGTCATCCTTGCGGATTGGGAGCGGGTCAGAAAGGAGCTTGGCGGCACGGCGACGCTCGCTCGCGAAAAGCCCGGCCGGCTGCAACCACCTATGGATTCGCGGGTGTTTCATCAGCTCGCCTCGCCCGAAATCCGGCAATTGGCGTTGGCGTGGCTTGCCGAGCGGGTGAACACATTCGTCAACGTGTTGCGGCCGCTCGTCCGTTCCGCCGTGGCAGAATACCGCTCACACGGCGAATAGGGACCAACAGCAATCGCGGGCTCGGCTTCCCCGGCCGTCACGCGGAACCCGCCGCCGAGCCGCTCCGTTGAGTGTTGAAGCCACGACAGACCGGAGGCCAACATGTCCGCGCATCCGCCGCCCGTGCCGCCCGCCAATCGCAGCCCGAAAGGGAGCGGCGGTGATCCGAAGCCCGGCTCGGCCGAGGTGAAGAAGGAGGAGTCGCTCGAGAACCTGAACGAGCAGGATCAGCAGGGCAACATCCACCAGAACACGACCAATCGCGGCTATCGGCGGGACCGCTGACATGCCCGAAAAGACGCCGGCCGCCGACCGGCACCACGGCGGCCCCGGCAGCAGCCAGCAGAACGCAGACAAGCCGAAGCCGCCGGACGCGCCCGACCCGAGGACGGATGGCTCGACCAACACGCCCCGCAGCCAGGT
>JAFAXA010000230.1 GCA_019241425.1 Acetobacteraceae bacterium | reverse complement strand
CCCAGCGCGACCTCCCATTCGTCCGGCACTTCGCTGAGAACCGCGAGCCGCATTCGCGTGTCCTCGCCCCGCTTGTGGTCGTGCGTCGCGGTCGCGAGCAAGGCGCGCGGGTAGCGCCGCCGCCGCTCCCGATTGGCTTCGTGGCACGCGGCCGGCGTCATCGCGAACTCGGACGGCTCGGAGCCGACCTCGTTGCGCGACAAGAGGCGGCCAAAGCGATAGAAGGCGGTGTCCTCCACGGATTTGGCGGCCGTCGGCGAGGAGAGCTGCTGGAAGCGGACGATCGCTCGCAGGCGCTCCTGCCGTCGCGGCCCGGCCGGAACGTCGCGCAGATTTCGCCCGGACAGCCACTCGCCGATCAGTTCGAGCAGCGGCAGATCGGCCTGCCGGATGGTCCGGCGCGCGCCCTCCATCGCCGTTTCGAGCACGCGATCGTCGGTTTCCGATATGCCGCCGAGGCCCGAATAGATGCGGTACACTGGAAAATAGACGAGCAGCTCTTCCAGCGTCCGCCGCATCGCGGTCAGCGTGTAATCGCGCGTCCGCAAGTCGCGTCGGGCGATGCGATGCAAGGCCGCCGCCGTCGCATAGAGTTCGCTGAACAGGCTTTCGCGCAGGATCTGGCGGCGGGCGACATGCGCCTCCTCCTCGAACGCGGCGGGACGGCCGGTTAGGCTGGTCCAGAGCCGCGTCAGCGGCCCTTCGCCCGCGCCGTCATGCATCAGCGCCGCGACCGCGTTCATGAAGTCGTAGCCGGTCGTGCCGTCGGTCAGCCAGTCGCCGGGCAGGTTTTCGCCGGGCGCCAGGATTTTCTCGACCCAGATCACCGGCGGAAGCTCCATCGGACTGTCCGGCGGCAGCCGCTTCGGGCGGGCGGCGGCCGCCGTTTCGAGCTTGCGGCGCAGCTTGCGGCAATAGCCACGCGGATCGGCGAGTCCGTCGACGTGATCGATGCGCACGCCGTCGATCAGCGCCTCGCCAAATAGTTTCAAGATGTAGTCGTGGGTGTCGTCGAACACCTTGGCTTCTTCGGCCCGCATGCCGGCGAGGCCGTTGATGTCGAAGAAGCGGCGCCAGTTGATTTCGTCCGCCGCCGCCCGCCACCAGGCGAGGCGGTAATTCTGACGCTCCAGCAGCCGGTGCAGCCGGTCACGTCCTTCCGGCCGGTCGGCGGCAAACGCCGCGAGAACCGTCGCCATCGCCTGCGGATCGGCTTCCGTCGCCGTGCGCAGTGTGTCGCGCGCCGCGGCCGCGCGCTCGCGCATCCCGGCGCCGCCGCCGACGGCTCGGAACGCGCCGACCGCGCTCGCGAACGCGCCGCCGCCCTCGGCCAGCACGGTCGCGTATTGGCGCGGATCGACCGGGAAACGGTGCGCCCCATAGGCGCAGACGATGAAGCGCCCGTCCGCCGCGTCGTATTGCAATTGGAGGTCGCCCGCTTCCAGCGCTTCGCCATAGGACGCGCCGAGAAACGGCGCGAGCAGGCGTCCGCGCAGGGTCGCGTCCGGCGGATCCCAGTCGATGTCGAAATAGTCGGCATAGGGGCTGGCGCGGCCCCATTCCAGCACGTCGAGCCACCACGCATTGTCGGCGCCGCCGACGCCCATGTGGTTGGGAACGATATCGAGGATCAATCCCATCCCGTGTTCGCGCAAGCGCGCAACCAACCGGCGCAGGGCCGGTTCGCCGCCGAGTTCCGGGTCGATCGCATGGTGGTCGACGATGTCGTAGCCGTGGGTGGAGCCGGGGCGGGATTTCAGCAGCGGCGAGGCATAGAGATGGCTGATGCCGAGCCGCTTGAAGTAGGGGACCAGGTCGGTCGCTTGGTCGAGGGTGAAATCCTTGTGGAATTGCAGGCGGGCGGTGGCACGCAGGCCGGTCATGGAGTCTTCTTTCTCACCGCTTCGAGGCTGCGGAGGCGCGCGGCCGTTGCCGGATGGTCGAGGATGCGGGATGCATCATCCGGCATGCGCCGCCGCCAGTTCGGGTGCTCGTTGAGCGTTCCCGGCAAATTCGGCTGTTCGACCTGCCCGATCACGTCCTCCATCGGCACCAGCACCAAGGTGCAGGCGGCGCCCGCGACATGGCGGATGGCGGCGTCGACGAACGGCGCCGGCTCGGTGAGCGGGGGCGGCTCGCCTTCCGCCGCGCCGCTGTCCTGGAACGCCGCCCAGATCGTCTCGCGGTCGGTTTCGCGCTCGGCCCGCTCGGTCGCTTCATCGTGCACGAGGTCGAGCGCCGCGCGGCGATCGAGGTCGGTGCCGGTCCACCATCCGGCGACGGTTGGAATGTCGTGCGTGCTGGTCATGGCGGCGGCGTCCCGCGTCCAGGACGCCGGCGGCTTGAACGCACCGTCCTCCGTTTTCTCGAACCAGAGCACGCGCAGGCCCATCACGCCCGCATCGGTCAGGCGCGCGTTGAAGCCTTGCGGCACCGTTCCGAGATCCTCGCCGAGCACGATCGCCTGGTGCCGGTGCGCTTCCAGCGCGACCAGACGCAGCATGTCCCGCTCGGGGAAAGCGAGATAGGCGCCCTCGGCTGCGCTTGCGCCGTCCGGCAGCACCCAAAGCCGGGTCAGCCCCATCGCGTGATCGATCCGGAGACCCCCCGCATGGGCCAGCGCCGCCCGGATCATTTCGATGTAGGCGGAAAAGCCGCTGCGCCGCAGGCCCGTCGGCGAGAAGCCCACCAAGCCCCAGGATTGGCCTTGCGGACTGAGCAAGTCGGGCGGCGCGCCAATGCTCATGCCGGTCAGCATCTCGTCCTGGCGGCCCCAGCCCTGGCTGCCGCCCCCGTCGGTGCCGACCGCGAGGTCCGAGATCAGGCCGATCGGCATTCCTGCTTGCCGCGCCGCGTCCTGTGCGTCGGCAAGCGCCTGGTCGGCCCGATATTGCAGCCAGGCGTGGAAGGCGACCTCGCGGTCGTGCTCGGCCGCGAAGCGCGCAACGGCGGCGCTTTCCGGCCGGCGGTACTCCTCCGGCCAGCTTCGCCAGTGCCAATGGCCGGGATCGGCGGCGAACAGATGCGCGTGCAGCGCTTCGAAGCGGGCGTGCGATTCAAGCTGATCACCGCGCCGTTGCCGGAAGGCGGCGAAGCCCGGATCGCCGGCCGCCGTTCGTTCGAACGCGGCACGAAACGCGGACTGCCGGGCGCGGCTCGTTTCCGGCCAATCCAGTAAATCGAGTTGCTCGAGACGCGCGAAGGTGTCGTCCGCCGCGCCCTCCGGCAGCGGCGCATGCAGCACGTTCAGCATCGCGCGGCTGGACGGCGCGTACGGGCTGAACCGGTCCGGATCGGCCGAGAACTGCGCATGAACCGGGCTGATCGCGACCGCCGACGCGCCGTAGCCGGCGGCCGAGCGCACGAACGCAGCGAGGGCGGCGAAATCGCCGACCCCGCCATCTCCCTGACGCCGCAACCCGTAGAGTTGCACGGCGAGACCCCAGGCGCTCGCTTGCCCGGTCACCTGGGCGATCGAGGGGCAGCGTTGCGGCCCGACGGCGAGCGTGATGCGCTGCCGGCCGATTTCCAGCCGGTGGTAGCCCGGCTCGGCAATCGGCGGCAGCCGGCCCCCGGCGCCGAGTTCGCCTTCGACCACCTGCCCATTTTCGGGCTCGAGGCGGAATCGGCCGCTGCTCCCCGGTAGTGCGATCGCCTCCCCGGTGCGGCCGGTCACGAGGGGCGGCAGCGACTGGCCGCCCTCCCTCTCGTCGAGGCGGGCGAGGCTATCCGCGATTTCGGCGTCCGAACCGCCCGGCAACTCTATGGCCGCCAGCACCGCGCGCAGGGTGTCGGGGCCGACATCATGCTGCTGCCCGAACGCGTCCTGCCATTTCGGCGCAACGCCCGCCCGTTCGGCGAGGCGGATCAGCGCGGCATCGCTCATTGACCGGGCGCGGTGATGAACACGACCGCATTGTCGCCCGGCAACGCGCCTTCCGGGACGATGCGGGTCAGGTGGTCGCCGCTGCCGTAAAGCATTTCCCCCGTCAGCGGCCCGATCGGCACCGGCGCTTCGTCGAGATTGACGGCGATCGTGAGCAGCGCGCCGTTGCCGAGCCGCCAGCGGGCCACAACGGCCTTGGGTCCGATCGCCTCCGCCCCTTCGCTGCGGGCGCCCGGTATCCCGGGAACGACATAACGATGGCGCAGCGCCAGCAATTCCCGGTGCAGGCTCAGAACGGCGGCGTGCCCGTCCGCGGTTGCCTCCGAGGCGTCCGGCGTGGAGGCGTCGAACGTGCTTGCGGCGTTGGGGTCGGGGATCGTTTCGCGACGCGCCGGATCGGAAAAGGCGGCGAATTTCTGGAACTCACGGCGGCGGCCCTCGCGCACCAGTTTCGCCAGTTCCTCATTGTGGTCGGTGAAGAACAGGAACGGCGCCTTGGTTCCCCATTCCTCGCCCATGAACAGCATCGGGATGTTGGGCGACATCAGCAGGGCGGTTGCGGCCGCCCGCAGCGCCGCCGGTCGTGCCAGCGCCGTCAACCGGTCGCCGAAGGCGCGGTTGCCGATCTGGTCGTGGTTCTGCAAGCAGATCACGAAGGCGGTCGGCGGCAGATGGCCGCTCGGCTCGCCGCGCTTCTCGCCCCCGTGCGGCGAAACCTCGCCCTGATACACGAACCCTTCCGCCATGGCGCGCGCGAGCTGACGGGCGGAATCCTGGAAGTCCTCGTAATAGCCCTCGTGCTCGCCGGTGAGCATCACATGCATGCAGTGATGCCAGTCGTCGGTCCATTGCGCGTCGAACAGGCCGGGCGCAAGATGCGAGGCCTTGTTGCCCTCATGCTCCAGGACGAGATGCACGTGCCGGCCCGGCTCGACGGTCGCGCGGATCGTGCGCGCCATCTCGTCGAGAAAATCCGGCTCGCTGATCGCGTGCACGGCATCGAAGCGCAGGCCGTCAAAGCGGTATTCCATCAGCCAGTACAGCGCGTTGCCGATGAAATAGTCGCGCACAGGCCGCTTGCGGAAATCGATGGAAACGCCCCAGGGCGTTTGCAGATCGTCGCGGAAGAATGTCTCCGCATAGGCGTGCAGATAGTTACCGTCCGGTCCGAAATGATTGTACACGACGTCGAGCATGACCGACACGCCGAGGCCGTGCGCGGTGTCGATCAGCGTTTTCAGCTCGTCGGGCGTGCCGTACGCAGAATCGGGCGCGTAGGGCAGCACGCCGTCATAGCCCCAATTATGCCGGCCCGGAAAATCCGCAATCGGCATCAGTTCGACGACCGTGACGCCGAGTTCCTTGAGCGCCGGCAACTTCGCCGTGATGCCGGCAAACCCGCCGGTCGCGCCCGGATGCAGTTCGTAGATCACCGCTTCGTTCCAGGGACGCCCGCGCCAGGCGGTGTTCTTCCAGGAGAACGCGCGCGGATCGACGACAACGCTCGCGCCGTGCACGTCCCCGGCTTGGAAGCGCGAAGCCGGGTCCGGTACCGCCAAATCCGGTTTCACGCGATACTTGTACTGCGCCCCCGGCTCCGCCGGAACCGTGACCGCGAACCAACCCTCCGGCTCTCCTTCCATCGGCACCGGCGACCGGCCTTCGATCTCCAGCGCGACCTCCGGGGCGTCGGGCGCCCACAGGCGGAACGTCACCCGGCCATCCTCGCCGCGCTGGGCCCCGAACGGAAATCTGTGCAGGTGCTGGGTGGTCATGGCTTCTCGGCTCAGGGCGCTTTGAGGATGACGGTCGCCAGCGGCGGCAGACTCAGCACCACGGAGGCCGGCTGGTCGTGGCTCGGCACGTCCTCCGCGTCCACGCCGCCGCCATTGCCGAGATTCGATCCGCCATAGCCCTCGGCGTCGGTGTTGAGGATCTCGCTCCAATAGCCGCGCTGCGGCACGCCGAGCCGGTATCCATGGCGCGGCACCGGCGTGAAGTTGCAGACGGCCAGAACCGGCGGCTCGCCCTCATTGCCGAAGCGGAGATAGGCGAACACGCTTTGGTCGCGATCATCCATGACCACCCAGCGAAAGCCCGCGCCTTCGGCGTCCCGCGTGTGCAGGGCGGGTGTCCCCCGGTAGACATGATTGAGGTCGCGCACGAGGCGCTGCATTCCGGCGTGCATAGGGTCTTCCAGCAGGTACCAGTCGAGGCCGGTATCGTGATTCCACTCCCGTTCCTGGGCGAATTCACCGCCCATGAACAGCAGCTTCTTGCCAGGATGGGTCCACATAAGGCCGTAGTAAGCGCGCAGATTGGCGAAACGTTGCCAGCGGTCACCCGGCATTTTTCCGATCATCGAGCCTTTGCCGTACACGACCTCGTCATGTGACAGCGGCAGCACGAATTTTTCGGAGAACGCATACACGAGGCCGAAGGTGATCTCGTCGTGGTGCCAGCGGCGGTGCACGGGCTGCTCTTCGATGTAGTGCAGCGTGTCGTGCATCCAGCCCATGTTCCACTTGTAATCGAAGCCGAGGCCGCCCTCGTCGGCCGGCCGCGTGACCCCCGGCCAGGCCGTTGATTCCTCGGCGATCAACATGGCGCCCGGGCAGCGTTCCGCGACCACGCGGCTCAGATCCTGCAGAAACGACACCGATTCAAGGTTCTCCCGCCCGCCATATCTGTTCGGGATCCATTCGCCCTGTTTGCGGCTGTAATCGCGATACAGCATGGAGGCGACGGCATCCACGCGCAGCCCGTCCACATGGTAGTGCTCGAGCCAGTGCAGCGCGCTACCGATCAGGAAGGCCCGGATTTCATTGCGGCCGTGATTGTATATCAGCGTGTTCCAGTCCTGGTGAAAGCCTTCGCGCGGGTCGGCGTGCTCATAGAGCGGCGTGCCGTCGAAGCGCGCCAGGCCGAAGGCGTCGGTCGGAAAATGCGCGGGCACCCAGTCGAGGATCACGCCGATATTCGCCGCGTGGCAGCGATCGACGAAGCGGGCAAAGGCATCCGGCGGCCCCATCCGGGCGCTCGGCGCGAATTGGCCGAGCGGTTGATAGCCCCAACTGCCGCCGAACGGATGCTCCATGACGGGCAGCAACTCGACATGGGTGAAGCCCATGCGCTCCACATAGGGCACCAGCCGTTCGGCCAGCATGTCCCAGCCGGAGCGGTCGTCGGGCGCCAGCGGCAGCCAGGACGCCGCGTGCACCTCGTAGATCGAGATCGGCGCCGACGGGGCGCTGCTCTGACGCTGCTTCTCCCGCCAGGCGACATCGCCGAACCGGAACGGCTCGGTGCGCACCACGATGGAGGCGGTTTTCGGGGGTGCCTCGGCGGCCCAGGCAACCGGGTCCGCCTTCAGCGGCAGCATTTCGCCCCCCGGCCCGAGCAATTCGTACTTGTAGAGCGCGCCGGGGGCGAGGCGCGGAATGAACAACTCCCACACGCCCGCTTCCACGCGCTTG
>JAFAXA010000183.1 GCA_019241425.1 Acetobacteraceae bacterium | reverse complement strand
CGTAGTTTCGATCGCCCAGGCCTCGGTGACCGGCCACGGCACCAACGTGATCCAAGGGCTCGCCGTATCGCTCGAGGCGACGGCGCTGCCGGCGCTGGTGATCGTGTTCGGCATCATCGCGACCTACCAGCTCGCAGGCCTCTACGGCACGGCGATCGCGGTCACCACCATGCTCGGGCTCGCCGGCATCATCGTCGCGCTCGATGCCTTCGGCCCCGTGACCGACAATGCCGGCGGCATCGCCGAAATGGCCGGCCTGTCCAAGGACGTCCGCCATTCGACCGACGCGCTCGACGCGGTCGGCAACACGACCAAGGCAGTCACCAAGGGTTATGCGATCGGCTCGGCCGGTCTCGGCGCGCTGGTGCTGTTCGCGGCCTATTCGAACGACCTCAACTTTTTCGCGGCACATGGGGACACCATCCCCTATTTCCGCGACGTGGGGCAGGTGTCCTTCGATCTGTCGAACCCCTACGTCGTGGCGGGCCTGATCTTCGGCGGACTGATCCCCTATCTCTTCGGCGGCATCGCCATGACGGCGGTGGGTCGCGCGGCGGGGGCGGTCGTCGTGGAAGTGCGGCGCCAGTTCAAGTCGCTGCCCGGCATCATGCAAGGCACCGACAAGCCGGAATATGGCCGCGCCGTCGACATGCTGACCCGCGCCGCGATCCGCGAAATGATCCTGCCGTCGCTGCTGCCGGTGCTGGCGCCGATCGTGTTGTGGATCGTGATCGACGGCATCGCGGGGAGGCAAGCGGCGTTCGCATCGGTCGGCGCCATGCTGCTCGGCACGATCGTGACCGGGCTGTTCGTCGCGATCTCCATGACGTCGGGCGGCGGCGCCTGGGACAACGCGAAGAAATACATCGAAGAAGGCAATCACGGCGGCAAGGGCTCGGAAGCGCACAAGGCGGCGGTGACGGGCGACACCGTCGGCGATCCTTACAAGGACACAGCCGGGCCCGCTGTGAACCCGATGATCAAGATCACCAACATCGTGGCCTTGCTGCTGCTCGCCGTTCTCGCCGGCTGGCTGCACTGAGCGGTAGACACGGCCGGAGCCCCGCGCTCCGGCCGGAGATCGCTTGTTCGGCCTTTTGGTCGTTTCAGGCGGCGGTCATGCGGGCGATCAGTCCTCCATACGCGGCGAGATAATCCGCCATCGAAAGATTCGTTTCCGCATAGGCCCGCGCCGCCCGGCCGAAACTGCTCGCCAGCCCGCGATCCTCAAGCACCCGGAGCACGTGGCCTGCGAGCGCCGCCGGGTCGAAGAACGAGGTGAGCAAGCCCGTGCGCTCATGGGCGACGAAATCCCGCACCGGCGGCGTGTCGCTGGCGATCACGGCGCATCCCATCGCCAGCGCCTCCCGCAACGACCAGGACGCGACAAACGGGTAGGTCAGATAAACATGGGCGTCGGATCGTTGCAGCAGCCGCAAGTAGGTCGTGTAGGGGATCCGGCCCGGAAACAGCACGCGATCCGCATCGAATGCGGCGCCGAGTTCGCGCGTGAACAAGGCGCGCCAAGTGCCGGAAGCGGGGGCCGCGCCGTAGCTGACGCCATCGCCACCGACCAGCACGACCCGCGCACGCGCATTTTCCCGAAGGATCTGTGGCAGCGCGCGCATCATCACATGGAAGCCGCGATAAGGCTCGAGATCACGCGAAACGTAGGTGACGAGCGCATCGGAGGGCGCGATGACCGCGCCGCCGATCTCCAGCGCCTGCGTGCGCGCGGCGGGATCGGGGCGGCACGCGTCGAGATCGACCCCCTCCCGCAGTACCGTGATCGATTGCCGGGCCCAGGCCGGATAGGTGGAAAGCTGCCAATCGGTTGGGGTCTGCCCGGCGGCGCCGAGCTGGAGCGCGAGCAGGTTGGTCGCGTTTTTCGCGCGGATGCGGGCGTGGTCGGCGGCGGCCACCGGGAATTCCGGGTCGAAGCCGACATCCGCGCCTTCGAGCTGATAGAAGAACTCGAAATAGCCGAGCATCGGCACGTCGGCCCAGACATCACGGATGTTCAGCATTTCGCCCCAGCCGTGATGTCCGATGACGATATTCGGCGTGAAGCCAAGCTGCTTCAGCCCGGCACAGGTGCGGGCAACCGCCTCCGCCCGGCGCGCCGCATTGTCGAACTCACGCGACACCGGATGAGCGCCGGCCGACGAGCCCTCGACGACGTACGGCACCTTGCGTACGCCCGCCATGACGTTCGCGTTCGGCTCGGTCAGAAAGACGATGTCGTGCCTATTCTCCGCAACCAACTGCCGCACGAGATGCAGGAACTGGCCGGGAAAGTTCTGATGCAGGAACAAAAATTGCACGTCTAAGCCGTCCGTGGAGCCGGGTTTATCACTGCGCCGTTGCGCTTGGTTCCAGGAGAATCCGAAAGGCTTCGAGCGCGGCCAGGCTGGGCGAGCGACACGCTTCGCCGGCCGCAACCGGCCCGGCGCTCGATCCGTCGACGAAACTCGCGAAATAGTGGCACCGCGTCAGGGACGTGGCGCGGCCACCCAGCCGGACGCGCAACCCCAAAAGCGGCAGAGCCATGCCGCGACTGCCGCAAAACGCGCCGCCCGAAACCCAGGGCGAGTTCCAATCTCGGCCGAGGATCGCCTGGTATTCGATCTCCGGCGGCATGAAGGGCGGCTGCGGCAGGACGCGGAAGCCTTCGATCGCGCGGCCGCTTCCCCGCACGCCGACCCATTGGCCGAGGGGGACGCCGACATCGCCCTCCCCCTGCACGTGCGCGATCACCTCGGGATCCGGTGGCGGTAAGGCCTGGGGTTGCACCGGGGGCGGCGGCGGCGCCGAGGCGTGCGGATCGGCGCCCACCGCGTCATCGGCGCCGAGACGCAGAACCTGGAGTTTCGGCGCCGCCCCGCCGCTTTGGGCGGGCGACTGGTAGACCGTGACCAGGACCTGCGCCGGACCTTTGGTGACCCGGACCAACGCGGCTTCGGTTTGGCCGGCGAGCCATCCATCGGGACGGAAGCTGCTGATTGCGATGCCGTCCTGAACACCGGGCGGAAGCGAAATCCGGACGCCCGGCAGCCCGGACAATTCCTCTCGCACCTCCGCCCCCTTCGATTGCACGATGCAGAACAGACCGGCATCGAGCGACATCAGATGGCCGGACACCTTCAGCTCCGTCATCGGAGATGCGCTCGCTCCCGATGGGGCGAGCGCCGCGTTAGCGGACATCGGGCATCCGCCGCTGGTCAGCTGGCGGCCGTCGCCGGTTGAGGCGCGCGACGCGCAACGGGCGGCAGCGCCGCGAGATCGAGCGCCGCCCCTTCCACGCCCTGCGCCGCGGCCCGCTCCGTCCACATGCGGGCTTCGGCAAGATCCGGGCTGCCCGCGAGACCGCGCGCCAGATACCGGCCAAGCATCATCTGCGCCAGCGCATGGCCCCGCTCCGCGGCGGCGCGGAACCATTGCTGAGCCACCGCCCGGTCCTGCGGCACGTCGTGACCGCCGCCCTTCAGCGCGCCGGCGGCGAACATCGCGCCCACATGCCCCTGCCCGGCCGCCCGGCCATAAAGCGCGTAGGCCCCGGCGTGGTCGCGTTCACCGCCCAGGCCTTTCACCATCATGTCGGCGAGCGCCACCTGGGCATCGAGATGGCCGCCTTCGGCGGCACGGCTCATCCAGACGCGCGCTTCAACAGGATCGGCGGCAACGCCCCGGCCTTCGAGCAGCATTCGCCCGTAATAATGCTGGGCATTGACCACGGTCTTGGCCGCGCGTCGAACCCATTGCACGCCGAGCCGTTCGTTGCGTTCGACACCGACCCCTTCCGCGAGACAGACGCCGTAATTGAAGGCGGCGACGAGGTCTCCCGCGTTCGCCGCTTCCTCGAACCACTGCCTGGTGCGGACGAGATCGGCGGGATCGCCGTCGCCCCGAAGCACGAGGTTCGCGAGGTCGGCCGCCGATTTGGTGTCGCCGCCCTCGGCCGAAAGGCGAAACCACCGCGCCGCCTCCTCCGGATCGCGGGCGGTGCCGGCGCCGGTCAAATGCAGCAGGCCGAGGGCACGCGCGGCGCCGGCATGACCGGCATCCGCCGCCCGCCGGAACCACATCGCCGCCTCGGCGTAATTCGGCGGCAGCTTGCCCCCGCGCGCATAAAGATCGCCGAGGATCGCGGCCGCTTCGCGATCGCCGGCGAGTGCGGCGCGCCGGAGCCACGATTCGCCCTCAGCCGGGTTCTGGGCGATGCCCTGCCCTCCGAGCAGCGCGAGCCCGTATCGCGCCTGCCCGTTCCGGTCGCCCTTCTCAGCCGCTTGGCGATAGAACTGCACCCCGGCCTCGCGATCCTTGGCGACGCCCATGCCGTGTTCGGTCAGCACGCCCATCAAATAGAGCGCGGTCGGCAGGCCGGCCTCGACGGCCGGACGCAACTCCTCGACGACCCGCTGATGGTCGGCGTCGTCCTTGGCGCTGCGGGCCAGCGACAGCGCATAGCCGAGCGCGCCCTGGGGCGCGCCGGCGCGCGCCGAGCGCTCATACCAAAGCTGCGCCGCCGCTTCGTCGCGCATGGTTTCCGGACCGGAGGTCAGCAGATAGCCGAGCAGGGCCTGAGCTTCAGCCGAACCTGCGTCAGCGGCGCGCCGTGCCCATCGCTCAGCCGCAGTGAAATCGGCGCCCTCCGGGGCGGCGTTGCCGAACAGGCGCGGCACGGCATCGTCCGGAACGCCGGGCGCGACACCCTGGACGTGCAACCCCGCGAGCTTCACCTGCGCCGCCAGATGATCCTGGGCGGCAGCGCGCTCCAGCCAGCGCGCTCCTTCGGCGACGCTCGGGGGAACGCCGGTCCCTTCGAGATAGCAGCGGCCGACCCGGTACTCGGCCTCGGCAATCCCCGCCCGCGCGGCGCGCGCGAACAGCCGGAAGGCGGCGGCCCGGTCTTCGTGGGCGACGCGCTCGGCTTGCTTGAGCGCGGCCCGCGGCGATAGCCGGGCCCAAACCGACACGGTCTGTTTCATGCCGAAGCCCTGCTCGAAACACTGCTCACGGCTCGCGCATGCCTTCGGACGCCACCGGCAGAACGCGCCCGAGCAGGTAGCTCAAGACCGTCCGCTTGCCGACCTTGATGTCGGCGGTCACCGGCATGCCCGGCGCGAGATGGAAGTTTGCCGGCACATCATGCAAATCGGTCTTGTCGATCGTGATGCGGGCGCGGAAGAACGGCTCGGTCGAGCCCTGCGGCACCGGTACCGCGCCCGTGGCGCCCGTGCGGCTGCGAGCCTCGTCGGCGCTCGTGAAGCTGTCGGCGCTGACGGTCCGGACCGTCCCCTGCGCCATGCCATATTGATGGTAGGGGAAGGTGTCGAACTTGATCGCGACCGAATCGCCCACGCGCACGAAGCCATCGTCACGCCCGGCGATATTTGCTTCGATCTCCAGCGGCGCGTCGTTCGGCACCAAGGTGATGAGTTGCTCACCCGATTGCAGCACGGAGCCGACCGACACCTTGGCGACCGTCAGCACGGTCGCATCCTGCTCGGCGCGCAATTCGACCAAATGCTGGCGAAGCTGCGCCTTCATGAGATTTTCCCGCGCGTCGCTGAGCGCCCGCGTTTGTTCCGACAGTTTCTGCGACGTTTCGGCCCGCCAATTCTGCAAATAGGCATCCCGTTCGGCGACCAGCGCCGTCAGGTCGCGTTTCGCGCTCTCCGACTGCTCGACCGCATTTTGCAGGCCACGCGTCATTTCGAGCCGGCTGTCTGTGGCGGCGAGCGAATTGAGGTGACTGCCGACTTGCAGCTTCTCGAGCTGCTTGCGCATCTTCTCGACATCGAGGGCAACGCCGAGGCGTTCCTTGTACGCCGCCGCGTCCGCCTGATTGCGCGACACCGTCGCGACCAGGCCCGAGATCTTCTGCTTGTAGTTCTCAAGGCGGAAGTCGCGCTCCGCTTGACGTTGGGCGAAGATCGCGGCTTGCAGCGTCATCGCCGCATCGGTGCCGGTATAGGCGAACGGCTTGCCGTTGGCCTCGGCCTGCAAACGGGACACTTCGGCCTGCAGGCTCGCGACCTGGTTCTGCAACGCACCGACATCGGCCGTCGCGAAGGTCGGATCGAGCCGCGCCAGAATGTCGCCGGCGTGCACGGTCTGGCCTTCCCGCACGCCGATCGAGCGCACGATCGCGGTTTCGAGCGGCTGCACGACGATGGTCGCCGATTGCGAGAGCACCTTGCCCTGCGCCGTAACCACCCGGTCGATCGGGATCAGCCCCATCGGCACCAGGCAGGCGAAGAACAGGCTGGTTACGATCCAGATCGTACCCCGCGCCGAACGCGGAACGGGTGCCGCGACGATCGCCGCCGAGGGCGACTGAAACTCGAGAAGCACCGGAAACGCCGCATCACGCTTGCGCTCCGGGATGAGATCAATCGGCTTGGGCGAGGGCTGGAGCGAGAGCTGCATGGCGGGGCCCTCCTTGCAAATCGGCGTGGCGGTTCTGCTGCGCCCAGAGCTGACGGTAGAGGGAGCAGCGTTCGAGCAGTGTGCGATGCGGCGCGATATCGACGACGTGGCCCTTTTCGAGAACCAGGATCTGGTTGCACTCGGTCAGTGACGACAGACGGTGCGACACGATCACCATGGTCCGGCCGCGGGCGATCCGTTGCAGATTGGCGTTTACCAACGCTTCGCTTTCCGGATCGAGCGCGCTGGTCGCTTCGTCGAGAATCAGCAGCCGCGGATCGGTGATCAGGGCGCGCGCGATCGCGAGCCGCTGCCGCTGTCCCCCCGACAGATTAGGCGAGCCTTCCTCGATGAATGTGTCGTAGCCGTTCGGCATCAGTTCGATGAATTCCTCGGCGCCCGCCAGGCGGGCCGCATGCACCACGTGTTCGAGCGTCAGCCCCGGCCGACCCGCGATGATGTTTTCGCGAATGGAGCCGCGGAAGAGGAAGTTGTCCTGCAACACGACGCCGAAACTCTGGCGCAGGTGGCGCAGGTTGATGCCCTTCAGGTCGGAGCCGTCGATCTTGAGAAAGCCGCTGTAGTCGCGGTTGATGCCTTGCAGCAAGCGCGTGAGCGTCGACTTGCCCGAACCGCTGCGCCCGACGATCCCGAGCATGGTGCCGGCGGGCACCGAGAACGAGACCCGGTCGAGCGCCGGCAGCTTGGTGCCGCCATAGGTGAAGCTGACATCCTCGAAGCTGATCGCGCCCGCGAATTTCGGCCGCAACCCGCCGGAAGCGGCATCCGTTTCGATCGGCCGGTTCAGCACGGACGCCGCCTCGCCGATCGACGATCCCACCTCCTCGTAGTCCTCGATCAGCTTCGCGAGCCCGACCAGCGGCTGCGCCACGCGCATGGACAGCATCATAAAGGCGAACAGGGCGCCGACCGCGTAGCCCGTCTTGTCCTCCAGCGCCATGTAAGCGCCGAACAGCACGATGCCGATCGACATGAAACGCTCGACCGGGTTGACCAGCGTTTGCGGCCAGTTGCCGAGCTTGCCGAAAGCGAGACGCCACTTTCCGGCTTCGGCAATGCGCGCATCCCACAGTGCTTTGCGCTGCGGTTCCAGCGCGAGCGATTTCACCGTCTTGATGCCGAACACCGTTTCGCCGAGAGCGGAGGCCTTTTCGGTTTCGGCGAGAACGACTTTCTTGAACACGCCACGCAGCGGCTTCAGGTAGGTGAGGATCACCAGCATGATGATGCAGGAGCACCCGAGCACGATCCAGGCCAGCGCCGAATTCAGGTAGAACAGAAACGGCAACAGAACCAGCAGCGTCACGAGGTCGAGAAAGGTGGTCAGCAGCTTGCCGGTGAGGAAATCCCTGACCTTGTACACTTGGCTGATCTTGTGCATCGTCTCGCCGGCCGGATGCCGCTCGAAGTAGTCGAGGGGCAGCTTCAGCAGGCGATTGAAGACGTGCAGGTTGAGCCGCGCGTCGAGCCGGATGCCGACCACCAGAACGACGAGTCGGCGAGAATAGCCGAGCACCGTCTCGTAGAGCATCGCCAGCAACAGGATCGTGGACAACAGGGCGAGCGTCGAAATGCTGTGATGCTGGAGCACCTTGTCCACCACCGTCATGACCAGCAGCGGCGGAAAGATCGTGAGAAAGCTCAAGGTCAGCGACGCCAGCCCGATATCCCGCAGCGACCGCCGCTCCCGCAGCACGAGGGAGACCAGCCAGCCCATGGTGAACGGAGCGTCAGCCTCCTGCAGGCCGCGCTCGCCCCGCAGCAACACGGTTTCGCCATCCCAGACCTGGCTCAGCCGCAGCTCATCGACCGGCACGGCGGGCGCCCCGTCCGCTGCGGCCGGGTCCTTCATGAATACGACGTTGTGCTCGACATTCGCGCCGGCAAACAGAGCGGCCGATCCATCCGCCAGCAGCAGCACGACCGGGCTCGTATCGTTCAGCTTCAGGAGATGTTTCCACCGCAGACGAACGCCGCGCGCCCACATGCCGGCGTCCTGAGCCCACGCGGCGAGCGACGCCGCCCCGGGGATCTTCTCGCCGGCCGCGGGCCGAAACTCACCGGGATCGAGTTCGACGCCATAGTAGCGCGCCGCAATCATCACCGCTTGGATGCGCGCGTTGACGGAAGCCCCCGGAGATTGCCGCGCAGTATCGGGTTGGCGCCCGACCATCTGTATCGGAGCAGCCGGCAGCGTAGCACCCTGCATCGTCGAACTGATCCCTTGCTGGTGCGCAACCCCGGCGAGCGGGGCGTCGAGCGCGGATCTTTGTCGTGGTTGCGTCTAGCGGTCTTGTGATCGTCGCGGCAATATGACTCGGTCACGCGCCGTTGATCAAACTAATAGTTGAGGAAAACGGCCGGAGGCTCGCTTTCCGTGCGAGTCGCTCATTCGCTCGGCAATCGTTGCAGGGAAGTTACCGTGCAGATACGCGATGCGAACCTCACCGACATGGCCGATATCCAGGCGATCTATGCGCACCATGTTCTGCACGGCACCGGAACGTTCGAGGACGTTCCGCCCTCGATCGAGGAGATGACGGAGCGTTTCGAGGCCTGCGCGGCGCAGCGCGGCGCCTGGCTGGCCGCCGCAGATGCGAGCGGCCTGCTCGGCTTCGCCTATTTCCTGCCGTTCCGGGACCGCGCCGCTTACCGTTTCTGCACCGAAAACAGCATTTATGTGCGGGAAGACGTGCGAGGTCAGGGGGTCGGCAAGGCGCTCGTGCAACGTCTGATCGAGGCGGCCACCGCCGCCGGATTCCGGCAGATGGTCGCGGTGATCGGAGACTCGGACAATGTCGGCTCGATCGGGGTCCACGCGAGCCTCGGCTTCCACCGGGTCGGCACATTGCGCGCCGCCGGCTACAAATTCGGCCGCTGGCTGGACGTCGTCTACATGCAAAGGCCGCTCGGGGTGGGGGACCGCAGCCCGCCGGTCGAATGCTGAGCGTTCAAAGCGCCGCAGCGGACGGGGCGGCCCGGTAGCGGCTGCCGATCAGCTTGTCGCGTCGCAGCAAGGCGCGGATCGCCGCTTCGGTCCCTGCATCCGCATCGGCGACGAGCACCCCGGCGAAGAACGGCACCTCTCCCCGGGCGCGGGCGAAGAAGAGACGGGTCAGAGCCGTCGCCAGCGGGCCGCGGGGCATGCAGCAGGGGCAGGCGGCGGAATGAACCATCCCGCCGCCGCCGATCGGCTGGGCAAATCGCTGCACGGCGTGGCCCGCCGGGGGCGATGCCTTGTCACCCTCGGGCAGCAGCACCGCTTCATCCGGTTGCACCGAGGCGAGCGGTCCGAAGCGCAGCGGAAGCCGGGCATCCATGAACGCGGCCATGGGTGGACATAAGGATATCTTTATGTCACACGCAAGACGTGGAGCCGTTTCTGACCAGTCTGCGCGCCGCCGCCGAGCCGACCCGCCTGCGACTGTTGGCGCTGGCGGCGCGCGGCTCCTTTTGTGTCATGGAATTTACGGAAATCCTCGGCCAGTCGCAGCCGCGGCTGTCCCGGCATCTGCGCCTGCTTTGCGAGGCGGGACTGCTCGACCGGGTGCGCGAAGGGGCGAATGTCTGGTTCACCCTGCCTCCCGCCTCGGCCAAGCCGCTGGCCGCCGCATTGCTCGCCCATCTGCCGGAGGACGATCCCGTGCTGGCGGCCGATCGCCGGCAGGCGGCCCGGGTGCTCGCCGAGCGGGCGCGCGTCGCTTCCGAGAGTTTCCGCCGCCAGGGATCGGATTGGGACGAGATGCGCGCCCTGGGCCTGCCCGCCGGCGCGATCGAGGCGGCACTGCTGTCCCTGGTTCCGCCGGCCGGGGTTCAGAACCTGCTCGACATCGGCACCGGCACCGGACGGCTGTTGGAACTGCTGGCGCCCCGGGTGGCGCGGGCGACCGGCATCGACGCGAGCAAGGCGATGCTGGCCCTCGCCCGGTCACGCCTCGCCCGCGCCGGGCTATCGCATTGCGGCGTCCGGCTCGCCGATATGTACCGCCTGCCTTTCGCCGATGCGGCGTTCGACCTCGCCGTGTTGCAGATGGTGCTGCACTACGCCGAGGATCCGGCGGGCGTGTTGAGCGAGGCCGCCCGCGTGCTGCGGCCCGGCGGCACGCTGATCGTCGCCGAACTGGCCGCGCATCAACGGGCCGACGTCACCGGACGGCTTGCGCATCGCTGGCCCGGCTTTGCCGAGGCGGCGATGGATGACCTGCTCGCCGATGCCGGGTTCGTTCCCGCGGCACCCGTCGACGTCGCGGGCGCGATGCTAGTGCGCCTTTGGCGCGTCCGGCGGGCGCCGGACCGGCCACTCACGGCGTCGCGTCTCCCCGCCGAAACGGGCATTTCCGCCTGACACGGCTCCCATTTCACGAAAGCGATTGAATGCCCCGTCCGCATCTTCTCGACGCGCTGCGCGATCACGTCCTGCTTTGCGACGGCGGCATGGGCAGCCGCGTGCAAGCGCTCACCCTCGATGTCGAGCGGGATTTCTGGGGCAAGGAGAACTGCACGGAGGTGCTCAACCTCTCCCGACCCGACCTCGTGCGCGACATCCATCGCGGTTATTTCGAGGCCGGCGCGGACATGGTGGAAACCAACAGCTTCGGCGGCTCGCCCATCACCCTCGCCGAGTTCCAGCTCGAGGACCGCGCGCACCAAATCAACAAGATCGCGGCCGAGCTTGCGCGGGAGGCGGCGGAAAGCTTCGCCGACGGCCGGCATCGCTGGGTGATCGGCAGCGTCGGCCCGGGCACCAAGCTGCCGAGCCTCGGCAACATCGCCTATGACCCGCTGGAAGCGGCGCTCGCCGCGCAATGCGAGGGGCTGATCGACGGCGGCGCCGACGCCATCCTGATCGAGACCTGCCAGGACACGCTGCAGATCAAGGCGGCGGTGAACGGCGCCAAGCTCGCGCGCGCGAAACGGGGCACCGACACGCCGATCTTCGTGCAGGTTACGGTTGAAACCACGGGCACGCTGCTGGTGGGGCCCGACATCGCCGCGGCCGCGACCGTCATTCACGCGCTCGACGTGCCGCTGATGGGGCTCAATTGCGCGACCGGGCCGCAGGAAATGGCCGAGCATGTGCGATGGCTGGCCGCTAACTGGCCGGGCCTGCTCTCCGTGCAACCGAATGCCGGCTTGCCGGAGCTGGTGGACGGCCGCACGCATTACCCGCTCGGCGCGGAGGAGATGGCGAGCTGGGTCGATCGGTTCGTCACCGAGGACGGTGTCAGCCTGATCGGCGGCTGCTGCGGCACCGACGTTCCGCACATTCGCGCGCTGGACGCGATGCTCCGGCGCCGCGGCGGCTTCCGTCCGGCGCCCGTGATCCGCAAACCCGTATGGGTGCCGTCGGTCGCGAGCCTGTACGGGCAGACCCCGCTCCGGCAGGAGAACAGCTACTTCTCGATCGGCGAGCGCTGCAACGCCAACGGCTCCAAGAAATGGCGCGAGTTGCAGGAGCGGCACGACTGGGACGGCTGCGTCGCGGTTGCCCGCGAGCAGGTGGGCGAAGGCTCGAACAGCCTTGATGTCTGCACGGCGTTTGTCGGTCGCGACGAGCAAGCGGAGATGAACGAGATCATCCGGCGGTTTACGTCATCGGTCAACGCGCCGTTGGTGATCGACAGCACCGAAACGCCGGTGATCGCGGCGGCGCTCCGGCTGCATGGCGGCAAGCCGATCATCAATTCGATCAATTTCGAGGACGGCGAGCACGCAGCAGCCGACCGCCTGAAGCTCGCCCGCCAGTTCGGCGCGGCGGTGATCGCGCTGACCATCGACGAAAGCGGGATGGCGAAGACGGCGGAAGACAAGCTGCGTGTCGCGCGGCGGCTGGTCGCGTTCGCCTGCGACCAGTACGGACTGCCGCAATCCGATCTGCTGATCGACCCGCTGACCTTCACGATCGCCACCGGCAACGAGGACGATCGCAAGCTCGGGCAGTGGACGCTCGAGGGCATCCGCATGATCCGCGAGGCGTTCCCGGACATCCAGATCATTCTCGGCCTGTCCAATATCAGCTTCGGCCTAAACCCGGCGGCGCGCGCGGTGCTGAATTCCGTGTTCCTCGACCATGCGGTGCGTGCCGGCATGACCGGCGCGATTGTGCATGTCAGTAAGATCCGGCCGCTGCACCTGATCGCGCCGGAAGAAGTTCAGGTGATGGAGGATCTGATCTTCGACCGGCGCGCCGAAGGCTATGATCCGCTACAGAAATTGCTGGAGATGTTCGCTGAACGCCGCGCCGCGGATGCGGTGAAGAAGGCGCGCGCGGAAACCGCCGAGGAGCGGCTCCGCGACCGCATCGTGGACGGCGATCGCAAGGGATTGACCGGCGATCTGGACGAAGCGCTGCAACGGATGCCGCCGCTCGAGATCATCAACACCGTGCTGCTCGATGGCATGAAAGTGGTCGGCGAGCTGTTCGGCGCCGGGAAGATGCAGCTTCCCTTCGTGCTGCAAAGCGCGGAAACCATGAAGGCCGCCGTCGCCTATTTGGAACCGTTCATGGAGCGGGTGGAGGGTCAGGAAAAAGGCACGATCGTGCTGGCGACGGTGAAGGGTGACGTGCACGATATCGGCAAGAACCTGGTCGACATCATCCTGACCAATAACGGCTATCGCGTGGTCAATCTCGGCATCAAGGTGCCGCTCGCCGACATGGTCGCGGCGGCGCGGGAGCACCGGGCGCACGCGATCGGCATGTCCGGGTTGCTGGTGAAATCGACCGTCGTGATGCGGGAAAACCTGGAAGAGATGTCGCGCCAGGGCCTCGAAGTGACGGTGCTGCTCGGCGGCGCCGCCCTCACCCGCACCTATGTCGAGGAAGATTGCGTCCGTTCCTATGCCTGCGGCCGGGTTGCCTATGCGCGGGATGCATTCGACGGGCTGCATCTGATGGACCGGGTCACCGGCAATGCGTTCGACGACTATCTCGCGGCAATCCAGGCCAAGCGCTCCGGCAAGCCGCGCAACAAGTCGCGCTCGCTCGGCCAGGCGGATGCGCGCGCCTTCCGCCCGGTCGATCTCGCAACGGTACGCGAACGCCGCCGCCGCCTGACGCGTGACGTTCCGGTGCCAACGCCGCCGTTCTGGGGGCCACGCGTCGTCGAGGCGGCGCCCAAAGCGGTGGTGCCGTTTATCAACGAGCGCAGCCTGTACCAATTCCAGTGGGGCTTTCGCAAACAGGGCCGGACGCTCGGCGACTTTCTCGGCTGGGCGAAGCAGGAACTGCGCCCGGTGATGCGACGGATGCTCGCGCTCTGCGACGAGGGCGACATCCTGCGGCCGCGCGGCGTCTACGGCTTCTGGAAGGCGGCCGGCCAAGGCAATGATCTCATCCTGTTCGATACGGACGGCACGACCGAGCTGGCCCGCTTCGCTTTGCCGCGGCAGCCGAAGGAGGACGGCGCGTGCATCGCCGATTTCGTCCGCGACGTCGATGACGGCGAACGCGACGTGCTCGGGTTGCAGGTGGTGACCATCGGGCAGCGGGCGTCCGAGATCGCGCGGGAGTGGTTCGAGGAGAACCGCTACCAGGATTATCTTTATCTGCACGGCCTCTCGGTCGAAATGGCCGAGGGAATGGCGGAATACGTCCACAAACGGGCCCGCGCCGAGCTTGGCTTCGCCGGCGAGGACGACCGCGACATGGAAAAGATGCTGGCGCAGGGCTATCGCGGCTCGCGCTACTCGTTCGGCTACCCGGCGTGTCCGCGGGTCGAGGATCAGGAGCCGCTGCTCAGGCTACTCGGCGCTGAGCGGGTCGGCGTCAGCCTCTCCGACGAATGGCAACTCCATCCGGAGCAATCGACCAGCGCTCTCGTCCTGTTCAATCCGACGGCGAAGTACTTTTCGGTGTAGCCGACAGCGGGACCTGATCGCTCAAAGTGCGCCGGCTGGCGGCTCGGTCGTTAGGTCATCACCTCCGTCGCGGGCGAAACGGTCCGCGCCTTTATGCCGCCGCCGCTACCGCCATAAATGTGCTGAGGCCGAAACCGC
>JAFAXA010000060.1 GCA_019241425.1 Acetobacteraceae bacterium | reverse complement strand
AGCCTGCCGACAGCACGTAGGTGCCGATCAGGATGCGCCGCTGCACCTCGGCGCCGAACCCGGCGGCGCGGCTGCGCTCGTAGAGATCGGTGAGGTCGGCGCCGTTCTCGCGGCGGCCGAAGCGCACCCCGTCGTAACGGGCGAGGTTGGAGGAGGCTTCCGCGGGCGCGACGATGTAGTAGGTCGCGAGGCCGTACTGCGTGTGCGGCAGCGACACGTCGACGATCGTGGCGCCTTCGTCGCGCAGCCAGGCGAGGCCGCGCTGCCAGAGCGTCTCGATTTCGGCCGCCATGCCGTCGGCGCGGTATTCGCGCGGCACGCCGATACGCAGTCCACGGACGCCGCGCGCGCAGGCGGCGGCGAAATCCGGCACCGGGCGGTCGGCAGAGGTGCTGTCCTTCGGGTCGAACCCGGCCATGGAGCCGAGCAGGATCGCGCAATCCTCGACGGTGCGCGCGAACGGCCCCGGATGGTCGAGGGAGGACGCAAAGGCGACGACGCCCCACCGGCTGCACCGCCCATAGGTGGGCTTGACCCCGGCGATGCCGCAGAACGCCGCAGGCTGGCGGATGGAGCCGCCGGTATCGGTGCCGGTCGCGCCCAAGGCGAGGCCGGACGCGACCGCCGCCGCCGAGCCGCCGGAGGAGCCGCCCGGCACCAGCGCCGCCGCTTCGTCCTGACGCCGCTTCCAGGGGTTCTCGACCGGGCCGAACGCCGAAGTCATGTTGGACGAGCCCATCGCGAACTCGTCGAGATTGGCCTTGCCGAGAAACACCGCGCCGTCCCGCAGTAGGTGCGACGTGACGGTGCTTTCATAGGGCGGGACGAAATGTTCGAGGATGCGGCTGCCGGCGGTCGTACGCACGCCCTCCGTGCAGAACAGATCCTTGACGGCGAGCGGAATGCCGGCGAGCGGGCCGGTGACGCGGCCGCTATCCGCCGCCTCGGCCCGCGCCCGCGCCGTCCCGGCGGTGACGGTGAGATAGGCGTTGAGGCGCGGGTTGAGCGCCTCGATCGCGGCCAGATGCGCGTCGGTCAGCTCGCGGGCGCTGAAGGCGCGGCGGTCGAGACCCGCGCGCGCTTCGGCGATGGAAAGGCCGGTCAGGGTCATTCGACCACTTTCGGCACCGCGAAGAACGCCCCGGCGCGGGCGGGCGCGTTGGCGAGCACGGCGTCGCGGTCGCCGCCATCGGTCACTGCGTCCTCGCGCATCCGAAGCGCGGTCGCGGCCGCGCCGGCCAGCGGCTCGACCCCGTCCACGTTCACTTCCTGCAACTGCTCGACCCAGCCGAGAATGCCGTTGAGTTCGGCTTGCAGGCGCGGCAATTCGTGCTCCTCGACCCGGATGCGGGCGAGCGAGGCAATGCGGCGGACCGTCGCGGGATCGAGCGACATCGGCAGATCAATCCTTGGCCGGGAGCGGAGCGGCGGACCATAAACGCCGCCATGCCGCTCTTCAACATGACGGAGTTGCGGGCCGGTCTCGGCCGCCATCAGCGCCTGCTCGGTCTCGATCCGGGGGCGAAGACGATCGGCGTCGCGCTGTCCGACGTGGGGCTGACCTTGGCGACGCCGTATGGGGCGATCCGGCGCGCCAAGCTGCGCACCAATGCAAGCGAGGTGGCGGCGATCGCCGCGGCGGAGGGTGCGGGCGGGCTCGTGGTCGGATTGCCGCTGTCGATGGACGGCACGTTCGGGCCGGCGGCGCAGGCGGCGCGCGACTGGGCGATGGCGCTTTCGGCGGCGGCGGGGTTGCCGGCGGCGCTGTGGGACGAGCGGCTGTCGACCGCCGCCGTCAACCGCTTTCTGATCGGCGACGCCGGCCTCGGCCGCCGCAAGCGGGCGGAGGCGGTGGACCGCATGGCGGCGGCCTATCTGTTGCAGGCGGCGCTGGACGCGAGCCGGCCGCCGCTTGACCCGCCCCCGGGGCTTCGTTAACCGACGCTCGCGCCTCGTCCCGTTCGTCTAGAGGCCCAGGACACCGCCCTTTCACGGCGGTAACACGGGTTCGAATCCCGTACGGGACGCCAGTTTAATACGAAGCCCTTTGGTGCTGCCCGTCAGTCCTGTCGCATATGTGAGCAGTAGCCGGCTCATTGATGCGGTGAGTTCAGCGCTTCGATCGACACCATGTGATCGGCGCCAAAGTCACCCGCCGGTCGGCTCGTCGCCGAGTCGGCTGCACTCGGCGGTCGCGGGGCTGGACGCACGCCTCGACCAGCGCGGTCGCCTTTGAGCCCTGCAATCAGGCACCCAAACCCGTGATTTTAATGGCGCTTATTTTGCTGTCGTCTCGGTACCATCCTTGCTCGCTTCCTCAGCGACCAGTCGACCAACAGAGCGGCCGAGTGTCAGACCCGCATCGACGTCGCTGCGATAATGGATACCAGCCCATATCCTCGACATGGCACCTTCTTCGGCGCGTGCTTTGAAGTAAGCCGCGTCGTGTGGAAAGAGGGAGCTCAATATCGCTTCCGCCGCCCCATCCCCGCAGCCATGCGCCGCCGGATAGGAGGGGTGGTTCGGTGCAGGGAAGATCATGCTGATATTTCGGTCCATCTGAAACGGACGCGGAGCAAGATAGTGGTATTTAGCTTCCATACAGCCGATAAAGGAGTCGAAGCTGGCAATCCCGAGTAATGCCATCGCGCGTGCGGCCTTTGGTGGATCTTCCGAAATGCGGGTTTCAAATATCTTCAAATTGGTGATGGCGATCCATTCACGCAGTTCCGGCACGGCTGCCCAGAACCAGGAAAGTCTCGTGCTGACCGGTGTTCTTGAAAAATTTTTGAGTTCCGTGAGTTCTGCGACCATTTGGGGTGAACGTGGCGCGGGCGGCGGCGGCGGCCGGAACTGATCCGCTGACCGGAGAACCCATGGCACCCAATTGCCCATGGTGATTAGAAGGGGGTTTGTCCCGGCCCATAGATCGGGACCAGTCCGGATTTTGCCATCCCAGGGTATGTCTGAGCGATCCGCTTTCGCCCGTGCGATAACAGCCGCGCCGACCTCATGCCCAAGGGCTTCCCCTGCTGCGACATCGCTTGGAAACTGCACGCCTGCGGCAATTCGCGACTGTCCGGCTTCGCTGGCGAGTTGCTTCAGATTTTCAGCATCGCTCGGAAAAAGGTAGGCCAAGACGTCGGCAGCAGCAACGGCAACAGCCGCATGTTCGGACGGATAGGACGGACTGTGTGGAACGGACACAAGCGGATGAATTGCCGTCTCCAACTCCGAAGGGCGCTGACGGGAATACTGGTACTTCGCGTGCCACGTTGCGATTGTCGCGTCTTGAATGGCGATGCTGACCAATGCCAACGAGCGCCATAGCATGGGCCTCGCGTCTCTCTCTGACTCGGAGAGCAGGATCTCCTGCCAACGGTACCCTGGCCAGGCTCTGTCCCAATAGGCCACGTGGTCAAGCGTGACGGCATCTGGCAAGGAGCGAGCCCTCAAGCTCTGGATTTCCGCAGCCGTCGCACCGGCCTCTGGCGGCGGAGGCACCGTAACAGCACTCCCAGAGGCAATCGCCCACGTTCGCCAACTTCCCGCGTCCGGTTCCAACTGAGGAGAGGACGGCTGCGCTGACGCTGAGCCTATCACATGCGGAATCAAAGAAATGCCGGCGCCAGCAATCAAGCCGCGAACTGTAAGCGGAAGATTCATGACGACTCCTTCTGCCGGCGCACTCGCATGAAAAAAAAGACGCAACCAATCGGCTTACACTGAGTCTTCGCGTTGAATGCCGCTGCGACGTCGGTCTGAGCGATAATTCTTTAGTAGCGGCGGACAAGTGTCAAGGCAGCGTGACTGGTTTCATAACTCATCTTTTATAATGCCGGCATGGTGCATTATCATGGCGTTTCGACACCGCTGAGAGCCGCACCACCTCATCCAAAGCGTTCTTGGCCGAAAGAGCGATCGCATGGGTTCTGAAGCTGCTCAATCTGGAAACGCAATACCATACGACCGGACGGGAGACATGAGCGGACGGGCCCACGCGCAAAGCGGGTCAGCCGGCGCGCAGGCAGGCGAGCAAGGCTTTGGCGGGGTGGGATAGGGTCTGCCCGTCCACGATCCTGGCTTGCGAGCGGCAGGAATAGCCGGTTGCCAGCAGGCGGCCGGTTGCGGACCAGCGGGCGAGAAGTGGCGCCCAGCTTGTGCGGTAGATTTGCTCGGAGGTGGCGCGGTGCTCGGCCTCGTGGCCGTAGGTGCCGGCCATGCCGCAGCAGCCGGACGGCAGCACGCGCAAGCAGGAACCCGCCGCCGCGAACGCGGTTTGCCAGTCGCGGAGGCTCCCGAGCGCGAGCGAGCGCTCCGAGCAATGCGGCAGCAGAAGATATTCGCCGCCGGTCGCGTTCGCGCGCGGGATGGCACCCGCGTGACGGGCGAGCCATTCCTGAACGAGCAGAACCGGCGGCGCGCGGTCCGCTTCCGGCAGCGTCGCGTATTCCGAGCGGTAGGTGAGCGTCATCGACGGGTCGATGCCGACCAGTTCCACGCCGGTCGCCGCCAACGCGCGCAGGGTCGCGGCGTTGCGCGACGCGGCGCGCGCGAACGGGCCGAGGAAGCCGTGCACGTGCAGCGGCTTGCCGTTCGGGCGGAACGGCGCGACGAATGGGCGGAAGCCGAGCGCCCGCATCAGATCGAGCACGGCCAGCACCACGTCCGTCTCGTACCAGCTCGTGAAGGCGTCCTGCACGAGCACGACGCTGCGCGCCCGCTCCTCGACCGCGAGCGCCGCGAGCGATTGCGGCGCCGCCGTCGCGATGCCGCGCGTCGCCAGTTCGCGGCGAAGGGAAAGCCGCGAAAAACCCGGCGTATGCACGAGCCCGATCGCGCGCAGAGCGGCGCGGCCCGGCGGGCTTTTCAGCAGGAGATTGTAAAGTTCGGGCGCCGTGCCGAGCGCGGGCAGTATCGTTTCAAGCGAGCCGACGAGGTGATCGCGGAGCGGCCGGGGATAGCGGCTGTAATAGAGTTCGAGGAACTTGGCGCGGAAGGTGGGCACGTCCACCTTGATCGGGCACTGCCCGCTGCATGATTTGCAGGCGAGGCAGCCGTCCATCGCGTCCTTCACCGCGTGCGAAAAATCCGGCTCGCGGCGCCATCCGTTGCGCAGCCTCGCCGGAAAGCCGCGCCAGCCGGGTGTTTGCCGGAGCGGCGCCGCTTCCGCGACCGGGTCGAAGCCGAGCGCCGCCAGTTGGCGCAGCCATTCGCGGGTGAGCGACGCCCGGCCCTTCGGCGAGTGCCGGCGGTCGCGCGTCGCCTTGTAGGACGGGCACATCGCCTCGTCCGGATCCCAGGTGAAGCAGGCGCCGTTGCCGTTGCAGTGCAACGCCTCGTCGTAGCCGGCGCGCACGCCGGGCGGGATCGTGCGGTCGAGTCCGCCGCGCGTCGGCAGCCCGTCGATGCGGAGGAGTTGCCCATCCTCGGGTGCCGCGATCTTGCCGGGATTGAGCTGGTTGCGCGGGTCGAACGCCGCTTTGATCGCTTGCAGCGTCGGGTAGAGCGGGCCGAAGAAGCGCGGCGAGAACTCGGACCGCACGCCCTTGCCGTGCTCGCCCCACAGCAGGCCGCCATATTTCCGGGTCAGGCGGACCACCTCCTCGGTGATGTCGCGGATCAGCCTCTCTTGCGCCGGATCCTTCATGTCGATCGCCGGTCGCACATGCAGGACGCCGGCATCGACATGGCCGAACATGCCGTAGACGAGCCCGCGCTCGTCCAATGCCGCGCGGAATTCGGCGATGTAGTCGGCGAGGTGCTCCGGCGGCACCGCCGTGTCCTCGACGAACGGGATCGGCCGCTTGTCGCCCGCCATGTTGCCGAGCAGGCCGACCGATCGCTTGCGCATGATCCAGATGGCGTTCACGTCCGCCGCATCGCGGGCGACCGTGAAGCCGCGCCGCGCACCGGCCGAACCGGCGAGCGCGTCGGTGATCCGGGCGAGCGGCGCCTCGACAGCGGCCTCGGTGTCGCCGACGAATTCGACGAGATTGACGCCGGTCGCGCGCTCGCCGTCATCCTCCGGGAAGTAGCGCCGGACCGACTCCCAGATCACATCGTTCTGGGCGAGCCCGAGCACGCGCGAATCAACCGTTTCGATCGAGGCGGCGCCGAAGCGCATCAACTCCTGCGCGTCTCTGAGCGCGGCGTCGAAGCTGCCGTATCGCACGTTGACGAGCGCGCTGTGTTTCGGGATCGGCAGGAGGTCGAGCTTCGCTTCGGCAAGCAGGCCGAGCGTTCCCTCGCTGCCGCACAGGATGGCGTTGAGGTCGAACCGTCCGGCGGCGTTGCGGATATGCGCGAGGTCGTAGCCGGTGAGGCAGCGGTTGAGTTTTGGAAAATGCGCGGCGATGGCGCCGGCCTGCTCGCGCCCGATCGTATCCAGAAGGCGGTGGATGGCGCCCACGCGGTCGGCGCGGCGCTGCACCTGCCGCAACTCCTCCTCCGCCAATGGGTGCGAGGTCCAGACCGTGCCGTCGAGCAGCACGGTCGTCAGTTCGAGCACGTGGTCGCGGGTCTTGCCGTACAGGCACGAGCCCTGACCACAGGCGTCGGTGCTGACCATGCCGCCGATCGTCGCGCGGCTGGAGGTGGAGAGTTCCGGCGGGAAAAAGAGGCCGTGCCCGGCCAGCGCGGCGTTGAGCTGATCCTTGACCACGCCGGCCTGCACCCGCACCCACCGCGCCTCCGCGTTGACTTCCAGGATGCGGTTCATGTGGCGGGAGACATCCACCACCAGCCCCTCCGTGAGCGACTGGCCGTTGGTGCCGGTGCCGCCGCCGCGCGGCGCGAACACCAATTCGGCGAAGCGCGGTTCGGCGGCGACGCGGGCGATGCGCACGAGGTCTGCCGTCGTGCGCGGAAAGGCGACCGCTTGCGGAAGGAGCTGGTAAATCGAGTTGTCGGTCGCCGAAACGACCCGGCTGCCGTAGCCCGACGCGAGATCGCCCTCGAAGCCGCGCAGCCGCAGCTCGGTCAGGAAATCGGCGTGGAGCGAAGCCGGGGCGGGAATGTCGGACAGTCGCGGTAGCATGGCGTCCCCCATGTCGTGACGCGCGGGCGGACCCGCAACGTCGCCGCATGATGCAACGCCGTTTGCACGATCCCGCTCCCGACGCTTGCCGACACCTGTGGCACCGATGCCAGCTCCCCGCGCCGGCTAGTTGCCGGTGAAGGCGACCAGATAGCCCGATACGGAGAGGCCGGTCACGTTCGAGAAGTAGAACGTGGCATTCGGATGCAGCATCATCTTGAGGGGCACGGAAAAGGCGAACACGTCGGTTGTCGATGCCGTGTTGACCTTGATCGCCGGAAATACGTGAAAGCCGGCGCCGTTCAGGCCGAGCGCCGGATCGGTGACGGCCATCGTGACCGACGTTTCCGCACGCGAAGATGCCGGGGCGAACACGTAGCCGGACGCGTATTCGATGACGAGACGCTGCCCCGGCGGCACCTTGCATGGGTTGCTGCTGCTGGTGCCGCAAAGCAGGCCGTTGACGATATTGGCGAAGATGGGCTGCTTTTCCGGCTCCACCGCGCCCGAAGCCGACGCGGCGCAGAGGGTGAAGAGCGCGACCGGGACCAGCCGTTGCGCCATCCGCATCGCGTGGCTCCGCCGGGCAATGGTGCGGCTCGAATCGCACCTCATCAGGCCTTCACTCCCCGAGCGTTGCGGCGCCGCCCGACCGGCGACGCGGATCCGTTTGTGTGCGGATGACTTTGCTCAGGCTGCCCAGGACGGCGCAAGGCCTCTCGCCGTCGGCGCAAACCGGCCCCTGCCGTGTGCGGCTCGTATTGGGGCGCGTGTTTCCGTTCAAAGGCGGCGTTTAGTGCAGCACCAGCTCGCCGTGAAACCGCCGGCTCGGGGCCGACGAGACGCCGAAGCCGACCTCCAGCATCAGCCGCGGCTTGCCGCGCGACACCTGCCCCATATGGAACGCGAAGGAATCCTCGGCAAAGCCGAACCCGGCCGCGCCGCAGACCTCGAACAGATTGTCGCGCCCGTACGCCGCGACCACCTCGGCCGTGTCGTGGCCGACCACCGGCGTGAATTGGTGCCGCCACTTCCGGCGTTCGTGCGAGCCGCGCATGTAGACATGCGGCCCGTCCGCCGGACCGACATCGGTGAGGTAGAAGAAGAATTTGAGCGTGCGCCAGTCGTCGAGATCGAAATGCATCTTGCCTTGCGAGGCGTGGTGCAGATCCTGCTCGGAGGGCGCGGCGGCCGGAAAGCTCCACCACAGCCGCGTGCTGATCGGCTTCGGCGTGCTCGCGAGATAGCGCTCGGCGATGCGGAGGATCAGCGGGTCGGAGCGGATCAGATCCACACTCGGGCACTGCTCGACGCTTTCCAGATAGTGGCCGGTGAGGATCGGCTTGCCGGCCCGCGCTTCGGCTTCCCGGTGCGCCTCCGGCAGGAAGGCCAAATCCCGGTTGAAATTACCGAAGCACGGATGGCTTTCCGCGAATTGCCGGATCGCCGCGACGTGCTCCGGCGGGAGCATGAGCCCGGTTGAGATTCCGTCCGTTCTGAGATCGTGCAGAACGGACGGAAGGGAGGCGGTAAACAGCGACCCGCCCGCCGGTTGATCGGACGGCTCCTCACCAACCGGCGACGGCCAGGCAAGCCGCCGGAACATCATGAACCTGCCAAAGGCGAACATGACCAGCCATTTCGGGTCTTGGGCCGCATCCGCGATGTAGGTCGGAGCGCGCGCGATAATACGACGTATCATTTGAAATAGCCTTGCTTGAGTGCCGAAACTTAATCACATCCCACCTTCCGATGCAACCTAGAAACGTTTTTTTTACGATCGAATCTGCGCGTCCGCGCGCGCGCACTTCATGGTATGCCGAGATGCGGCCGAGACTTGTCCGCCGCGTGTTTCGCCGGCCTGCGCGTGGGACTCGGCACGCATCCGCAACCAAATAGTTGCGGTACGGAATATGTTCTCAACCGGCGCTGAAAACGCGCGTACGCGTGCCGAGGGTCATCACTTAGTGGCAGCGATGGTCAGCGACACAAGCGCAGAACGGCGTATCCGCGGGGGACGGAATGGCTGCCGGAGGGTCGGGCGGTCAGCCTTCTTCCCGCTCCAACGCCTCGATATCCGCGTCGCTGAACCCGAAATGGTGCGCGATCTCGTGGATCAGCACGCTGCGCACGAGGCGGTGCAGGTCCTCGCCGGTTTCAATCCATTCCAGCAAAATCGGCTGGCGGTAGAGAAAGATCATGTCGGGCTGCCGCACCACGTCGCTCACGCTCTGCTGCGTCAGCGGCACGCCGCGATAAAGGCCGGTCAAATCCCAGGCGCTTTCGATCCCCATCTCGTCGAGCGTGTCGTCGTCCGGCAGTTCCTCGACGACGATGCCGACCCCCCGGACGCGCGCGGCCAGCCGCGCCGGGACGGTGGCGAGCGCCGTTTCGGCCATGGCGACCACCGCTTCGAGATCGGGCGGGAGGAGGGGGGCGGGATCGGTCATGGCGGAATCGGCGCAGGCGCCCCGGTTCCGGTCAAGCAGGCGGTTTCCCGACGGCGCGGCATCCTGTAGGAACAGGGAGTGAACATCTCCCTTCCCGACCGCTCGCTCGCGATCCGGCGCGCCGCCGCCCGGCTGTGCGGCCAGCTCGCCTGGGCGCCGCTGCACGAGGTGCCGCTGCCAAACGGTCGCCGGGCCGACATCCTGGCGCTCGGCCCCGATTGTTGTTTCACCTGCATCGAGGTCAAATCCGGGGTGCGCGACTTCCTCGCCGACGACAAATGGCCGGATTACCGCGCCTTCTGCGACGCGCTCTATTTCGCCGTCGATGCGGAGTTTCCGCACGCCGCCTTGCTGCCGCCCGATGTCGGCCTGATCGTCGCCGACGACCGGGGCGCCGACATCCTGCGGGCGCCGGACAGCCATCCCATGGCGCCCGCGCGGCGGCGGGCGTTGCTGCACCGTTTCGCGATGCTGGCCGCCAACCGCCTGCAAGGGATCGAGGACCCGGCCGGGCAGGCGGCGGCCCGCGCCGCCCTCCGCCCGGAATAAAGCGCCAAGCTCCCCAACAAGCCTCGCTGCCAGCAAATGGCCGGCACGGCGCTCCGCCCTGCACTCAGCGTGTCAGCACGAGATGGGTCGCCAGCTCCGTGGAAACTGCCTCCGTCACCCGGTAGCCGAGGGCTGGCAGGTCGATGTCTGCGAACAGGGATTCACCACGGCCCAGAAGGACGGGCGACAGCGCCAGGTGCAAGGCGTCGATCGCCCCTGCGAGCAGGAATTGGCGGACCGTCGAGACGCCGCCGCCGATCTTCACGTCGAGGTCGCCGGCCGCGGCCTTCGCCTCGGCGAGCGCCGCCGCGATCCCGTCGGTGACGAAATGGAAGGTCGTTCCGCCCTCCATGACGATCGGCGCCCGGGCGTGGTGGGTGAGGATGAAGGTCGGCGCGTGAAACGGGGGAGTGTCGCCCCACCAGCCCTTCCACGCCTCGTCCGGCCACTCGCCGCGGATCGGGCCGAACATGTTGCGGCCGAGGATGAAGGCGCCGAAGCCCTCCGCCGAGGCGCGGGCGAAGCGATCATCCGTCCCGCCCTCTTTCCCGATCATCGCTCGAAAGGTCCGGGTCGGGTAGAACCACTTGTGCAACTCCCGACCCCCTCGGCCGAGCGGATGTTCAAGGCTCTGATTGGGGCCGGCCCCGAAGCCGTCGATGGACACGGCAAAACCCGCGACCCGCACTCTGCCCATGAAGCCCCCGCACCGATTGTGAATAGCAACCAATTGGGTTTTAGCCGACTGGTCTCATCTTGCAACTGGTCATGATCGACAAGCGCTCCGGTTGCCCCATCAATCTCGCGCTGGAGGTGCTCGGCGACCGTTGGAGCCTGATCGTCATCCGCGACATCATGTTCGGGAACCGCCGGCACTTCCGCGAGCTGCTCACGCGCTCGGAAGAAGGGATCGCTTCCAACATTCTGGCCGGGCGTTTGAAGCGGCTCGTGAACGCGGAGCTCCTGTCGCGACGCGACGATCCCGCCCACCGGCAGAAGGGGATCTACAGCCTGACCGAACAGGCGATCCAATTGCTGCCCGTGCTGGTGCAACTGGGCGCCTGGGGCCGCCGGCACCTGCCGGCCGCGCCGGAGCAGGCGCTCCGTCAGCGATTGGTGGAAGAGGGCGGCCCGCCACTCTGGACCGCCTTTGCCGACGAACTGCGCCACATCCACCTCGGAACACCTTTGCCGGAAGGACGCGAGAGCGTTATCGCGCGCCTACAGGCGGCATTCGCGCAGGCGGCGGCGGACCATCGAAACGAGGCGGCCGCGAAGGATGACAAACAGGGCGCAGGGGCGCGGTGAGCCGTCCGGCTGCGGTAGCGCGGGCGCAGCGGGAGAATGTTCTAGCCACGCGCCATGGTTGTGGAGATGCTTGACGGATGACCGCCGTCGCCCCCGCTCAGAGCCTGACCGAGCGCTTCTCGTTTGCGGTCGAGCTGGTGCTTCGGGGCTTCTCCCTCAGCCTCCCGAAAGATCGCGCGGTGGCGCCGTTCGCGCTCGCCACCTGGAACCGGCTGAGGCGGCTGGTCGCCCGCTTTTCCGCTCTCGTCGCCGCCATCGAGGCCGGGCGGCTTTCCACGCCGCGCCGCAGCTTGGCCCCGGAGCGGCAACCTCCCCCGCTCTCGCCGGAAAGCCAAATCCAGCCGCAGGCGCAGGAAATGCCGGTGCCGAAAGCGTATGGCTGGTTGCTGACCTTGGCCCCGGAGCTGAACACCCGGGTTGGCCGCGCCCAGATCGAATCACTGCTCGCAGACCCTGCGTTGCTGGCGCTGCTGGCGCAGGCACCGCAGGCCGGCCGCATTCTGCGCCCGCTCTGCCACATGCTGCGGATCCCGCTGCCGCAGTGCTTGCGGCTGCCGCCGCGTCCCCGGCGGCCCCGCCCCGCCGCGCGGTGCGACGAGCCAAAACCGGGACCGGAGGCCCGGTCAAAACGGCCGAAGCCCATCTGGCTGCGCTGGCCGAAATCGCCGCCTTTGCCGCGGATGGAGCAGGCGCCCGGCTTCGCGCGGCCCGCGCGCACCGGGACCGGACCGCCCGGCGGCTGACC
>JAFAXA010000039.1 GCA_019241425.1 Acetobacteraceae bacterium | reverse complement strand
GCCGCTGGCCGCGGCGTAGCGCAAGCTGTCCTGAACGGTCCGCCCTCCCAACCGGCATGTCACGAAGGTCGCGCCGAAACAGTCGCCGGCCCCGGTCGGATCGAGGGCCTCCGCCGGGAAAGCCGGGACATGCAGCCTCGTGTCGCGATCGTAGTAGGTGGCCCCGTCGCTTCCGTGCTTGGCGACGACCGCGCCGATGCCGAGCGCCAGCAATTCGGCCGCCGCGGCGTCGTCGCTCTTTGCTTCGCTCAGCAACGTCAGCTCGGGACCGCTCGGCAGGAAGATGTCGCAATGCCGCAGCACCCAACCGAGCGCTTCCCGCATGCCGGACGAGGCCAGCATCTCCTTGCGGATGTTGGGATCGAAGGAGATCGTGCCGCCGCCGCCGCGCACGATCTCGACCGCCTCCCGCACGGCGCGGACCAACCCTTCCGAGAACAATGAGGATCCCATGACATGGAAATGGCCGCCGCCTGCGAGCAGTTCGCGCGCCGGTGGCGTCAGCGCCGTATGGCCGCTGGCGCTGTGGCGGACATTGAACACGAAGTCGCGTTCGCCATCCGGGCGATAGCGGACAAAGGCGCTGCCGGTCGGCCGTTCGGTATCGGTCGCGACCGCCCGGACATCGACGCCGTCCCGGCGCAGCCGTTCGAGGTTGACGCGGCCGAAATCGTCGTCGCCGACCGCCGAGATGATGCCGCAAGGGTGGCCGAGCTTCGCGACCTGGTCGATGAAGATGGCGGGCGCGCCGCTCGGGAACGGACCGAGGAGGCGGAGCGGCGAAAGAAAGCCGTGCCCGACCTCGTCCGCCATGATCTCGACCAGGATTTCGCCAAGCGTGACGATCGGCCTCGCGGTCACCAACCCGCGCCCCGTGTCACCGCTGCCTGCCGGACGATCGCCTACAACCCCTCGAACAGCGCGGTGCTGATGTAGCGCTCGGCGAAGGAGGGGATGATCGTGACGATCAGCTTGCCCTTGTTCTCCGGCCGTTTCGCGACCCTGACGGCGGCGCACAGCGCGGTGCCGGACGAAATGCCCCCCGGAATGCCTTCCGTGCGGGCGAGCCGCCGCGCGTATTCGAAAGAATCGGCGTTCGAGACCTGCACCACCTCGTCGATCAGCCCGGTGTCCAGGATCTCCGGGATGAATCCGGCGCCGAGACCTTGCAGCGGATGCGGCCCGGGCGCGCCGCCCGACAACACGGGGCTCGCTTCCGGTTCCACCGCGATCATCCGCAATCCCGGCTTGCGCGGCTTCAAAACGGCGCCGACGCCGGTGAGCGTGCCGCCGGTGCCGACGCCCGAAACCACGAGGTCGACCCGTCCGTCCGTATCACGCCAGATCTCCTCGGCGGTGGTGCGCCGGTGGATCGCCGGATTGGCCGGGTTGCCGAACTGGTCGGGCATGACCGCACCCGGCGTCTCCGCAAGCAGCGCGCGCGCCCGCGCGACCGCGCCCTTCATTCCCTGTTCGCGCGGCGTCAATTCGATTTCGGCGCCGAGATAGCGCAGCATCTTGCGCCGCTCGGTCGAAACGGATTCCGGCATGGTCAGGATCAGGCGGTAGCCGCGCGCCGCGCAGATAAAGGCGAGGCCGATGCCGGTATTGCCGGAGGTCGGCTCGATCAGCGTCGCACCCGGCTTGATCTTGCCTTCCTCCTCCATCGCCAGAATCATGCCGACGCCGATGCGGTCCTTCACGCTTGCGATCGGATTGAAGAATTCGAGCTTGAGAACGACGTCCGCCTGCAGACCCTCGTCACGGCTGAGGCGAGGGATGCGCACCAGCGGCGTGTTGCCGATGGTCTCGGCGATGCTGTCGTAGATGCGCCCGCGAATAGGCGGGTCGAGTTTGATCGCGTCGGTCGGTGGCATGTTTTCCTCGTTTACGGATTGGAGAAAGAACGCCATGCTCCCGGGCTGATCCGCTCATTTGTAACCGTCCGGCCGGCGCGGAAAACACCCTGGTGAGGCGCGGCAAGGGACGGCGCAGAGACCCTGTTCAGAAGCGTGGCGAGCTATTGGCTGCCGATCACGTCCGCTTTCCCCCTGCTCGTCAAGACCCCCCAAGCCGCGTGAGAATAGCCGCGTGACGACCCCCGATCTCGCGACAGAATGGCTTGAAGCCGACGGCCTCGGCGGCTTCGCCTCCGGCACGGCCGGTCTCGTGCGAACCCGGCGCTATCACGCCCTGCTGCTCACCGCCCGCACGCCGCCCTCCGGCCGCGTGGTTCTCGTCAACGGCATCGAAGCGTGGCTGGAAGCCGGGTCCGAGCGGATCGCCCTCACCACGCAGCAATATGGCGGGGGCGTGCAGTCGCCGGACGGCGCAACCCGGATCACGGATTTCACGGCTCGGCCGTGGCCCTGCTGGACCTTCGATGTGGGTCGGGGCGCAACCATCCGTCAGGACATTCTGGTGGCCCGCGACACGTGCGAGACCGTGCTTCGGTGGCGGGGCGCGGGCGCGGGCCGCCTCCATGTCCGGCTCCTGATGTCGGGCCGCGACTACCATTCGTTGCATCACGAAAACCCGGCCTTCGCCTTCGACGCGGTGGCGGTGCAGGGGGGCAACGTCGCCTGGCGGCCTTACCCCGGCGGGCCGGCGGTCGCGGCGCTCAGCAATGGCGGCTACCGGCCGGAGCCCGAATGGTATCGCGGCTTCTTCTACGCCGCCGAGCACGAGCGCGGCCTCGACGACGACGAGGATCTGGCGTCACCCGGCGTATTCACCTGGGATCTCGACACCGATGACGCCCTGCTGATCCTGCGCGCCGGGGACACGCTGAACGTCCGCGTGCGGCCCTACGCGGCGCGTCTGATCGCCGCCGAGACGGCGCGCCGCAACCGGTTCGCGTCCGCGCGCGAAGCCTCGGCCGCCGCCTATGTCGTCGATCGCGGCGCCGGGCGCACGATCCTCGCCGGTTTTCCCTGGTTCACCGACTGGGGACGCGACACCTTCATCGCGATGCGCGGGCTCGTGCTCGGAATGGGACGGCTCGCGGAGGCGGCGACCATCCTGCACGCATGGGCCGGGACGGTCGGCGCAGGGATGCTGCCGAACCGCTTCCCCGATTCCGGGGACGTGCCGGAATACAACTCGGTCGATGCGTCGCTCTGGTACATCATCGCCGTGAACGACTACGTCGCGGCCTGCACCGCCGGCGGGCAGGCGGCGGACCCGCTGCTATTCGCCCGGCTCGGCGCGACGGTCGGCGACATCCTCGACGGCTACGCGGCCGGCACGCGCTTCGGCATCGGCGCCGACAGCGACGGATTGCTGCGCGCCGGCGTGCCGGGCGTGCAACTCACTTGGATGGACGCCAAGGTGGGCGACTGGGTGGTGACGCCGCGCATCGGCAAGCCGGTCGAGGTGCAGGCGCTCTGGATCAACGCGCTCCGCATCGGCGGACGCTGGTCGGATCGCTGGCGAACGCTGGAAGGACAGGCGCGCGCGGCGTTCCTCGCCCGCTTCCCCGATCCGGAAACCGGCGGCCTCGCCGACGTCGTCGATGCCGGCCACGTCGCGGGCGCCGTCGACCGCGCCATTCGTCCGAACCAGATCTTCGCCGCCGGCGGGTTGCCGTTCCCGGTGGTGAGCGACGAGGCGGCGCGCGGCATCGTCGCCTGCGTGGAACGGCACCTGCTCACCCCGGCCGGGCTGCGCACGCTCGCGCCGGACGATCCCGCCTATGTGGGACGCTACGAGGGCGACGGACGCAAGCGGGACGGCGCCTATCATCAGGGCACCGTCTGGCCTTGGCTGACGGGCGCGTTCGTGGATGCGTGGTTGCGGGTGAAAGGAGGTGGCGAGGCCGCGAAGGCGGAAGGGCGCCAGCGATTCTTGCAGCCGCTGCTCGATCGGCTGCATGTCGCGGGGCTCGGCCACCTCTCGGAAATCGCCGATGGCGACCCGCCGCACACGCCCCGCGGCTGCCCGTTCCAGGCTTGGTCGCTCGGCGAATTGATCCGGATCGAAGCCATGCTCGGAGGAAAGCCGTGAGCGAAACTGCGCCGGGAGGCATCTACGCAACCGCCGAGGGGCAGCGGCTGCTGGAGGCCGAGAGGGGCGCGAAGTGGCGCCATTGGGGGCCGTATCTGAGCGAACGGCAATGGGGAACGGTTCGCGAAGATTACAGCGCCAACGGCACCGCCTGGGACTACTTCCCGCATGACCACGCGCGCAGCCGCGCCTATCGCTGGGGTGAAGACGGGATCGGCGGCTTCTGCGACATGGACCAGCGCTGGTGCCTGGCGCTGGCGCTGTGGAACGGCAACGACCCCATTCTCAAGGAGCGGCTGTTCGGGCTGACCAATTCCGAGGGCAATCACGGCGAGGACGTCAAGGAACTCTATTACTACCTCGACGGCACGCCGACCCATTCCTACATGCTGATGCTGTACAAATATCCGCAGGCCGCCTTTCCCTACGAATGGCTGCTCGAGGAGAACCGGCGGCGCGGCTTGGAAAAGCCGGAGTTCGAAATCGTCGATACCGGCGTGTTCGCCGATGGACGCTATTTCGATGTCAGCGTCGAATACGCGAAAGCGGCGCCGGACGACATCCTCCTGCGCATCGCGGTGCAGAATCAGGCCGACGCTCCGGCGACGCTGCATGTGCTGCCGACATTATGGGCGCGCAACACCTGGAGCTGGATCGAGGGCGCGCCACGGCCGCTGCTGCGCGTCCTGCCGGATGGCAGCGTGGAAGCGACCGATGTCCATCGCGATCCGCTGATCCTGCATATCGGCCAACCCGCTTCGCTGCTGTTTTGCGAAAACGACACCAACACGCGACGGCTCTACGGCGCGGAGGCGTTCGGGCCGTTCAAGGACGGCATCAACGATTACCTGCTGCACGGGGACACGGGCGCGGTCAGCCCGTTGCGCGAGGGCACGAAATGCGCGGCCATGACCGTGCTCGAGCTGCCGGCCAAAGGAAACGCCGAGCTGCGTTTTCGGCTGCGGCCGGCGACGCTCGGCAGCGATGCGTTCGAAAGCTTCGACGCCGTGTTCGCGGCCCGCGCCGCCGAGGCCGACGAGTTCTATGGCGTGCTGCAGACCGGGTTCGAGTGCGCGGATGCGCGCCTCGTGCAGCGCCAGGCGCTCGCCGGAATGCTGTGGTCGAAGCAGTACTATTGCTACGACGTGATGCGCTGGTTGAAGGGCGATCCGGCCGAACCGGCGCCGCCCGCCTCCCGCCGCGACGGCCGCAATCACGACTGGAAGCACCTGAACAACGCCGATGTCATTTCCATGCCGGACACTTGGGAGTATCCCTGGTATGCCGCCTGGGATCTGGCGTTTCACTGCGTCACCTTCGCGCTGATCGATCCGCATTTCGCGAAGCGCCAGCTCATCCTGCTGTGCCGCGAATGGTACATGCACCCGAATGGGCAGTTTCCGGCCTATGAGTGGGCGTTCGGCGACGTCAATCCGCCCGTTCACGCCTGGGCGGCGTGGCGCGTCTATCAGATGGACAAGGCCCAGACCGGACGCGGCGACCACGACTTTCTTGAGCGCGTCTTTCACAAGCTGATGCTGAACTTCACTTGGTGGGTGAACCGCAAGGACGCCGAGGGCCGCAACATCTTCCAGGGCGGTTTCCTCGGCCTCGACAATATCGGCATCTTCGACCGCTCGAAGCCGCTGCCGATCGGCGGCTACATCAACCAGTCGGACGGCACCGCCTGGATGGCGATGTACACCCTGAACCTGCTGCGCATCGCGCTCGAACTCGCGATGGAGGACAAGGTCTACGAAGACATCGCGACCAAATATTTCGAGCACTTCCTCTATATCGCCGGCGCGATGACGGATATCGGCGGCGACGGCATCGGCCTCTGGGACGAGCAGGACCAGTTCTTTTATGACGTGCTGCTGCTGCCGGACGGCGAGCGCCTGCCGTTGCGGATTCGTTCGGTCGTCGGGCTGATCCCGCTTTTCGCGGTCGAGGTGCTGGACCCGGATGTCGAGACACGCCTGCCCGAGTTTTCCAGGCGCGCGCGCTGGTTTCTCGACGATCGGCCGGACCTCGCGAGCCTGATATCGCGCTGGCACGAACCGGGCAGCGGCGACCGCCGTCTGTTGTCGCTGCTGCGCGGTCATCGCATGAAGGCGCTGCTGCTGCGGATGCTGGACGAAACCGAATTCTTGTCCGATCACGGCGTGCGGGCGCTATCCAAGTTCCACGAAGCGCATCCGTTCGAACTGCGCCGCGACGGCAATGTTTACGGCATCAGCTACGTGCCGGGGCCGTCGACCAGCGGCGTGTTCGGCGGCAATTCCAACTGGCGCGGGCCGGTCTGGATGCCGATCAACTATCTGCTCGTTGAATCGCTGAACGAGTTCCAGCGCTATTACGGCAATGATTTCAGGGTCGAGTACCCGACCGGTTCGGGTACCTATCTCGCCCTGCACGAAATCGCGGACAAACTCGCGGAGCGGCTGGCCGGCCTGTTCCTGCGCAATGCGAGCGGAAGCCGTCCCGTGCTCGGCGACAATCAAATGCTGCAAAACGATCCGGCCTTCCGGGACTACATACCGTTTCACGAATATTTCCACGGCGATACCGGCCAGGGTTTGGGCGCTTCGCACCAGACGGGATGGACGGGGCTCGTCGCCTTGCTGCTGCATCCGCGCTTCGACATGCCCTCCTATCGCTGCCCGGCGCCGCCCGCGGCGCCCCGGTCGCCCGCCACCGCGCCGCCGGGCTGACCGCGTCCGGCCCATTCAGCTTTCATCAACCGGCGTCTGTTTCGAATGCGAACGCGCATCCCCGACTCTGGGAGCGACGTCTTGCAGGAAGCGGGGAGCATTCGATGCTGGTTGCGCGGGGTCCTGGGCTGCCATCGGAGCCGCACGCGGACGCGCCCGCATCCACCAGCGAAGCCGCCCATGACGTGCGCGATCCCCGCCCTGAGTGGCGCTCTATCGGCGAGCCGGTCGCGCTGCCCAACGGGTTGCGCGGCGTCGCGCTCTCCCCCGCCGCCGACCGGGCGCGTCGGGCCGCGGCCCGCGCCGAAACCGAGCGCGACCGCCTTCAACGGGCGCTGGATGCCGAGCGGGCGGCCCATACCCTCACCGCCCGGCGCGCGGCCACGTCCGAATACGGCGCCGCCGTTCTGTCCGCCACCAACGCGGCCCTGCTGCGCCGGACGGCCGCGATCGAGGAGAGCACGGCGTGGCGCCTGACCGGACCGTTGCGCCGGTTCGCCGAAGCGCATCCGGGCGCGCTCCATGCGGCCAAGCGCATGGCCCGGCTGGCGGGCCGGGCGGCGGCGCTGCGCTTGCCGCATGGCGCCGAGATTGGCCCCGAGCAGCACCGCGCGCCACCGCCGCCGAACGCGCCGGCGCCGGCCGCCCGCGCGCTGGCGCCTTCCGACATCGAGCTGCCCGGCGCCGCCTCGCCCCTCGTGTCGGTGATCATCCCGAGCTTCGGCAAGGTGGACTACACGCTGCGCTGCCTCGCCGCCATCGCCACCCATCCGCCGGATGTGCCGATCGAGGTGATCGTCATCGACGACGCGTCCCGCGATATCGCGGTCGGCGGTCTCGCCGGCATCCGGCATCTCCGCTTGATCATCAGTGAAACCAATCGCGGCTTCGTCGGCACCTGCAACGAGGCCGCCCGCCACGCGCGGGGCGAGTTCCTGTTGCTGCTCAACAACGACACGCAGGTTCTGCCCGGATGGCTCGATCCGATGGTTGCGATCTTTCGCGCGCGGCCCGATGCGGGCGCGGTCGGATCGAAGCTGGTCTATCCCGACGGGCGCTTGCAGGAAGCGGGCGGCATCATCTGGCAGGACGGCTCCGGCACCAATGTCGGCAATGGGGATGATCCGCACAAGCCGGAATACAACTACGTGCGTGAGGTGGATTACTGCTCGGCCGCGTCCTTGCTGGTGCGCCGCGACACGTTCGAAGCGCTTGGCGGGTTCAGCGAGGCGTACGCGCCCGCCTACTATGAAGACACCGATCTCGCGTTCCGGCTGCGCGCCCGCGGCTTGCAGGTCATCTACCAGCCGCGCTCCTGCGTGGTGCACTGGGAGGGAGGAACGCACGGGCGGAAGCTGCAATCAGGCATGAAGGCGTTTCAGGCAGCGAACCAGGCCCGGTTCCGCAACACCTGGAAGGGGACGCTCGATCGTTCACATCTGAAACCAGGACCGGCCGGCATCCTCGCCCGCGACCGGCTCGCGGGGCGCCGCGTCGTGCTGGTGATCGATCATCTGGTGCCGGAACCGGATCGCGATGCCGGGTCCCGCAACATGGCGAGCTTCACCGCGGCCATGCAGCGGGCGGGGATGGTCGTAAAATTCTGGCCCATGAACCAGTCGTACAGCCCGCACTACACCGAGGCGCTCCAAAAACAAGGCGTCGAGGTGATCTACGGCCCCGATCCGACCCTGTTTTCGAGTTGGATCAGGGCGAATGGCGAGAGTCTCGACTTCGTCTTGCTGAGCCGTCCCACGGTTGCGCCGAACTACCTCGCCGAGCTGAAACTGTTTTCAAAGGCAAAACTCATCTATTACGGACACGATCTGCATTTCGAGCGGATGCACTTGCAAGCGAGCGTGCAAAAAGACGTCGCCCTCGGTCGCGCCGCGTCCGACATGGAGCGGGTCGAGCGCTGGGTGTGGCGCAGCGCCGATGTCGTGCTGCACCCGTCCGCCGAGGAGGCGGCGACGGTCGCCGCCATGGAGCCCGGCGTCGTTTCGTTGCCCGTGGTGCCATTCGCGTTCAATCGGTTCGGCGCGCCTCGCCCGCCCGTCCGCAGCCCCGCCATCCTGTTCGTCGCCGGCTTCAGCCATCCGCCGAACGAGGACGCCGCGCTTTGGTTCGTGCGCGAAATCCTGCCGCTGATCCGCGCGGTTAGTCCGCAAGCCACGCTCGACATCGTCGGCTCCCATCCGACCGCCGCCGTTCGCGCGCTTGCGGGCAACGGCGTCCGGGTGACGGGAGATGTCAGCGACGGCGAACTCGCCTCCTTCTACGAAACGGCGCGCGTCGCGGTCGTGCCGCTGCGCTTCGGCGCCGGCATGAAGCTGAAGGTCGTGGAAGCTCTGCGGGACGGGGTGCCGCTGGTGACGACGCCGGTCGGCGCGCAGGGCCTGCCCGGGCTCGCCGGCGTGGCCTCGGTCGCGACCGAGCCGCGCGCGATTGCGGACGCGGTCTGCCGCTTGCTGACGGACGATGCCGCCTGGAGCCGGGCCTCAGCCGGGCAGATCGACTACGCGAAGGCCCGGTTTTCCGAGGCGGCGCTCAGCGAGTCACTCATGGTGGCGTTCGACCGAGCCCGTCGGCGCTGACGCGCTACCCGCCTCGGACCTGGCCGTAAGACGGGGCGCCGAGGCCGGGGCAGGTGCAAGAGGCCCCGAGCGGGGCCGCCGATTGCATCCGGCACACATACGGGCCGGCATAGCACATCGAACCGTAGGGGGCGGAGGAAGCGGGGTAGCCGTATGGCGACGAGGCCGCCGGATAGCCGTACGGAGAAGCGGCGGCGGGTGCCGCATAGGGCGAAGGAGCCGGGCCGACCGGTCCGGCCTGACCCGAGCAGCCGGCGAGCAGCGCCGTCACCGCCAACGCGGACAGGACGCGCCGCGCGAATTTGGCCCGTTCTGTTTCGCTCGGTTCGCGCATGTGGTGGTTCTCCTTCGGGCTGACCGGCCATTCTACGCCGGCCGATCGTTGCGGATTGCTTAACCGACGCCGAGGGCGTTCCGCCATGACCCGGCCAGCGCCGACAAAGTCCGCCCCCAGGTGAAATGCCTGGCATGGTCGCGTCCAACCGCCGCAAATCGCGCCGATAGCCCGTGGTCCTCCACCATCGCCTGGAGCGCCCGCGCAATCGACTGCGTGTCCATCGGATCGACGAGCACGGCGGCGCCGCCGGCGGTCTCAGCACTGGCGGTGGTCGAGGACGTGATCACCGGCGCGCCGCAGGCCATCGCTTCCAGGATCGGCAGCCCGAAGCCTTCGTACAGGCTCGGATAGGCGAACACCGCCGCTCGGCTGTAGAGTGTGACCAGATCGGCGTCCGTAACATGGCCGAGCAGCTTCAGATGCCCGGCCGCGAGCGCGTCGGTCGCGACCTTGCCGCGCAGCGCCTCGCCCCAGCCGCGACCGCCCGCGATCACGAGCGGAAAGGCCGTCCGCGTCCTGGCGGAAAGGCTGGCATGGGCCGCAAGCAGCCGGTCGAAATTCTTGCGCGGCTCGAGCGTCGAGACCGACAGCACGAACCGTCGTGCCCGCAACCCGTGCCGGGCCAGCACCGGATCGGCGACGCCGTCCGGGACCGGCCGGAATTCGGCCGAAGGTGCGAGCGGCACCACGTCGATGCGTTCCCGCCCGACGCCGAGGCGGCTCACCATCTCCCGCGCGGTGAACTCCGAGATGGCGACCAGCCGCGTCGCTTGCGCGAGGCTGCGCGGCAGCCGGCGCTCGATCCAGGACATGCGCGAACCCGGGTGCAGCCGGTCCGGCAGCATCCAGGAAAGGTCGTTGACGGTTACCACGCTCACCCCGTCGAAGGGCTGCGCGATCATGTTGGGCTCATGGTAGACGACCGGGCCGCCGATCCGGGCCGACAGCTCGCGGGCCGCCGCGTTCATGTGCCGCCGAACGGAGCGGGCACGAACAGCCGGAACCACCGGCATGGCGGCGAGGGTGTGGGAAGCCCAGCGGCGGAGCCGCTCCCCCAGCCCGGCGCGGTCATGGCCTCCCGCAACATCCTCGATCGCATCGAGGAACGCCGGATCGGCTGCTTGCCCCGCAAAACTCAGCATCAATCCGGCGATATCCGGATCGCGGCGCGTTGCCTGCGCGATCTGCAGGGTCATGCGGCCGACCCCGGACCGGCGCCCGAGCAGGCTTTCGGCGCCAAGCAGGACGCCGATCGGGGTGCGGCTCATGCGAATGCTTTCCGTGCCGGGAACGCAAGCTGCACTGGCGCTGGCGTCCATCGCCTCGTATCGGCATTGTCCGCGCGAAGCAATGCCCGGCGGGTCGGCCGGCGGTGAGGTGCTGCGATGATGATCCGGCGGGATCGTGCGATGACGGCGATTTCGGTGATGCTCGATATCGGTTTCCATGCCGGGCGCACCAACACGGTCAACGCGGCCGATATCGCCGAGCGCATGGGCCTCGCCCGGCGCGGCATGGAGCCGCTGTTGCAAGCGCTGTCACGCGGCGGCCTGGTGGACAGCGTGCGCGGTCCGCGCGGCGGCTATCGCCTGAGCCGCCCGCCGCGCGACATCCGGCTGTCCGAGATCGTTTCGATCGCGCTCGCCGACGGTGAGGAGCCCTCGCACGGGCCCGGGGGCAGGCTGCAGGAAGTGGTGACGGCCCAACTCTGGGGGGAAATGGACGACGCGGTGCGGGAAAAGCTGCACGCGCTGACGCTCGACGATCTGTTGCGGCGGGCGGCGGCGGCCGGGTTGCGGCGTCCCACCCTGGAACCGATCACCTTCGCGATTTGATTCCACGCCGGGGCATGGGCATATGACCCTTCGCGTCGCGCCGAAGAACGAAGAGCCGGATGGCCGGCGAGGCCGGCAGAGATGGCATGAGCATGGTGGCGTTGAGACCGGAACGAAGGGCGCGTGTGGAGGAGATGGACGCCGGGCCGGCGCCGCGCGGCCGGATCTATGGCAGCATTCTCGAAACCGTCGGCGCCACGCCGCTGGTGCGTCTGCCGCGGCTGATCGCCGCCGAGCGTCTGCACGCGGATCTCGCGCTCAAGCTCGAATTCTTCAACCCGCTCGGTTCCGTCAAGGACCGGATTGGACTCGCGATGGTCGAGGACGCGGAGCAGCGGGGCGCCATCACCCCGGGCGTCACGACGCTCGTGGAACCGACCTCCGGCAATACCGGGATCGCGCTTGCCTTCGTAGCCGCGGCCAAGGGCTACAAGCTGATCGTCGTGATGCCGGACGGCGCCTCCGCCGAGCGCCGCAAGATGCTGCGCCTGATGGGCGCGAAGGTGGAGGAAACACCGGCCAAGCAAGGCATGGCCGGCGCGATCGCCCGCGCGAATGCAATCGTTGCCCGCGTCCCGGGGGCCTGGATGGCGCGGCAATTCGACAACCCGGCCAATCCCGCCGTGCACGAAGCGACCACCGCCGAGGAGATCTGGACGGACACGGATGGCGCCGTGGATATCGTCGTTGGCGGCGTCGGCACCGGCGGCACGCTGACCGGCATCGCCCGCCGCCTCAAGCCGCGCCGGCCGGGCTTGCGCATCGTCGGCATCGAACCGGCGGAAAGCGCCGTGTTGTCCGGGGACGATCCCGGGCCGCACGCGATTCAGGGCATCGGCGCCGGTTTCAAGCCGACCGTGCTCGAACTGGAGCGGCTCGACGAAGTGCGCCGTGTCTCCGAGCGCGAATCGCTGCTCGCCGCGCGCACCTGCGCCGCGCGCGAGGGCTTGCCGATCGGCATCTCCTCGGGCGCGGTGCTGCACGCCATGATCGACATCGCGCGGGAGCCGGCGAGCAAGGGCAAGCTCATCGTCGGCCTCGCCGCCTCGTTTGCGGAACGCTATTTGTCGACGCCGCTATTTGCCGGGTTGTGAACCGGCGGGCGCGGCCGCGGTTTGCGTTCCAGGTCGCAAGATCCGAACTGTTAGAGCCGAGGGAGAGAAGCGAATGGATGACCCTGTTTATAAAGTCGTGGAACTGGTGGGAACGTCCGAGGACAGCATCTCGGATGCAATCGACGGCGCGATCGAAAAGGCGTCGCGCTCGATCCGTCATCTCGGCTGGTTCGAAGTCACCGAAATCCGCGGCGCCATCAAGAACGGCGAGGTCGATCGCTATCAGGTCACGCTGAAAGCGGGCTTCACGCTGGAGGGCGGCGACGCAGGTTGATGCAGGCGAGCACCCCTGTCCGGCGCGCGCGGACAGGGGTGCTATTCGTCAGAAGCCGATCACCGCATCGGCGGCGAAGGTGAACTGACCGCGATCCCTGAAATCGTTATAGGCATGCGTGGTGGTCAATGTCCGGTCGTAGCGAACCTCCGGGCGGATCATGAAGCTCGATGCGTGGTCCGATAGATAAGGCACGGTCGGCTTATAGGTCAGGCCGAGCGTGAACTCGCTGTAGGTTGCCGGGCCGGCGCTGACCACCGATGTCGGATAGCCGAGCTGCGCATTGACGAAGTCGTGGTTGCCGGGGAATGCCGCGACGAAAAAGCCGTTATCGTCGCGGTAGATTTCGGCGCGACCGTTCAGCGTCACCTGATCGTTCAGGGCGTACGACACGTATTGCGCGCCGCCAAAGGCGTTCGCCTTGAACCGGGCGTCGTTGACGAGGTTGAGTTCGGTCACGAATGTCAGCTTGTCGCTCGCCTTATACGTAATCACGATGTCGTTCAGGCTGCGCCAGCAGCAATTCGCCTTCGGCACGGAGAAGGTCGGGTTCTCGGGGCCGAAATGTGACAATCCCAGCACGGTCAGATTGCCGTCGAGGAAGGTCAGATTGACGCCCGCGGTGCCCGCAACGCCGCCGTTATTGTCGCCGCTGCCGAAGGTCGTGTTCACCCCGGTGTCGATCCCGGCATACACGTCGAGCATGGAGGTGACGTGTGTGGTCGTCAGGATGCCGGTCGAGACGAAGGGCAGGCCGAAATTGAAGATGTATGAGTGCGAGTAGAAGGGGTTGGTCGATGGATCGATCGTCTCGAAACCGAGCGGGGTCGGCATCTGCCCGACCTTCACGTCGATGCCGCCTTCCGTCAGCCAAGGCAGATGGGCCTGCAGATTGGCGTTGATGAAGGCGAGCTGGTAGCGGCTGGCGAAGGTCGAGTTCAGCTCGCCGAGGAACTGGACGTAGCGCGCGTCCGAACCGTAGAGCGCCTGGATTTGGAAGCCGAAATCGTAGTCGGTCGCCTTGGGATCGGGCAGCCGCGCCACCGAGAGCAGCACTTGGTTCAGCAAAACCTGGTTCGATTTGTCATCGAACAGCCGGCCGAAATTGAGGTTGTCCGACGGGCTGCTCGGGTTGACGGTCGCGCCCACATCGAATTGTGCGCCGAATTTGAGGGTGTCGATCCAACCCGGCGGCTGGGCCGGGGCCGCGCCAGGATTGCCGGTTTCCGTATTCGTGGTCGCGGACGGCGCCGGTGCGGGCTGCGTTTGCGCGAACGCCGGGAGGCAAAGCGTGGTCATGCTGAAAGCCACGAGCCACGGCGTGGCCCGGCCCAAACAGGATCTGTGCAAAGTGCTTCTCCGTGAAAATGCGAGGCAAGAAAAAGGGAGGGAACCGAGGCTCCCTCCCACGCAGTCGTTAGAACACCTGCTCGCCGTGCAGCACGACGTCGAGGCCCTCGCGCTCCTCCTCCGTGTCGACCCGCAGCCCCACTAGCACTTTCGTTACCATGAGGATGACGAAGGTCATCACGCCGCTATAGATCAGCGTGGTGGCGACCGCGATGCACTGGCTCTCGAACTGCGCCAATCCGCCGATGTTGATGCCTTGCGGGTGATCGGTCGTTGCCGTCAGCGGTCCGTAGGCGAACACGCCGGTGAGCAACGCCCCGATCATGCCGCCAACGCCATGCACGCCGAACGCGTCGAGGCTGTCGTCGTAGCCGAGCATGTGCTTCAGGCTCGTCGCCGACCAGAAGCAGACAACGCCCGCAACGACGCCGATGATCAGCGACGGACCGGGCAGCACGAAGCCCGAGGCCGGCGTGATCGCGACCAAGCCCGCAACGGCGCCGGAAATCGCGCCAAGCACCGACGGCTTACCCTTGGCGGCCCATTCGGCGAACATCCATCCCAGCGCCGCGGCGGCGGTCGCGATCTGCGTTGCCGTCATCGCCATGCCGGCGCGGCCATTGGCGGCGACCGCAGAACCGGCATTGAACCCGAACCAGCCGACCCACAGCAGCGACGCGCCGATCACGGCATAAGCGAGGTTGTACGGCGCCATGTTGTCCGTGCCGTAGCCGAGCCGCTTGCCGAGCACGAGCGCGCAGACCAGGCCGGCGATGCCCGCGTTGATGTGAACGACGGTGCCGCCCGCGAAATCCGCGGCACCCGGCAGGCCGAACACGCCGGAGCCGACCCGGCCATTCGGATGCCAAACCCAATGCGCGATCGGCGAGTAGACGAGCAGCGACCACAGCACCATGAAGATGCACAGCGC
>JAFAXA010000019.1 GCA_019241425.1 Acetobacteraceae bacterium | reverse complement strand
GGAAGCGGCGGATCTCGCCTTCGAGCGCCGCGTCAGCCGTCTCATGGATGCGGCCTCGCTGTCGCGCGCCACGCGGCTGCGCACCCTGCAGCCCATCGTGCGCTTCGCGCTGCTGGTGCTGATCGCCCTCCTGGTGATCGTCACGGCGCTGGAAGCCGTCGGCATCAACGTGGGTCCTCTGCTGGCCGGCGCCAGCATCGTCGGCGTGGCGATCGGCTTCGGCTCGCAGAAACTCGTGCAGGATCTCATCACCGGCATCTTTCTGTTGCTGGAGAACGCCATGCAGGTCGGCGACAACGTGACCGTGTCCGGACTCTCCGGGACCGTCGAGGCGTTGTCCGTGCGCACGATACGCTTGCGCGCCGGCGACGGCTCCGTTCACATCATCCCGTTCAGTTCCGTGACCTCGGTCACCAACACCAATCGCGGCCTGGGCAATGCCGCGGTCGCCGTCACCGTCGCCTTCGACGAGGACACCGACCGGGTGGGCGACCTGTTGAAGGCGGTCGCGGTTGAGATGCGCGAGGAGGACGAGTTCAAGACCGCCATGCTCAGCGACTTGCAGCTTTGGGGCGTGGACAAGGTCGACGCGACCTCGGTCACGCTGGCCGGCCAGATCGTTTGCACGGATACCGGGCGATGGTCCGTGCAGCGCGAGTTCAATCGGCGTGTGAAGCGCCGTTTTCAGGCGCTCGGCATCCGGATGCCGACGCCGGTGCAGGATCTGGTGATCCGCCGCTCGCCATGGGACTCGGCGCTCCAAGGGATCCGCGCGCGGGAGCCCGCCCGGCTGCAAGGGGACGGTCAGACATGAGCGAAGCCGAAGCGCTGCTAGTCGCAGAGATCGAACGCCAAGGCTTCGCGTTCGCGCACGGCGCCGAATTGCGGGCGGTCATCGAACGGCATGGAACCCTCGCGGATTGGGATCGCTTCGCCGCGAGTTGGGACGCGCTCGGCCTCGACACCTACATGGCGGATGGGGGCCGCTATCGCAAACGCCGCCATGCGGTCTACGCAGTCACGCCGAACGACCCCGAAGCGCGCCGTGCGCCGCATCAGCCGCACTATCAGAGCCGCGACTATAACCCGCTGCATGGCGGCATCGAGCGATGGTTCGAGCCTATCGCCCCTGCGGCCGGCGAGGGCGATAGCATGGTCGCCATTCTGCGCACCTGCCGCGCCCTGTTCGAGCGTCTCAGCCCCACCCGCGCCTGGCACATCGAGGTGCACCAGTTTCGCATCGAAGCCCGGCCGGGTGAGCCGGGCCAGCCGACGCCGGAAGGCATGCACCGCGACGGGGTGGACTTCGTGCTGGTGCTGCTGGTGCGCCGGCAGAACGTGCGGAGCGGCGTTACCAGCATCCGCGCGCCGGACGGGCGGACGCTCGGCAGCTTTACACTGGCCGAGCCGATGGACGCGGCGCTCGTCAACGATCTCCGGGTGATGCACGGCGTCACCGCCGTGGAGCCCGTGGATCCAACGCAACCGGCCAGCCGCGACGTGCTCGTGGTGACGTTCCGGCAGGCGCCGTAACGCAGCCTGCCATTGCCGCATGAGAGCCTGCGAGCCATGGCGATCGAGCAGCCCCGGCGAACCGGCGTTCAGGGCCGGTGCTCCCGCGGCGCGCGCGTGCCCTGACAAGTCCGCCTATCTCACCTCGGTCCAGAACGGCCGCTGCGGATCGGCCGGAGTTGTCCCGCTCGGGCCATAGCCGATGACCTGCACGATCACCTCTTCGTCCCCGGCCGAGCCGTCCCAATGCAGCGCCCGCGCCGGGTGCATCATGTAGCTGCCCGGCTTGAGAGGCACGGCGTGCTCGGGGTCGAAGTGCTCACCGGTTCCCGTGTACCAGGTGCCCTTGAGTACCGTCACGTGGCGCTCCTCTGGGTGCCAATGGGGCAGGTCCATGACGTGGGGCGGGAACCTGACGCGCTGCACGTAGATGCCGGGTTTGGAGGGATCGCCCTGGAGCGTGGCGATCTGGGCGCCGTGCCCGTCCGGCACATCCCGCCACCGCACCTCATCGGACGTGATCCGGACGAAGCCCTGCTCCTCCGCCGCTGCGCCGAAAACAGATAAGCCCGAGAGCAGGTATATCGCGGCCAGGCGGGCCACCCGAGTAGCCGAAGTGCGAGCGTTCATGGCGTTTGCCTTCCCTGCTAGCCGGAGCTTTAGCCAGCCCTCCGGGCGAATTCCGCAGCCCCCGAGAGATGCTCGGCCCGGGGTCAGGTATTTGGATTGACGTTACAACGAAATTGCTTTGAGGCTCCATCGCCGAGGCGCGCGCAATTCGGCTTGAGACAAGAAACGCAGAGTTTCGAGCGGAGGCACCGCCTCAGGGATTCATCGGTTGCGGGCCACCTCACGAGGTGAAAATTGTGATCGTGAGGTGCTTCTTGCAATCGAGCGGCCGTCGCGGTTGGGTGGTTCATGGGAGAGTACGAGACGGACATTCTGCAATGGTCCGAGCATCAGGCGGCGTTGCTGCGTCGGCTCGCGGCCGGCCAGGCGCCCAACGAGCAGCCGGACTGGCCGAATATCATCGAGGAGGTCGAGAGTGTGGGCGGAAGCGAACTTGCGAGGGTTCGCTCGCTGCTGATTCAAGCGCTCGTTCACATGCTGAAGGCCGAAGCGTGGCCGCAATCGCCGGGAGCGCCGGGCTGGCGCAACGACGCGCGCTTGTTCCGCGTGCAGGCAAGCGACGGGTTTGCGCCCTCCATGCGGCAGCGCACTGCCGTCTCGAACCTCTATGCCAAGGCCCTCAAGGCCCTGCCGGACACGATCGACGGGCAGCCGCCCTTGCCGGTGCCGGCGCAGTGTTCGCTGACGCTCGACGAGTTGCTGCTGAACGACCCGTAACGCTGACGTACCAGGAACAGACAGCGGAGCGGCGGCAGCACTGCTGACGGCGCTTGTCGCCTATTTGCGGTCGGCGCGCAGCAGCGTGACGGCGCGGCGCAGGCGCATGATGCCGCCGCGCACCTGACCCTCGTCACACATGCGCTGCCCTTGCGAGGAAAGGTCGGACACCTCGGCGGGCGGCGGCTGCGAGGAGGCGCGGTTCATCCGGGCGATCATCTCGCTCAACTGATGGCAGTATTCCATGCTGTCCGTCGTCACCCGCACGGGTGCGTCGGTGCTCGTTTCGGTGGGTTGGCCGGATACCGGCGCTGGCCGGGAGGCGATCAAGGTGGCTCCGCCGACCAGACAAGCGAGCAGGACAGCGCAGGTTCGCGGCGTCATGTTCCGACCATGCGGCGGCGCTCTTCACGAGACAGTGTGCGTCTCATTACGTCGGCGTTATCCGGTGCGCTTCGTCGGCGACGGCCGGCAGCATCAGCACCGCGCGCAGGCCCGGGGCCGCGTCCTCCAGGCGCAGCGCGCCCCCATGCAGTTGCGCGACCGCCTGCACGAGCGCGAGCCCGAGGCCCGAACCGGGCGTGTGCCGCGCCGCTTCGCCCCGGAAGAAGCGTTCGGTGGCTTTTTTCCGCTCGGCTTCCGGTATGCCCGGGCCGACATCGGACACGATGATCGCAATGCCGGACGGATCCGAGCGGCCTTGCAAAGTGATCACCGCATCGGCCGGGGAAAACTTCACCGCGTTGTCCAGCAGGTTCGCAACCGCTTGCTGGATCAGCGCCGTGTCGCCGAACACGGCGAGGCCCGGTTCGATCCCTGCCTCCACCCGCATGCCGCGCTCCTCGGCGACCGCGCCATACAGCTCGGCAAGATCGTCGAGCAACGGCCTGAGATCGAAGGTCGCGAATGCGGAGCGGCGGGCGCCCGCCTCGATTTCGGCAATCCGCAGCAACGCCTTGAACACGGCAACCACGCCGTCGAGCTCCGCCGTGGCCCGTTCGATTGCGACGCGCAGCTCGGCCTCGGTGGTGGCGTGCAGGGCGGCGTCTTCCAGACGTGCGCGCGCCCGGGTTATTGGCGTTCGCAGGTCATGCGCGATCGCGTTCGAAACCTGACGCACGCCGTCCATCAACCGCCCGATGCGATCGAGCATGTCGTTGACGCTTTCGGCGAGCAGATCGAACTCGTCGCCGGTCCCGGCGAGCCGGACGCGGTGCGTCAGATCGCCGGTCGCGACGGCGGCCGTAGTTTCGGAAATGTTGGCGAGCGTGCGGCGGAACAGGCTGCGCACGATCAAAGCGCCGATGGTAGCCAGCACCACCACCACCGCGACCGCCCAAAGCAAGGCATCGGTGATCAATGTGCGCAGTTGCGTCCGTTCCCGCACGTCGCGCCCGTCGAGCAGATGAAACCCGCCCGGCAGATTGACCTTCTGCACCTGCGCGAGCGAGCGGATGCCCGCCCGCTCGACGACCAGCGAGTAGGGCACGCCGCTTTCCTGCACGATCTCCGGCCAGTGGCGGACATTGCCGGCGAGCCGCTGATAGTGCGAATCGGCCAGCAGGTAGATCTCGTCGTCCTCGACATTCTGGGCGAGGCGCGCCTCGATCGTCATGACCAGTGCGGGAAGGCCGCCGATGGTCCAGCGATCGGTGAGCGCTTGCGCGTCGGCGCGGATCGCGGCCTCCGTTTGGCGAGCGAGCAGCCCGGCCGTCTCGTACCAGAGCACGCTCGCGAGCCCGGCCGCGCTCAGCACCAGCAGCACCGCGTAGATGATCGCGAACCGCACCCCTGCGGACCGGAGCAAAGGGGGACTACGCAGGCGGAGAACCGGGCGGCCCGTACCCTCGGCGGCGGCCGCCGCCGGGACGGGAGGACGCCTGGTTAGATGCACCCGCGACGCGAAGTCACGGCGCTTCGGCTCGCAGCATATAGCCGGCATTGCGCACGGTATGGATCAGCTGCGTCGGAAACGGCTTGTCGACCTTTTGCCGCAGCCGGGAAACATGAACGTCGATGACGTTTGTCTGCGGATCGAAATGGTAGTCCCAGACGCCTTCAAGCAGCATGGTGCGGGTGACGACCTGGCCCGCGTGACGCATCAGATATTCGAGCAGGCGGAACTCGCGCGGTTGCAGGTCGATCTTCTGGTTCGCGCGCTTTACCTGCCGGGAAAGCAGGTCGAGTTCGAGGTCACTCACCACCAGCTTGGTGATCGGGCCGTCGCCCTTGCCGCGCCGCGCCAGCGCCTCGACGCGGGCCAACAATTCCGCAAAGGCGAACGGTTTGGTCAGGTAGTCGTCGCCGCCCGCCTTCAATCCGCGCACGCGCTCATCCACTTCCGCGAGTGCCGAGAGGAACAGGACCGGCACCGAATTTTTCTGCGCCCGCAGTGTTTCAAGCAGCCGCAGCCCGTCGACGCCGCCGGGCAACATGCGGTCCAGGATCACCGCGTCGAACGTTTCGCTGGCGGCCATGAACAGGCCGTCGCGGCCGTTATCGGCGTGCTCGACGACGTACCCGGCTTCCTTCAATCCGCGCACGATGAATGCGGCGACATCCTTATCGTCCTCGACAACCAGGATGCGCATCGCTCCGTCCTTCTGCCTTCAGCCGTCCGTGGTGTTCGGACGTTGGCCCACCGTCACCGGAATATCCACCTCGCGGCCGGCGCGGCGAACCGACAAGTGCACGCTACCACCCGGTGGCACCGCCGCCACCGCCCGGATCAGCCCCCGCGCCGAATCGACCTTTTCGCCGTTCACCGCCGTGACCATGTCTCCCGGCCGGACGCCCGATTTCGCCGCCGGGCCGTTCCGCTCGATACTTGCAATCGCAACGCCCCCGGCGTCACCCGGCACGTCCTGAACCGATACGCCGAGCCAGCCGCGATCGATGTGTCCCTTATTCCTTAGGTCCGCAACGATTTTCTGAACGATTTCGCTCGGGATCGCAAATCCGATGCCGACCGAGCCGCCGGTCGGCGACACGATCGCGGTGTTGATCGCAACCACCTCGCCTTGCAGATTGAAGGTCGGACCGCCCGAATTGCCGGGGTTGATCGGCGCATCGAGTTGCAGGAAGTCGTCGAACGGACCGGCGCCGATGTCGCGCCCGCGCGCCGACACGATGCCCGCCGTGACCGAGCCGCCGAGGCCGAACGGGTTGCCGCAGGCCAAGATCCAGTCGCCGACCTCGACCTGCCGGCTATCGCCCCAGACCACGTAGGGAAGGGAGCGGTTGGAAATGACCTTGATCACCGCGATGTCGGTCAGCTCGTCGACGCCGATCACCCGGGCCGGAAGCTCCGTGCCGTCCGACAGGGAAACGACGATCTTTTCGGCGTGGCCGACGACGTGATTGTTGGTGACGATGATGCCCGAGGGGTCGATGATGAAACCCGAGCCGGCGCCCATCATCTGTTCGCGCCGATTGCGGAAGCGCTCCCGGAACTGCCGTTCGAACGGCGTGCCGCGCAGTTCGGGCGGCAGGTCGGCGAGGAAATCGTTGCCGGTCAGCGTTTCCGTCACTGCGATATTGACCACCGCCGGAAGCACTTTCTTGACGAGCGGGGCGAAGCTGTCGGGCGCCACGCGCGCAAGCGCGCTATCGGGCGATGCGGCGCAGGCGGAGACAAGGAGGCAGATGCCGACGATCAGGAGCCTCGCGTGGCGCCAAACGAATCCGGGGGCGGTCATAAACAGGCTCCGAGGCAACGATCGTCGTTGGAAAGACACATGGCATCCGTGCTGGGATGCAACAAGCGTGACACGGCCGTGGGTCGTCAACGTGTATCGGCGGCCGCCCCGCCATCCTCCGGCCATGCGTGCTTTGGGTACCGCCCTCGCATGTCGCGGCGCACCTCCGCCCAAGCGCCTTGCCAGAATCCGGGGAGATCGGCGGTGACGGCGACCGGACGCCCCGCCGGCGACAGCAGCGCGAGCCGCAGCGGAATGCGTCCGCCGGCGAGGCGCGGCGTGTCGCGCAATCCGAAAAAAGCCTGCGCGCGGGCGGAGGCGAGCGGCACCGGCTCGGTGTAGTCGACCGGCGCACGGCCATTCGGCAGAAGCAGTTCGGCGGGCGCTTGCTCGTCCAGCTGTTTCGGCAACGGCCAGGGCAGGAGCGCGCGAAGGATCGCCGTCAGGTCGAGCGCGGCCACCTCCGGCAGCCGGGAGAGGCCGAGCAGATGCGGCCGTAGCCACGAAGCGGCCGTTTCGAGCAGTGCGGCGTCCGAAAGATCGGGCCACGCCTCGCCGGCGATGCCGCGCATCCAGGCGACCCGCGCCTGAAGCTGGCGCGCGGCGGCGGTCCAGGAGAGCGGGGCGAGCCGGCCGGCGACCACCGCCCGAAGCAGGGCGTCGGCCGCATCCGCCGGATCGGCCGGTCCGATCCGGTCCTGGAGCACCAGCGCGCCCAGCCTCTGCTTGCGGCGGGCGAGTACCGTTCCGGTTGCCGGGTCGAGCGTCGTTTCCGCCGTTTGCTGGACCTGCGCCGCCAGGGCTGCGGGGAGCGCTTCGGGATCGAGCGGGGCGGCGAGCCGGATGCGCGCGGAGGCTTTCAGTTCCAAGGCGGCCACCGCGAGCAGCGGCGATCGGGCCAACGGGTCCGTCACCGGCAGGCGGGCACCGCCGCCGCCGGAGAGCCGGAACGACCCCGGCTCGCCACGACGCTGCGCGATGCGGTCGGGGAAGGCCGCCGACACCAGCTTGCCGGGATTGCCCGCCGCTCGCACGTCCGGCGGCAGCCGCAACCGGCGTCGATACTGGCCGGCCGCCTGGCGGATACGCGCCAAGGCGCCGCGATCGGCCGTAGGGTCCCCCTCGGCGATGGCGCCGAGGCGGAGCGCGAGGTCGGCGGGCGCGTCCGCCCCGCGCAGCGGGTCGCGCTCCTCCAGGAGCGCCGCAATCGTGCAGGCGAGCGCCCGCTCCCCGTCGGAGCCGGCGGCGAGCATCATCGCGGCGAGGCGTGGATGTGCGCCCAAGCGCGCCATCCCGCGTCCGGCCTCGGTCATGCGGCCCGTTGCGTCGAGCGCGCCGAGTTCCCCGAGCAGCGTTTTCGCGGCGGCCAGGGCGGCGGCCGGCGGCGCGTCTTGAAACGGCAGCTCGGCCGGGCGCGCGCCCCAGGCGATGCAGTCGAGCAAAGCGGAGGCGAGGTCGGCCTCCAGGATTTCCGGCCGGTCATAGGGCGGCAGGCCGCGATGCAGGGCCTCCGTCCAGAGCCGGATCGCGACGCCCGGTCCCTCGCGCCCGGCCCGCCCGGCCCGCTGATCGGCGGCGGCGCGGCTGATGCGGAGCGTCGCGAGGCGCGTCAGGCCGCTCGCCGCGTCGTGGCGCGGCGTCCGCCGCCACCCACCGTCGACCACGATCCGGACGCCGGGAACGGTGAGCGACGTTTCCGCGATCGAGGTCGCGAGCACGACCCGCCGTCCGGCCGCCGCCGGACGCAGCGCCCGATCCTGCTCGCCGGCCGGCAGGTCGCCATGCAGCGGCAAAACGGTTGCGCCGCAGCCGCCGAGCGCCGCCTCCGTGCGGCGGATCTCGCCCAAACCCGGAAGGAAGGCGAGGATGTCGCCGTCGTTCTCAGCGAGCGCCGTCCGGACCGCGCGCGCCACCGCGTCCGGCAGGTCGCGCACGCTCGGCAGGTCGCGCATGGCGTGACGCAGCGTGACCGGAAACGGCTTGCCCGCGCTTTCGACGATCGTTGCGCTCATCAAGGGGGCGAGCCGGGCGCCGTCGGCGGTGGCGGACATCGCGAGCAGGCGCAACTCGGGGCGCAGGATGCGTTGCAGATGGAGACAGAAGGCCAGCGCCAGATCGCTCTCGAGCGAACGTTCATGGACCTCGTCGAGAATGACGGCGGCGACGCCCTCGAGGCCGGGATCGGCGATGAGGCGCCGGACCAGCAGGCCCTCCGTCACGACTTCCACCACGGTTGCGTCCGAAACCGCGGCGTCGAGGCGCGTGCGGTAGCCGATCCGGCCGC
>JAFAXA010000348.1 GCA_019241425.1 Acetobacteraceae bacterium | reverse complement strand
GCGCCGTCGCCGGACACCGTGCCCATCACGAGGTCGCATTGCCGCGACAGCAGCGTGTTGCGGGCGAAACCGACCACTTGCGGAAACCACACGTAGGAAACGGGCCGGCCGAGATCGTCACCGATCAGGGCGGCGATCTTGTTCTCGAAGCCTTCGCGGCGATCGTTGGAAAATGGCAGGTTGTGCGGATCGGCGCAGACGCGCAGTTCGGTTTCGGGCAGCAACTCGGCCTGCTGCGCGGCAGCGACGGAAACAGAGAGCAGGAGCGCGGCGGCCGTCGCCGCGAGGGTGAGCCGCGGCACCATGCTAGTCGTCGGCGCGCTTCGGACGGCCGCGCTCGAGCTTGCCGTCGGAGCGGGCCTTCAGATAGCCGTAGATGTCGTCGAGATAGAGCGCGACATCCGGCGTGAGGCCGAACGACGGCATGACGTTGTTGGATGAGGTGGTGACGTTCTGCCGTCCGTTGATGACGACCTGGGCGAATTGCTCGTAGTTCAGATTCTTCAAGGAATCGACTAGGCTCGGCGCATAGGAACTGCCCGACCCGTCCGGCCCGTGGCAGCGATGGCACGATTCGCCGTAGCGGCGATAGCCGTTGAAAGTGTGCTGATCGACGATGCCGTTCTGCACCGAATAGACCGGATCGTTTTGCGCCTGCGCGCAATCGGGCATTGTCAGAAGCGATCCGGCGAGCACCATCGCCGGGATGACCGGGGCAATCCGTATCAAGGCCTTGCAGTCTCCGTGAAAAGAGGGCGGCCTCCGGCAGCCACTACGCGACCGCCGGAGGACAACCCTTGTATCAGTCCACGCTGAAGACGGACAGCACGCCGCCGAGCTGCGTGTAGTTGGAAAGCTGCTTATAGGCGCCCACCGCGCCGAGGCCTTCCGTGTCCCCGGCCAGACCCGCCGCCATGCCGATGCCGGCCCAGCCGCCGACGCCGGACAGCACGGCGATGTACTGATGGCCGTCATGCATGTAGGTGTTGATGTTGCCGATGATGCCGGACGGCGTCTTGTATTTGTAGAGTTCCTTGCCCGTCTTCATGTCGACGGCTTTCAGGTAGCCATCGAGCGTGCCGTAGAACACGACGTTGCCGGCGGTCGCGAGCGCACCCGACCACACGGAGAAGGTTTCCGGGTCCGACCACAGGATCTTTCCCTGCGAGGCGTCCCAGGCGATGAAGTTGCCGAGGTTCTGCTGGCCCTGCGGCGGGAACATGGAAAGCGTCGCGCCGACAAAGGGCTGGCCCGCCGTGTACGAGACCTTGAACGGCTCGTAATCCATGCAGACGTGATTGGTCGGCACGTAGAACACGCCGGTCTTCGGCGAGAACGACGCGGGTTGCTGGTCCTTGCTGCCGAGCGCCGCAGGGCAGATGCCTTTGACGTTGTGGTCCTCGCCCCCGGCCTGGGTCGAGTATTGCTTCTGAACGTCCGGGCGGCCCGTCTCGGGATCCACATGGCTCGCCCAGTTCACCGCGGGGTCGTATTTCTCGGCGACGAGCAGATCCCCGTTGGTGCGGTCGAGCGTATAGGCGAACCCGTTGCGGTCGAAATGGACCAGCGCCTTGACGGGTTTGCCCTTCACGTTGATGTCGGCGAGGATCATCTCGTTGACGCCGTCATAGTCCCACTCGTCATGCGGCGTCATCTGGTAGACCCATTTCGCGACGCCGGTATCGGCATCGCGCGCGAACACCGTCATCGACCATTTGTTGTCGCCGGGCCGTTGCGCCGGGTTCCAGGTGCCGGGATTTCCCGAACCGTAATAGACGAGGTTGAGTGCCGGATCGTACGCGGTCCAGCCCCACACGCTGCCGCCGCCGTTCTTCCACTGCTCGCCCTGCCAAGTGGACAAGGAAGAATTGGCGCCGACCGGGTGACCCAGAGACATCGTCTTCTGCGGATCGAACAGGATCTGGTCGTCGGGTCCGACCGAATACGCCTTCCAGGCGAGCTTGCCGTCCTTGATGTTGTAGGCGGTCATGCGGCCCTGCACGCCGAACTCGCCGCCGCTGATGCCGACCAGCACCTTGTCCTTCACGACGACGGGCGCCGAGGTCATCGTCTCGCCCTTGGCCGGATCGCCGTTCTTGACGCTCCACACTTCCTTGCCGGTCTTGGCGTCGAGCGCGACCAGGGTTGCGTCCGCCTGGCTCAGAAAAATCTTGCCGTCGGCATAGGAGACGCCCCGGTTGACCGTGTCGCAGCACATCACGGCGATGACGGCGGGATCCTGGTGAGGCTCGTATTTCCAGAGGATCTTGCCGTTGTCGTTCAGGTCGAGCGCGAACACGTTGTTCGGGAACGGCGTCGAAAGATACATGACGTTGCCGATCACGAGCGGGCCGCCTTCATGGCCGCGCAGCACGCCGGTCGAGAACGACCACACGGGGTGCATCTTGCCCACGTTGTCCGCGGTGATCTTGTCGAGCGCACTATAGCGCTGGTTGGCGTAGTTGCCGGCCGGCATGACCCACTGGTTGGCGTCGCCTTGCAGCTTGGTCAGTTCGTCGTTCGCAGCGGCCGGGCCGCCCAGGACAACCGCCGAGCCGAGACCCAGCAAGATGCTGCAACCGAGCAGCGATGTGCGAAAGCGTGCCACGTTGATCCCCCTCTGGTCCATGCGGCTCTTTGGGCCGCAGACGTTCCGGATCATGTGATCGGGAGGAGCTTTTGGGCAAGATCCGTTGTCGATTTTTGCAGAATGTGCCGGCTGGATGGGACATTTTGTTGGACGAATACAGGCCGATCCATTTGCCGCAGTGCAAGAAGACTGAGCGTGGCCTTTTCTTTGCTGCAAAGCAGCGGAGGTTGATCTTGGCCGTTTTTCTCGAGGATGCGCCGGGTGGACGGGCGGTGTCCGATTTTGTTGAATGACGCGGACCGTCAGGGGGAAAGATCGTCATGGATGTACGCGCGGCCGTCGCGTTCGAGGCGGGGAAACCGCTGTCGATCGAAACCGTACAGCTCGAAGGTCCGCGTGACGGTGAGGTGCTGGTCGAGATTCACGCGACCGGCATCTGCCATACCGACAAGTTCACGCTGTCCGGCGCCGACCCCGAAGGGCTGTTTCCGGCCATTCTCGGCCATGAGGGCGCGGGGGTCGTGGTCGAGACCGGGCCAGGCGTCAACTCGCTCAAGAAGGGCGACCATGTCATTCCGCTCTACACGCCGGAATGCCGGCAGTGCGAGTACTGCCTGAGCCGCAAGACCAATCTCTGCCAGGCGATCCGGTCCACCCAAGGGCGGGGCGTGATGCCGGACGGCACCAGCCGGTTCTCGTTCAACGGCAAACCCGTGCTGCACTATATGGGCTGCTCGACTTTCGCGAACTACACGGTGTTGCCCGAGATCGCGGTGGCCAAGGTGCGGCCGGACGCGCCCTTTGACAAAATCTGCTACATCGGTTGCGGCGTCACGACGGGCATCGGCGCGGTGATCTTCACCGCCAAGGTGCAGCCCGGGGACAACGTGGTCGTGTTCGGCCTTGGCGGCATCGGCCTCAACGTGATCCAGGGCGCGCGGCTTGCCGGCGCCGACATGATCGTGGGCGTCGACATCAACCCGGCGCGGCAGGATCTGGCGCGCAAATTCGGCATGACGCATTTCGTCAACCCGAAGGAGGTGGGCGGCGACATCGTTGCGCACCTGGTGGAACTGACCAAGGGGGGCGCGGACCACAGCTTCGAATGCGTGGGCAACGTCAACCTGATGCGGCAGGCGCTGGAATGCGCGCATAAGGGTTGGGGCAAGTCGACCATCATCGGCGTCGCCGGGGCCGGTCAGGAGATCGCGACCCGCCCCTTCCAGCTCGTCACCGGCCGCGTCTGGCAGGGGAGCGCCTTCGGCGGCGCGCGCGGCCGGACCGATGTGCCGCGCATCGTCGATTGGTACATGGAAGGCAAGGTCAACATCGACGACCTGATCACCCACACCCTCCCGCTGGAGCGGATCAACGAGGGCTTCGACCTGATGACGCGCGGCGAATCGATCCGCAGCGTGGTGGTGTATTAAGCGGGGTCTTCCCTGGGCCGGCCCTCCTCGCAGCGCCAGCTTGCCAGACGGAGCCCCGCATGTTCCGCGACATAGGCGCCGGCCGTCAGTTGCGCCCGGAGGGAGCACTCCATGAAGGTCGGCGGGTGGTCGAGCGGATCCCGCCGCTCGATGCAGCGGTCGGGCGTCGCGATGAAGCAGTAGACAAGGATCAGTTCGATCATACCGCGCCCTCCAACCTTGCGCCGAGCGCCCCCAGCTTCCGGTAGCATCTGAAATGATCTGCGGAATAAGCAAGGGAATTTGCGCCGTCCTGGCGCTCGCGGCGGTCACGTTCCCGCTTTCCGGGGCCCGAAGTGAGGAGCCGCATCATCCGGCGAACGACTACCCGACCGCCGCGCGGGCCGACTACGTGATCGGCTGCCTCGCGGCGAACGGCTTCCGGCGCGAGATGCTCGACCATTGCGCCTGCGGGATCGACACCATCGCGGATCTGATGAGCTACGACGATTACGAGAAGGCCGACACCATCCTGCGCATGCAGCAAGGCGGTTTGGGCGAACGGGGGGCGCTGTTTCGCGACACGCCGATCGCCCACGAGGAACTGGAAAAGCTGCGGCGCGCCCAGGCGGAGGTGAACCTGCGCTGCCGCTGAGACGCCCGGCTCCAAGCGCGTTCCGGAAGGCAGAGCCGAGGGCCGATTTCTCTAGCCAAGCGGACGATGTTGTGTTTGGTTGTTAGTGTGTCTGTCGCCACCGCTCCCGTCCAGAGCCTGACCGAACGTTTCGCCTTTGCGGTGGAGTTGGTGCTTAGGGGTCTGTCCCTCAGCTTGCCAAAAAGCCAGGAGGTGCTGCTTGTGGCGCCGCTCGCGCTCGCCACCTGGAATCGGCTGAAACGCCTCGTCGCCCGCTTTGCGGCGCTCGTCGAAGCCGTCGCGGCCGGGCGGTTTTCTACCGCACGCCGCACCCCGGTCGCGGATCAGCAGCCACGTCAGCTTGCGCGGGGGAGCCGTGTGCAGGCGCAGACCGGGCAGGTACCGCCGCCGCCGACGTATGGCTGGCTGCTGACCTTGGCGCCCGAGTTGAACACCAGGATCGGCCGCGCCCAGATCGAGACGCTGCTCAGCGACCCGGCGTTCTTGGCGCTGCTCGCGCAGGCACCGCAGGCGGGCCGCATCCTGCGCCCGCTTTGCCACATGCTTCGAATTGAGTTGCCGGAATACTTGCGGCTGCCGCCGCGTCCCCGGCCCTGCGGTTCTGCGGCGGCGTTCGGATGCGCGGGTGCCGGAGCGGCCGACTCACGATCGCCCCGGGCACCGCGGCCGAACCTGTTCCGGCGGCGCTGGCCGAAATCGCCGCCGCTGCCGGGGATGGAGCGAGCGCCCCGTGCCCGACCGCGGCGGCGCACCGGAACTGGACCGCCGGAAAACTGAGCGGCGACGCCCCGTTCGTGTGCCTGGCTGCCGGGCTAAACGCCTTGCGGCGTCAATGCGGTTTGGACGGCGCCGGGCCGCCTTCCGAGCCTGGCTTGGCGGGGGCGGTAGACGTGCCGCCGGTCTGGCCCTGGCCCTCGTTCTGCACCGCGCGCCCGGTCTTCTGAAGCGACTCGCGCTGGTGAGGCGTGGCGGCGCTTTGGCCGCCGGTGCCCAAGGTCGCCGGCGATCCGGATGCCGGACCGGAGGTGGTGCCATTCTGCGCAAACG
>JAFAXA010000158.1 GCA_019241425.1 Acetobacteraceae bacterium | reverse complement strand
CGCGCGCACCGAGGCGCTGATTTCGGGCCACCCCCTGGAAGAGGCGCTGCGGCGGGCGGAAGCGTATCACGCGGCCGGAGCCGATGCGATCCTCGTGCATTCCAAGAAGAAGGATGCGAGCGAGATCCTCGCCTTCATGCGGCGCTGGGACGGGCGCTGCCCCGTCGTCATCGTGCCGACGATGTATTATGCGACGCCGACGGCGACCTTCCGCGATGCGGGCGTGTCCACCGTCATCTGGGCCAATCATCTCGTGCGGGCCTCGATCGCTGCGATGCGCGACGCCGCGCAGACCATCGCCGGAACCGAATCGCTCCTCGATGTGGAAGGCCGCGTCACCAGCGTGCGCGACATCTTCCATCTCACCGGCAACGACGAGCTGGAGGAAGCGAGCCGCCGTTATCTGCCGGCCACCCGCTACGTGCGCGGCATCATCCTCGCCGCGTCGCGGGGCGCGGGACTCGCGGACGTCACCGCCGATCAGCCGAAATGCATGGTGGATGTGCGCGGTAAGCCGCTGCTGCACCGCCTGCTGCACACGTTGGACGAGGGCGGAGTGGCGGACGTCGCCGTGGTCGCCGGCTATCGCCGCGAAAAGATCGTGGCCGACGGCATCACGCTTCTCGATAACGCGGCCTATGCCGAAACCAGCGAGGCGGCGTCGCTCGCCTGCGCCACGTCGCGGCTGCGCGGAGAAACGGTCGTTGTGTACGGCGACGTGCTGTTTCGCCGCTATATCCTCGAAGCGCTGCTCGAGTCGCAGAGCGACATCACGATCGTCGTCGATTCGACCCGGCGGCAGGCCGCCGATGCGCGCGATCTGGTCGCCGCCGACCGGCATGATTCGGGCGGCTATTACGACGACGCGCCGGCGCGGCTCACCGGCATCGCCGCGGGTGCCGCCTCGTGCTGCGGCGAGTGGATCGGCCTCATGCATCTGAGCGCACGCGGCGCGGATCTGGTGCGGGAGGAATTGCGGGCGATGGAGGCGGACGGCTCGCTCGGCGGCGCCGACCTCATGCAGATGCTGGAGCGCCTCGCCCGTCATCACCCGGTCGCGGTGCATTACATCCGCGGGCACTGGCTCGACGTGGATACGCCGACCGATCTCGCCGAAGCGCGCAACTTTTCCTGATGATTGACGCGTCGGCTTTCCTGGCGGCGGCGCAGGACACCGGGATCGGCTTCTATACCGGCGTGCCGTGCAGCTTTCTGACGCCGCTCATCAATCGCACGGCGAGCGACCGCGCGCTCCGCTATGTCGGCGCGGCGAGCGAGGGGGAGGCGGTCGGGATCGCCGCGGGCGCATGGCTCGCCGGGCGCGAAACGGCGGTGATGTGCCAGAACTCCGGCCTCGGCAACGCGGTGAACCCGCTCACCTCCCTCAACGCGCCGTTCCGCATTCCGACTTTGCTCGTCGTCACCTGGCGTGGGCAGCCCGGCCGCAAGGACGAGCCGCAACACGCCTTGATGGGCCGGATCACGCAGCAATTGCTGGACGTGATCGAGGTGCCGCATCGTCCGTTTCCGGACCGTGACGAGGCGATCCGCCCGGCGCTCGACGGCGCGCGCGAAGCGATGCAGCGCACGTCGCTGCCGTTCGCGTTTGTGGTGGAGGCGGGGAGCCTGCGCGACGAGGCGCTGGACGAAACGCCGCATCACCGACCGCCGCCAGGCCGCCGCCTCGAGTTCTGCGAAGGCGGGGAGCATCCGGCCCGCATCGCCTTGCTGGAGCGGCTGCTGGCGCTGGCGCCGGCCGACGCGCCGATCGTCGCAACCACGGGCAAAACCGGCCGCGAGTTGTTCACCCTCGCCGATCGCGCGCAGCATTTCTACTTGGTCGGGTCGATGGGGTGTGCGAGCCCGCTGGCACTCGGCGTCGCGCTCACGAGCGGCGGCCGCGTCATCGTGCTGGACGGCGACGGCGCGGCGTTGATGAAGCTCGGGGCGATGGCGACGATCGGCGCGTATCGCCCGTCCGGGCTGCTGCATGTGTTGCTCGATAACGGCGTGCATGATTCGACCGGCGGCCAGGCCACAGTCTCGCCCGCGATCGATTTCGCCGGCGTGGCGCTGGCCTGCGGTTACGCCGCCGCGATCAGCTGCGACACCGAGGCGGGATTCGCCGATGCTCTTGCGCAGGCGCTATCGGCGCCCGGCCCGGTGCTGCTGCACGCCCGCATCCGGGCGGGGTCGCTTGCGAAACTCGGCCGCCCGACGGTCGCCCCGCACGAGGTCGCGCAGCGTTTCCGGGCGTTTCTGGCGCGCCCCGCTCAGGACGCGCGTTGACGGCGGTGCGCCGCCACGAAGGCGCCGACCGCGTCGAGCGCCCGGCGGATCTCGGCCGCACCGATCGCGCCGATGCAGCCGATCCGAAAGCTCGGCTCCGCCGTCAGCTTGCCGGGATAGACGACGATGCCGCGTGCTCCCAGAAATGCGTAGAATTGGTCGAAGTCGAACCAGCCACCCGGCGGAATGCGAAACGTGACGATGACGGGCGCCTGCAACGCGCGGTCGATATAGGGGGTGAAGCCGCACGCCTCCATGCCGTTGATCAGCGTGTCGCAATTGTGCCGGTAGCGCGCGTGGCGGGCAGCGACGCCGCCCTCCGCATCGAGTTGATCGAGCGCCGCCGACAGCGCGGCGACGACCTGCACCGGCGGCGTGAATCGCCACTGGCCGTTCTGTTCGAAGCCGCGCCACTGGTCGTGGAGATCGAGGCTGAGGCTCACGGCGTTGCCTTGGCAACGCCGCAAGTGAGCCGTTTCGGCAATGACGAAAGCAAGCCCCGGCACGCCCTCCAGCGCCTTATTGGCGGATGCGATGAGCGCGGTGCACGGCGTGCGGCTGATGTCGATCGGGACGGCGCCGAACGAACTCATCGCGTCCACGAGCAAACGCCGTCCCGCTTCGGCGACGCGCGCGGCGATTTCGGGCAGCGGATTGAGTAGGCCGGTGGTTGTTTCGCAATGCACGAGCGCGACATCGGTCAGTGCATCGTCTGCGGCCAGCGCGCGCGCGACGGCATCGGCGGCGATTGCGCAGTTCTCGCCGGTTTCCAGAATGGCGAAAGCGCGGCCGAGGCGGCGCGCGATGGCGGCGATCCGTCGTCCGTACGCGCCATTGACCAGCACGAGAAGCTTGCCGTCCGGTGGCACCAAGCTCTGCACGGCGGCTTCGACGGCGAACGTGCCGCTGCCCTGCACCGGTACCGTCACATGCGTGGCGGCGGCGCCGGCGAGTTGCGCGAGCCGCGTGCGCACGCCTTCGCTGAGCGCGATGAAGTCGCGGTCCCGCGATCCCCAATCCCGTCCCATCGCGGCCCGAGTACGGTCGGAGGTCGTCAGCGGGCCGGGCGTGAGCAGGAGCGGCGGACGGGCGGTTGGCATGCCCTTCCGTATCCCATAAACGGCAGGGCAGCCACGGTGCCGGAGTGACCGCATGAAACTGACCGCCTTTATCGGCGGCCTCGCGGGTATCGGGCTCTCGGCGTGGCTGCTCCACACCTACGGTCTCAGCCGCATCCTCGACCTGCTCGCCCATGCCGGATGGTTCGGGCTTGCGCTCGTGATCGCCTTTCATGCGGTGCAGATCGTGTTCTCGGCCGCCGGATGGCGGGTGATCGCCGGTCCGACGATCGCCCGGCCGGGGCTCGGCGGCTTCATGGTGATGCGCTGGATCCGGGAGGGTGTGAACAACCTGCTGCCCGTCGCGCAGATCGGCGGCGAATTCGTCGCGGCCCGGCTGCTGCAACGACGCGGCGTGCCGCTCGCGCCCGCGATTGCCGGCACCGTCGCGGATCTGACGATCGAGATGGTGACCCAGGTCGCGTTCACCCTGATCGGCCTGGGGCTGTTGCTGCACAGCGTCGGGGATGGCGGGGTCGCGGGCTATGTGCTGAGCGGCATCGTGGTGGCGGCGCTGGTCGCCGCCGGGTTTTTCGGGGCGCAATGGTTCGGCCTTGCGACCGCGATCGAAAATGGGCTGCTCCGGCTTGGCCGCGCGATGGGGTGGAGCGGCATGGGCCAGGTAGAGGGGCTGCACGCGGCGCTGATCACCTGCTACCGGGCGCCGCGCCGGGTCGCGCTGGCGGTTCTATGGCAGATGGTTTCGTGGCTGCTCGGCGGCTGGGAGGTCTGCCTCGCGCTGCATTTCCTCGGCCATGACGTCGGCACGGTCCCCGGATTGGTGATCGAGAGCCTCGGCCAGGCGCTGAAATCGGCGGGCTTCGCCGTGCCCGGCGCGCTCGGGGTGCAGGAAGGCGGCTATATCGTCGTGTGCGGGTTGTTCGGCCTGCTGCCGGAGGTCGCGATCGCGCTGTCCCTGGTCAAGCGGCTGCGGGAGGTGGTGCTGGGCGTGCCGGGCCTCCTCGCGTGGCAATGGCTGGAAGCGCGCCGCCCGGCCGCACCCGCCGGCCCCGTTCCCGGAGTTCTGTCATGATCGGCGGGTCCTGGACGCATCGAATGGCGCGGCCGCTGGTTCGGCCGCTGATCGGCACGAGTGTGCGGCCGAATCACCTGACGACGCTGCGGTTGCTGTCGGGACTGGCCGCCTGTGCCTGCTTCGCCGCCGGCAGCGGGCCTGCGCTGTGGTGGGGCGGCGCGGTTTGGATTCTGTCCGCGTTTCTCGACCGGATGGATGGCGAACTGGCGCGCATGGGCGATCTGATGACCCCCGGCGGGCATCTCTACGACTACTACGTCGACAATGCGGTGAACGTGCTGTTCTTCATCGCGATCGGCGTCGGGTTGCGGCACTCCTTCCTGGGCGCCTGGGCGATTCCGCTCGGCGTGCTGAGCGGAACGTCGCTGCTGCTTTGCAACATGTTCTCCGAAAAGCTGGAGCGGCTGAGCCCGCCGAACACCCGCGCCTATGCCGGTAAATGGGGCTTCGATCCGGACGACGCGTTGTATCTGATGGGGCCGCTGGCGTGGCTCGGCTGGTTTGCCCCGATCCTCGTTGGCGCCGCGGTCGGCACGGCGCTGATGATGACGATCACCGGCATGCGCCTGTTGCGGCTGCGGCGGCGCGCGCCCGTCGAGGCGTAGCCGGGCCGGCGCCGCTCGCGAGGGATGCGAGGACGCCGAGCTTGAGGCAGAGTGCGGCCCATGCAAGCGGCACAAGCCAAGAGGCCCTCCCCGCGCGAGCTGTTTTCCGACCGCCGCCTGCAGGCGATGCTCGGGCTCGGCTTCAGTTCCGGCATTCCGTTTCTGCTCGTCTACGCCACCCAGTCGGCGTGGCTGTCCGAAGCCCGGGTGCCGATCGGGCTGCTCGGCCTGATGAGCGAGATGACATTCGCCTACAAGCTCAAATTCGTCTGGGCGCCGTTCCTCGACCGCTACGACGCGCCACTGTTCGGCCGCCTGCTCGGGCGGCGGCGGGGCTGGATCGTCGTCTCCCAGATCGGGGTGATGCTCGCCCTCGCGGGGGTCGCGTTCGGCGATCCCGGGCATTGGCTCGCCTGGACGATCGCGTTCTCGCTCGCCCTCGGCTTCGCGGGCGCGACACAGGACGTGGTGATCGACGGCTGGCGGATCACGGTGGCCTCGGCCGAGCGGCAATCGGTGATGTCGTCCTGGGCCGAGATCGGGTGGCGCACCGGCAGTCTCGCGGCCGGCGCCGGAGCGCTCTATCTCGCGGACGCGTTTGGCTGGCGCGCCTCGTATCTCTGCATGGCGGCGCTGATGGCGCCCGGCATGATCGCGGCCTTGCTGGCGCCGGAGCCGCCGTCCGACAAGATCGCGCGCGCCGACCATCCGGGTTTCGCGGCGACGATCGTCGCGCCAATCAAGGAGATGATGACGCGGCTCGGGCCGCTGGCGGTTCCCATTCTGCTCATGGTCGCCGGGTTCCGGATGCCCGGCTACATCTCGAGCGCGATGGCGATACCGCTGTTCAAAAGCCTGCACTATTCGGATTCCGACATCGCGACCGTCACGAAACTGTTCGGGTTCTGGGTCGGGCTCGGGGGCACGTTCCTGGCGGGCTGGCTGGTGCCGCGCATGGGGATGATGGCGAGCCTGTTGTTCGGAACCGTGTTCGGCTCCGCGTCCCATCTCAGCCTCGCCTATCTCGCCGCCCACGGCGATCACGGCGGCGGCGAGTTCTGGACCTTCGCGCTCGCGGTGAGCGTCGACAATTTCGCCTACGCCTTCGCGTCCATCGTTCTGATTACGTATATGTCGACGCTGACCGCGAACGAGCACGCCGCGAGCCAGTATGCGCTGCTGACCTCGATCTGCGCTTTCCCCGGCAGCCTGCTCGCCGGCACGTCCGGGTTCCTGATCGAGCGGCTGGGGTTCGAATGGTTCTTCGTCGCCACGTCGCTGATCGGCGCTCCGGTGGCCGTTCTGTGCTGGTGGGTGCGGCACCGGCAGGGGCGGATGGTGCCGCAACCGGCGGTCTGAGCCGCTAGAGCGGTTCCTTGCAGGGTGGAATCGCGTTTTGGTCTTTGAGCGGCGCGGATTGGCGTGATTCATCGGTCTCCGGCTTCTGTCGGAGGGCTCGATGGCGTGGCGGCGTGGTCAGACCTATGGGCAAGACCTACGAGATCGCGTTCTCGCGCTGGATCACCTTCCCGCGCGAGCCGTGGCGGAGCAGTTCTCGGTCAGCGCGTCGTATGTGATCAAAGCACGCCAACGCCTGCTACAGACCGGTGCGGTCACGCCGCGGCCGCAGAAACCGCCGGTGGCGCGCAAGCTGGTGCATCTGCATGACGCCCTTCGTGAGCGGGTGCGGCAGACGTCGGACGCGACCCTTGCTGAGCATCGCGAGTGGCTGGCCGAGACGCATGGGGTAACGGCGGGTTTGACGACGCTTTGGAAGACGTTGATCCAACTCGGGCTGACGCTGAAAAAAAGTCGTTGCGGGCGAGCGAGCAGATGCGCGCCGACGTCGTTCAAGCCCGTCGGCTATGGCGAGAGTTGCAACCCCGACTGGACGTGACCCGGTTGATTTTTCTCGACGAGACCTGGGCCAAGACGAATATGACCCGGCTGGTCGGTCGCTGTCCTCGCGGCGAGCGTTTGATCGACTTGGCCCCTTATGGCCACTGGAAGACGACGACATTCCTCGCCGGGCTGCGCCACGATCGGATCGTCGCGCCGCTCGTGCTGGATGGCCCGATCAATGGCTTGGCGTTTGTGGCCTGGGTCGAGCAGTTTCTGACGCCGACGCTACGGCCCGGCGACATCGTTGTGGCTGATCGGCTGGGCAGCCATCGCAGCGAGCCGGCCCGCGCAGCGATCGAGGCTAGAGGCGCCACATTGCTGCTGTTGCCGCCCTACTCGCACGACTTCAATCCGATCGAGCAGGTGTTTGCCAAGCTCAAGGCGCTCCTGCGCAACGCTGCGCCCCGCAACCGCGAAGCACTGTGGCGCACCATCGGACAGAAGCTCTCGTGCTTCAGCCCCGCAGAATGGTTGCGTTGAGCACGCCGACGCCGGGGATGGAGACCAGCCGGCGGGTCGCATCGTCCGCCCGAGCCAGCGCCACGAACTCGCCGTTCAGGGCCTCGATCCGACGGTCGAGCGCCTGCCACTCGGCAAGGATATCGGCTACGAGCTTGCGGATGCGGGTGCCAAGCGCCGCCTCAGAACCGAGCAGCAGCGCGTCAACGGCCCGTTCGAGATTGCGTCGGCCGGGCGGGAAGGCGTGACCACGCTCGAAAAGGATTGCGCGTAACTGGTTAAGCAGCGTCCTTCTGGCGCCGACCAGTCGCGAGCGAACCCGGTGCAGCGTTTGAATATCGAGTTGCGCCTCGCTCTTAAGGTCGACAAATCGCATAGTCGGCCGCGACGCCGCCTCGGCGATCCCTTCGGCATCACGGTCGTCGTTCTTTTGCGCCTTCACATACGGCCGGACATACTCCGGCGACATCAGCTTCACCGTGTGGCCCTGCGCCGCCTGTAGCCGGCCGAGATGATGCGCTCCGCAACAAGCCTCCATCGCCACCGTACACGCCGGTAGCTTCGACGCGAAGGCGAGCACCGTTTGGCGGCGCATCGACGGTCGCAGCACCACTAATCC
>JAFAXA010000335.1 GCA_019241425.1 Acetobacteraceae bacterium | reverse complement strand
CAGGTCGTCGCCGTCCAGCGCGTTGCAGACGCTGTGCAGGCGCGCACCGCACGAGGCGCACGGCTCCGCGCCGCTGTTGCTATCAAGCACCAGGGGTCTATGGGTGACCGGCATCGGCTGGCTGCGGACCTCTGTGTGCGCCGGGGCATTCTAGAGCATGGACCCATCGCAGCCAATCGGTGACGACGGGCAAGAAAGATGAATGAGAAAAAATGGCCCGCGCGTTGGCCGACGCGTCGTCTGAGCGAACGGCGTTCTGAACCCAGGGCTGAGAGTGATCGCGTATCCGAAGATCCTGACCAGCCTGAGCAGGGCCGCCGATGTCCCGGCGCAAAGAGCGCCGCATGCCCAGAACGTCGCATAAATTAGAAGAATTTCTTATTCCGAACCCATTACCATTTAGTTTCACTCTGCCGCGTAACTTTCCTGCGGCGCCTGAAAAAGTCCCTTCGTTTGGTTCTGGTCAAACGAACATATCGCCTCTACGTAGGAGTCACCGGGGGTGTTCCGCCGGTAGTTATATTCCGCAACTCGGCCTCGCGCGTCTCCGACGTGCGAGGCTCCTTTGGTAAGAGAGAGCCCGGGTGTTCGTTCGTGTTCTGACGGCGGCGGATTTCGCTGCGCGCTCTTGCTAAGCGACCCCTTTCGTGTGGTCCGATACCGTAACGGAATGGTTCACGGTTGGGTGGTCGTTCGGTCTGGAGGAGGGTGGCTACCAAAGATGCCTCACCTGTTCCCGACGGAGGAAGACGCGCAGGCCGAGGCGGATCGACTCACCCGGCTCGTAGAAAAACGGAACCCTAGGAGGGGGGTCAGGCCAAAGGAGGTCCCCGAGCGATGACGGACGGTGCGGCTTTGCAAATGGCTTGCCCGAGTGGGCCATTGCGGCCCGGCTTGCAGCCGAACGGCTGTCAGGTTCCCGGCACTCCCATCGCCGTTCGCGAATACCTTGCCCCGGTCTGGGCCCGGGCGGTGATGGGCGTTTCGGCAACCGCGGCGATCGTCTGGATCGCGGGTGCGGTGATTGTTATCGCATTGGTGCTGCTGTCTTGGACAGCGCTCGCAACACTCGCATTGGGCATCTGGTTGCGATGGCGCATCCCGCCCAGGCACGAGATGAGCACCGCTGCCGCTTCTGACAGGCGTCCCGCTCCGCTCACGCACGAATACCATCCGGCTCGAGGGGCGAGGTCCGCGCCCTGCGTCGAAGAACATTGATGTATCGCCAGGAGCAAATGACAGAAATGCAAGACGACATAGCAAGGCGGGTCGCGGCCGAGTTCTTCGGAACCTTCTGGCTGGTGTTCGCCGGGTGCGGCAGCGCTGTTCTAGCGGCGGCCTTTCCCGCATTGGGAATCGGCTTCACCGGCGTCTCCCTGGCGTTCGGTCTCACCGTGCTGAGCATGGCTTACGCGGTCGGACACATCTCCGGCGGCCACTTCAATCCCGCCGTCACGATCGGCCTCTGGTCGGCGGGGAAGTGCGCCAACAAGCATGTGGTTCCCTATATCGTCGCCCAGGTCGTGGCGGCCGTGATCGCAGCCGGGGTGCTCTGGGTGATTGCGTCCGGCAAGCCGGGGTGGCAGCCGGAAGGCTTTGCCTCCAACGGCTATGGCGCCCTCAGCCCGGGCAAATATGGCCTCGGCTCGTGCTTTCTCACCGAGGTCATCATGACGTTCTTTTTCCTGTTCGTGATTATCGGCAGCACCTCCAAGGGCGCCGCCACGGGGTTCGCCGGAATCCCGATCGGCCTCGCGCTGACGCTGATCCATCTCGTCTCGATCCCGGTCACCAACACCTCCGTCAATCCGGCGCGCAGCACGGGACCCGCGCTGTTCGCGGGAAGCGATCATTTGGGACAGCTATGGCTGTTCTGGGTCGCGCCGATTATTGGGGCCGTGCTCGCCGGCTTTGTCAGCCGCTGGCTGCACAGCGAGGCTCCTCCAGACACGCTTGTCGTTGAGAAGACCTCGCGCATCAGTCGCGCGTAGTAACCCCTCGCGGCGCAATGTTTGCTGGCCGATCTGCTCGGCGCGGTTCTTTTCCACAACTCCGCATGCGCGACCGCCGGCATGGACATTCCGTTGACGCGCTGGTGTTCGGCCCCAAGTCGAAGAATGGCCACCCGGTGGCGGAGGCACCGTTGCACTCTCACTCCGATTGTCTCTTGTCGCACCAAGACTGTTACGATTTCGGAATGCCCGCTAATTCGGACTGGCCGCACGCTTCGACAATCCGACTTTGGGTCTCGACGTTACGCCAACTCCGTTATTCCCCAGAGGACTGAACAGATCATCTGAACAGACAAGGAAAGCCGTAATGGTTGATGCACTTAAGCTCCTCGGCGTGCTCGCCGAGAACCAACCCTCTTCGTTCGCGGCCAACCGTTTGGGCCGAACGGTTCAGCAGGAAGCTGCTGGGGGTGGCGTGTTGCAGCAGATACTGCAGCAGCTCGGGGGCCCTTCTGTCAGCGCCCGATCTCAGGGGGGCCTTGAGAGTTTGCTCGGCAGCCTCACGCGTTCGGGCGGCTCTTCAGCGGCTGGGGACGGATTTCAAGGCGGACTTGGGTCCGTGCTGGGCGCCGTTGTGGAGATGACAAAGCGAGCGGCGGCCTCGCCGCCGCAGCAAGCGGGAACCAACAACAACCATGGTGCTGGTGGGTTAGGCGGTCTTGCAGGTGCTTTACTGGGCGGCGGCCGCAGCGCTGTAGGCGGCAGCCTTCTCGCTGTGTTGGGTAGCCTGGCCGTTTCCGTATTACAGAATCAGGCCGCCTCTGGGCGGCCGGCGGCCGCCGGCGGCGGGCCGGGTTCCGCACAGGCTTCGCCGGGCGGCTTAGGGGGCGCCATGATGGCGGCGGCATTGCCGCAAACTGAGGGCGATCTCCAACGCCGGGCCACACTCATCGTGCGTGCAATGGTTCAGGCGGCCAAAGCGGATGGCGAGATCGATCAGCAAGAAATGCAGCGGATCACGGGTGCCGTCGAAAAGCACGGTTATGATGACGCAGCACGCAAATTCATCATCGGCGAAATGCAACGTCCGGTGGACATCATCGGCTTGGTCCGTGACGTCTCCACGCCTGAGGAGGCGGTCGAGGTTTACGCCGCGTCGATCATGGCGATCGACGTCGATACCCAGGCTGAGCGGGATTACCTCGCAACGCTTGCGAGGAGACTGAACTTGCCCAAACCGGTTGTGGCCCGGGTCAATACGGCGCTCAACGTCCCGATCTGAGGATGCAGTAGCTGGCCAGGTCCGTTTATACGCATCGGTCAGGTGAACTTCTAGTCCCACGGTCGTCCTCGAAAACCGCATTGCGGCCTCGTACACGCGAAGATGCAACACCAAGCCAAAGCCTGCTCCTTAAGGCGATCGAATGAGAAGCTTGCAAAAAAGGATGGGTTGGCGGTTATCCTGAAACCTACTCGGGCACTTGCGATCGTCTTCGTGATGCTCCCAGTCATCCTTGTTACCTGGGCAGGTCTGTGCTGGGACTTGCGCCTGCCGCATGGATTTTTGAGCATGATGTGTGCGGGCCTGACCGCCCTGTTTGCCGCCTTTCTTTGGTTGGAAGCGGCACTCAGTTCCGAAGACCGAACATTGAGTGCGGCGGCAGCAGCCTACAGCGCGGCGGCGGCCTTCTTCGCAGCAGGGGCGGTTCCTTTCCCCGAGGGCTGGGAACAGATGGCATTTGAGTGGTGTCTGTTCATTTCTGCTCCCGCCGTCGTTATCATCAGCGTTGCGGCGGGTGCTGGAATGGCTCGTCTAACTCGCTGGAAGGACTAAGGCTAATGTATCGGCCCCTCCCCCAAGCCGCGCTATTGCATTGCTTGATGGGAGCGCATCGCGACTCCGTCGGATCCAAATGTGGCTTTCATAACCTGTGACCGTTCAGAGGTCCTTCGATGGTGAAGTCCACCGGCGCTCTCACGCGCCGCCGCCTGATCGCAACCACTGCCGCACTGTCCATCGCAGGCCCGGGCCTCTCTGCTGACGCCGCATGGACCCGGCAGGCGTTCGAACAGGCGATGGCCCGCTCGGGCCGCCCGTGCACGCTAACCGATGAGCAATTCGAGGCGATCCAGGCGCGCAAGCCGGCGGCGATCAAGCGCATTGCCGACTACTTGCAGGCGCATCGCGGCGCCGCCGATCCACGCGTCCTCGCCGCATTCGAGGCCGTGCCACGCGAGTATTTCCACTACCTCTATTCCGAGCACCGGGGCGCCCCCGCCGACGCATACGAGGAAGACCCGAAACCCTGGGGGCTCGGCTACGGCTCGGCGCTCTCCGACTATCTCGGCCAGGCCTATATGACGCAGGTCGCCAAGCCTGGTCCGGACGACGTGACGCTCGAAATCGGCACCGGCAGCGGCTTTCAAAGCGCGCTGCTGTCCCGCATCGTGAAGACGGCGTATTCGATCGAAATCGTCGAGCCGCTTGGTCGCGCGGTCGGCAAGATCTTCGCGCCGCTCGGCTATGACAACGTGCATACCCGGATCGGCGACGGCTATTACGGCTGGCCGGACGTGCAGGGCGGTTTCGACATCATCATCGTCACCTGCGCGGCCCAGTACGCCCCGCCCGATCTGTTCCAGCAGATGAAGCCGGGCGGCCGTCTCATCATTCCGATCGGGCAGCCGTTCAAGCGCGGTCAGATCCTCTACGTCTACACCAAGGACGAGGACGGCAAGATCCATTCGAAGCGAGACATGGGCGTGTTCTTCATCCCGATGACGGGTGCCATGATGAAGACCCCGACTACCGGCACGCAGCCCTCTCCAGAACCTGGCGCGGCGGCCGGCTCCGTCGAACCGAAACCGGCCGAATAGGCGCGGCTTGCGGGCCGGGGCTGCCGCGGCCATTTTTCACCGATGGAGACTGCCCGGTTCGACGTGATCGTGGTCGGTGCCGGGATCGCCGGCGCTGCAACCGCCGCCGCCTTGTCGCCGACCCATCGCGTCGCGCTGTTGGAGGCGGAGGAGGCGCCCGGCTATCACACCACCGGCCGCTCGGCCGCCATGTGGATTCTGAATTACGGTCCGCCCGACGTGCAGGTGCTCACCGGCCTGTCGCGGCCGTTTTTCGAGCAACCGCCGGCCGGCTTCACCGAGGTTCCGCTGCTGCGGTCGCGACCGATGGTGTATCTGGCGCCGCCGGGGCAAGAGGCGCTTCTGCATCATCTGGTCAGCACCGGGGCGGGCGTGCAGCCGCTGGCAGCCGCGGACCTCCGGCGCATGGTGCCGGCGCTGCGGCCGGACTACGCAACGGCGGCCGCGATCGAGCGGGATGCGTTCGACCTCGACGTGGCCGCGATCCATGGCGGCTTCCTTCGCCAGACGAAGGCGCATGGCGGTCTGCTGGTCACGCGCAGCCGCACGCAGAGCATCGAGCGACGGCAAGGGGAGTGGGAGATCCGAACCTTGCTGCCAGCCCGGCTCCGCGCGCCGGTGATCGTCAATGCGGCCGGGGCTTGGGGCGACGAGGTGGCGGCGGCGGCCGGCGTCGCGCCGCTCGGCCTCGCGCCATGCCGGCGCACCGGTGTCATCATCGATCCGGCGCCATGGCACGTCGCGGAATGGCCGCTGCTCGGGGATGTCGCCCATAGCTGGTATATCCGCCCGGAAGCCCGAACGCGCCTGATGGCGACGCCGTGCGACGAAACCCCGGTGCATCCTCACGACGTGCAGGCGGAGGAACTGGACATCGCGCTCGCGATCGACCGCATGCAGCAGGCGGTCGCGATTGACGTGCGGCGGGTTGAGCGGGCCTGGGCCGGGCTCCGCACCTTCACGCCCGACCGGAACCTTGCCTTCGGCTGGGACGCGGAGGCGCCGGGTTTCATGTGGTGCGTGGGCCAGGGCGGCTACGGCATCCAGACCTCGGCGGCGGCCGGCCAACTGGTCGCGGCCCTGGTTGCCGGGCGCGACCCTGGTCCGGCCGCGCGCATTGTCGCAAGCATCGATCCGGCGCGCTTTCGCGCCCGCACCCGGGCCGCGTAGGCCGCACTCAGCCTAAACTGCGCAGGTCGGCGCGTAGCCGGATCTCCTCCACGTCGAGTTCCCGCTCGAGGCTGAGCAGAATGGCGTCGTGCAGGCTGCCGGCGCGGTTCTGTTCCAAGGCGTGCGCCCGCGCCGCTTGCAGAGCGGCGAGCCGCAAGCCGATCTTGGCCGCGGTTTCGGTCTTCGCGGGGCCGGTGAGACCCGTATCGAGCGCCGCTTCCTCCATGCGGTCGCGGAACTCCGTCAGCATGTCGCGGGCGATCGGTCCCAGCAGGTCATCCTGGCTCTGCTGCTCGAGCAACGCGAGCTGCGCCCGCAGCATGGACGCGCGGGCCTGCGCCTTGATCGCCCGCTCGCTCCCATCATCGTTGACGGCGATGCCGAGCGCCCGGATCAGCGGCCCCAATGTGGTGCCCTGAACGAGTACGGTCGAGCAGATCAGGACAAAGGTCAGGAACAACACGACGTCGCGCCCCGGGAAATCGTGCGGCAATGCGAGGGCGACCGCGAGGCTGACGACGCCACGCATTCCCGCCCAGGAAACGATGCAGGCGACGGCGAAGGTCGGCGGCCGGCTCTTGCCCAGCCCGGGCGGGATCCAGGGCGGGAGATAGGTGGCGAGCAGCACCCATAAGAAGCGGATCAGGATGGTCGCGAGCGTCACTTCGGCGGCGAGCGGCAGCATGCGCCACGCGTCGGGACCGAGCCGGTCCAGCACGCCGCGCAACGAGAGCCCGATCAGGATGAACACCATCGCCTCGAGCACGAAGATGACGAAGGACCACGTGGCCCGCGCTTCGAGACGGGTCTGGGCGGAGAACATCGTATGCCCCCGCCGGCCGAGCCAAAGTCCGACGCTGACGGTCGCCAGCACCCCCGACGCGCCGAGCGCCTCCGCGGCGATGTACGCGAGCCATCCCGCGAGAAAGCTGATGGCGATTTCGAGATGCGTGTCGTGCAGTTTTTGCAGCAGCCAGGTGATCGCGAACCCGCACCCGATCCCAACCGCGACGCCGCCCAGCGCCACGTAGACGAATTGCAGCGCCGCAAGCCCCGGATTGAAAGCGCCGGTGAGCGCCGCCGCGACCGCGAAACGATAGAGCACGATTCCGGAGGCGTCGTTGACCAGGCTCTCGCCCATCAGCACCGTCACCAGCCGGCGCGGAATGTGCAGCCGTTCCAGGACGGAGGCGGCGGTGACGGCGTCGGGCGGCGAGACGATGGCACCGAAGGCGAAACAAGCGGCCCAGGGCAGGTCCGGTTGCAGCGTCTTGAGGATCCAGCCGACCGCGCACGTCGTGAACGCGACGCAGCCGATCGCCAGCGACAGGATCGGCCGCAAATTGGCCCGGAAATCGCGCCACACGGTGAAGAACGCGCTCGCTTGCAGCAGCGGAGGCAGAAACAGTACCATCGTGAGATCGGGGTCGAGCGTCAGCGCCAGCGGCCCCGGCGTGAGGGCGAGCGCCATGCCGCCGACCACAAAAGCGGCTGCGGGAGGGATCGCGAGCCGGCGCGCGACCAGCGATAGCGCGACGGCGCTCGCCAGCAGCAGCAGGATCGATTCGAAAATGTGAACCGGCGTGTGGCTCATCGCGGTCGGACCTCGGCCCGGTTCTGCCACGCCGAGGCAGGGACGTCAGCCGGTTGCGAGCAGGCTCCGTGCGAGCCGCGCCAGCTCCGACGGCAGGAACGGTTTTGCGATGAAGATTTCCCGGGGCGGATGGCGGGCGAACTCTTCCGGACGCGGCCGGCCGGTCATGTAGATCACGGCGAGATCGGGCCTGATCTCGCGCGCCGCCCGGGCGAGATCCAGCCCGTCCACTTCCTTGCCGAGATGAATATCCGTGAGCAGGATCGCGATCGGAACATCCGAACGCAGGATCGCCATCGCGTCCGCCGCCGCGTCCGCCTCGATCACGGCAAAGCCGTAATCCTTCAGTGCTTCCGACAGCGACAACCGGATCAGGAACTCATCCTCCACCAGCAGAATCGTCGGTTCGTCCGCCGCATCGGGCATGAGCTTAGATTCCTATGGCGGTCACTGACCTGCAACCGTCAGTGCCGCAAAGCGTTCCGGCACAATTCGGAGCGGAGCATGAGGCGCCCGCGATCTCATGAATAGTTGATGGAGAACGCTTTTTCGTTGCCGGCATTGCCGGAGGTTGCCGGTAGCGCCGGCGATAGCGGCATCTTCTTTGTTGCCGTTGCTTTGACACGGATGCCGATGATGGTGTCGGACCCCAATCGCCCCGATTGCCCGATCGTGTTCGCAAACGAAGCATTCTGCGCGTTGACCGGCTATTCTCCCCAAGAACTCGTCGGGCGCAACTGCCGCATTCTGCAAGGACCCGACACGGATCACGCGGCGGTCGGGCGCATTCGCGAGGCCGTGGCCCGTCGCGAAACGGTGTGCGAGGAATTGCTGAATTACCGCAAGGACGGGACGCCGTTCTGGAACGCGCTTTTCATCAGCCCGGTCTTCGAACAAGGGGGTGCGCTCCGCTATCTGTTCGGCGCCCAGGTCGATGTGTCACGGCGGCACGATACGGAGAGAGCGTTGGAGCAAGCGCGCCGGCTGGAAAGCGTCGGCAGCCTGGCGGGCGGTATCGCGCACGAGTTCAACAATCTGCTCACGGTCATTCAGGGCAATCTCGAACCGCTGCTTGCCAGCGGCACCGACCCGATGACAAAGCGCCGCCTCGGACGGCTGCAGGTGGCAGCGGAACGCGCCGCGACCTTGACCAGATCGATGATCGGTTTCGCCCGGCAGCAACGGTTGCAGCAGCAGACGATCGAACTGCGGCGGGCGCTCGAGCATTTGCAGCCGATACTTGCCGAAGCGGCGGGAGCGGCCAATTCGCTGCTTCTCGACCTTGAAACGGAGGAGGCGACGATCGAAGCCGATCCGGCTCAGCTCCGGACCGTGCTCCTCGACATAGTTACAAATGCAAAAGAAGCGTTGGCGGCACCGGGAACGATCACGCTCGGCGTGCGGACGCGCCGCAGCCGCGCGGGCGAGCCGGTCGAGACGGTGCTGACCATTCGCGACAACGGCGCCGGCATGACCCCGGAGGTCGCACGCTCGGCGCTCGATCCATTTTTCTCGACCAAGCCGCCGGGCAGCGGTACGGGACTTGGACTATCGACCGCCTATGGGTTTATGCGCCAGTCCGGCGGCCGCCTGGAACTCCAGTCCCGGCCGGGCGGGGGAACAACGATCGGGCTCGCCTTCCCGAGCCGCCTTCCGGCGCCGCAGGCGGACGGAACGGCGTGCCGGGTTCTGGTCGCGGACGGCGATCTGGGATTGCGGGAGGACGCCGCGAAGATCCTGCGCGGGCTCGGTTACGACGTCGTCGCGGCCGCCAGTCCCGGTGCCGCGTTGCGGATGCTCGCCGACGATCCCGCGATCCGGGCCATCGTCGTCGAAATGGCGCTGCCAGGGATGTCGGGGCTCGACCTTGCGAGGCGCGCCCGCCGGTCGCATCCGGCGCTTGCGGTGCTGCTGACCACCGCGTCGCCGCTGGGGGAAGGCGACGGGGTTCTTCGCAAGCCCTATACGCGGTCCGCGCTGGCCAGCCGTCTGCGGGAAGCGCTGGAGGAGAGCCGGCAGCATTTGCCGGAGGGCGCCAGCCGGGCTCTCGACGGTTAACGGCGCGCGCCGTTACCCCGATGCCGCCAACGCAACGGCCTGTGTGACAGGGCGGGCGCCGCTCCCCTATGATCGACGCTCGCGCCACGTTCAGGGAACCGGTCCATGCCCGATGACCGCAAGACGCTGTTGCTGACCGGCGCCAGTCGCGGCATCGGCCATGCGACGGTGAAGCGCTTCGCGATGGCGGGCTGGCGCGTTCTGACGGTGTCTCGCCATGCGTTCCCGGACCAATGCCCGTGGGAAGGCGGAGAGCGGAACCATGTTCAGCTCGATCTGTCCGACATGGACGCGCTGCCGGACGGCATCCGCACCATCCGGGACCGGCTGAACAACGGCAAGCTCGAAGCTCTCGTCAATAACGCGGCGATCTCGCCCAAAGGGGAGGGGGGCAGCCGACTCGGCGTGCTCGAAACGGACGCCAAGCTTTGGCGGCACGTGTTCCGGGTCAATCTGTTCTCGACCGCCCTGCTCGCCGCCGGGCTGATCGGCGAGTTGCGGGCGGCGAGCGGATCGGTCGTCAACGTCACCTCGATCGCCGGTTCCCGCGTGCATCCGTTCGCGGGCGTCGCCTACGCCACCTCCAAGGCGGCGCTCGCGGCGCTGACCCGCGAAATGGCGCATGATTTCGGCCCCCTCGGCGTGCGCGTGAACGCGATCGCGCCGGGCGAGATCGACACCTCGATCCTGTCGCCCGGAACGGAAGGGATCGTCGAGCACGACATTCCGATGCGGCGGCTCGGTAAGCCTGCCGAGGTGGCGGAAACGATCTTTTTTCTTTGCACCGCCCCGTCTTCCTACATCAACGGCGCCGAGATCCACATCAACGGCGGCCAGCACGTCTAACCGGTAGAGCCCGGCCGAAGGGCGGCGAAGCGGTCCAGAAACATCACCCGGCGATCCATCTCCGCGAGGCTGCGCAAGCCGAGCATCCCGAGATCGGCACGCAACTGATCGCGCAGCAGTTTGATCGCGTGATCGACACCCGCTTCGCCCGCCAGCGCCGCCGCGTAATTGAAAGGGCGGCCGACGAACACAAATTGCGCGCCGAGGCCGAGCGCCTTCAGAATGTCGGTGCCGCGCCGGAAGCCGCTATCGATCATCACCGCCATCTTGCCGGCGCACTCGATCGAAGCTGTCAGCACACGCATCGGCGAAATCGCACCGTCCAACTGCCGGCCGCCATGGTTCGACAGTACCACGCCGTCGCATCCGGCTTCGCGCGCGAGCGTGACGTCGGCGGGATGCAGCAGGCCCTTGATGACCAGACGTCCCGCCCAGCGCGACCGGATGAAGCGCACCGTTTCCCAGTCCAGCGTTTCCCGTCCCGCGAAATCGCGCACCGCTTGACGCGACAGCAGCGGCGCGCCCCGATCCGCATAGGCATTCTCGAAATGCGGCATGCCGTGCCGGGCGAAGGTGCGCAGGAAGGTGCCGAGCGCCCAGAAAGGGTGGGTCACCCCGTCGCGCAACAACGCCAGATTCGGCCGGATCGGGGTGCGATAGCCGGTGCGCAGATTGTTTTCGCGGCTTGGCACCACCGCGCTGTCGGCGGTCACCACGAATGTTTCGATGCCGGCGCCCGCCACCCGGTCGATCAGCCGCGCCGTTTCGGTCCGTTCGCCGGAAAGATAAGCTTGATACCAGACGCCCGGCGCCGCCGCCGCGATCTCCTCCAAGCGGATCAGCGACGTCGCGCTGATGACCATGGGGATGCGCGCCCGCTCGGCGGCGCGGGCGAGCGCGAGATCGCCGCGATAGGCGGTGAGCGCGCTCACGCCCATCGGCGCGATGCCGAATGGCAGCGCGTAGCGCCGGCCCATCAGCTCGCAATCGAGGGCGCGATCCGTGACGTTGACGAGGCTGCGGGGCAGAAAGGCGAGTTCGCCGAAAACCTGCCGGTTGTCGGTCAGCGACGCGTTGGTTTCGACCCCGCCCGCGACGTAGCCGAAAATCGGCCGCGGCAGCAACCGGCGTGCCGCCGGCTCCAAATCCTCGAGCGCGAAGATACGGCGCATGCGGCGAGGCACCGCGCGCGCCGTCTCGCCCATCCGGGGCGCCATATCGGCCGTTCGCCTGTGTTCCATTGCGGTCGAATCCCTTTCGACCAAGCCGGGCGGGGCGTTGAACGTCAGCCCAGTATGGAACCGAACGGCACTCCCGAAAATCCCGCCGGGTTACGACAACGCGCGGAGGATACGGGTCGCGTCACCGGCGGGGGCGCGCCCGCTCCCCTCGCGCGGCTTCGCTCAGCTTTTCCTGAGGGCCTTCGCCATCTCAAGATGGTGCTCAAGGATCGGCAAGGTTTTCTGTGCGTAGGCCTTCAGGTCGGGATCGCCGCCGCTCGACGCTTCCTTGCGGAACGTCTTGATGTCCTCCTCGTGATCCGAGACTTCGTGGCTGGCATAGCTTTGATCGAACGACCCGGCCGGCGTTGCGCTAAGCCGCGTGTTCGCGCCCTTCTGCATCAGGCTCGGGCCGGAGGGCAGGCTCACCCCTTTGCTTTGGGCGATCGACTTCAGCTCGTCATTCGCCTTCGTATGGTCGGCGATCATCGTCCCCGCGAATTGCTTGACGTTGTCCGCGTTGGATTTTTGCTGCGCAACCTGAGCGTCGGCGATCTCCGCCATGCCGCCTTCGGCGGCGTCCCGGACGAAGGTGCGATCCGCCGACGACAGATGCGTCTCGGCGGCGATGGCGCCCGCCGAGGCGAGGGCGACCGGCGCCAGCACGAGCAGTCCGAAGCGATAAATCTGCATTGGCTTTTTCTCCGTGGTCACAGGAGGGAGAAACGCCGGGCGGCCCCGCGGTTGCCGCGCCGGGGCGCCGCCTCCTTCATTCTCCTTTAGGATTTACCGCGCAAAGCGATCGCCACCGTGGCGAAAGGACGGGCGGGATCGCGGCCGGGATGATCCATGCGCAGGCACTTCGCCCGCGGCTCGCGCATTGCCTGGCCGGGTTGATGCTGGGGGCGGCGGCGCTGCTCGCGGCCGCAGCGCCGCTCGGGTTCTGGCTCGCCGGCGGCGCGCTCGCGGTCTGTGCCGCCGGGCTGCTTGCGTTCGATTTTCCGGTCGCCGCCACCGTCTCGTGGCTGGTGCTGACCGGCTGCACGCCCGAATACTGGCTCGCTGACGGCGGCATCACCGCATCGGCTCTGGTCGCGGCCGAGAAACTGGTGGCGCTCGGCCTCGCCCTGATATGCATCGGCCGCTACGGATTCGCGTTCGACCTCTTCAACCCGGGCTTCGCCTTTCTGGCGATCTGGTTGCTCGGCTTGCAGCACGGGCTGCATCCACAGTTGGAGCCGATCGCAAGCCTGCGGTCGCTGGCAGGATCGGTCGCGCCCTTCGTCTTTTCGTTCGTCCGAACGCCGGTGCGATGGTCGAGCGCGGTGATCCGCTGCGTGCGCTGGCTGCCTTGCATTCTGGTCGCGGCCGGCGCCGCGCTGGCGGTCGCGGGCGTGCATCCCGCCTTCGTCGATCAGTCCGGGTTCCGCTTGCAGGCAACCGGCATCCCGGCATTCCTGGGCGGCTTCGCGGAAATCGCGATCTTCGCCTGCCTGCTCGAAGCGATGCGGAATGGGCGTGCGAGTGACCTATGGCTGCTCGGCGTGAATATCGGCGTGCTCGTGCTGGCGGGTGCCCGCATGCCGATGGCGGTGACGTCCGCCGTTGCGCTGGCCATGCTTCTGTTTCTCCCGTCACCGGCGGTTCGCGTCGGCCATCGTTTGCCGATCATTCTCGGCGCCGCCATCGTCGTGCCGATTGCGATCGCCGCCGCCGGCGAGCTTTCGGACATTCGTTTGTTCCACGTGCTTTCCGACGTCGGCAGCATGAGCGGGCGCGATCTACTGTGGCCGCTGTTTCTGCAAGCCTGGGAAGAGCAGCCGCTGTTGGGGCATGGCCTCGGGGCAGCGAAGGTGATCGTGTCGCCCGATTCGGCGGTCGCGCATCTCACCGGCACGACGGCGCCTCACAACGAATATCTCCGCATCGGTGTCGAGGGCGGTGTGGTCGGCCTGGCTCTGCTCGTGGCATGCCTGGTCGCCTGGACGGTTGCGCATACGAGCCGGATGCCGGCCTTGGATCGCCGGGCGCTGCGGTTGGTGATGATCGGCCTCGCGGTGCACGCGGCGACCGACAATCTGCTGATCTCGACAACGGCGAGCGTCTTGTTCGCCTGGGTAAGCGCGGCCTTCGCGCGGGGCGAGGCGGAGGCGGTGCGGGGAAGCGCGCCGGAGATCGCCGTTGCACGACACGGGCGCTTTTCCCCATAAGGCAGGCCCGTTTGGAGCCGAGCCTCGCCGATGCGCTTTCGTTTCTCGTTTTCCGTCCTCCTCCTCGGCGCCGCGCTGCTCGCCGGATATGCGCCGGCCGCGCGGGCGCACGGCCTTGCCTTTGTCCTGAACTCCGCGGGCGCCTCCATCAGCGTCGTCGATATGAGCAAGGGCGCGGAGATCCGGCGCATTCCGGTGCTGCGCGAGCCGCACCATCTTGCCCTCAGTCCGGACGGCCGCGATTTGCTCGTGGGCGACACGGTCGGCAATGAAATGCTGTTTCTGGATCCGGCATCGGGCGCCGTGCGCCAGCGCTTGCCGGTCGCCGATCCGTACCAGATCGGGTTCAGCCCGGACGGGAAATGGCTGACCGTCACCGGCCTCGCCCGCAACCAGGTCGACGTCTACGACGCCAAGACGATGAGCCTCGCGAAACGCTTTCCGCTCGCTTCGATGCCGAGTCATCTCGCCTATTCGCCGGACTCCGCGACCGTTTATGTCAGCTTGCAAGGCACAGACCGGCTCGCCGCGATCGATTTGTCCCGCATGGCGATCGTCTGGAACGTTCCGGTCGGCAAGACGCCCGCCGGCGTGATGTGGCACAATGGCCGGGTGCTGGTCGCCGACATGGGCGCCAACACGGTCGAGATCGTCGACCCCGCCGATGGCCACATCGAGCGCCGCCTCGTCATTGGCCGGGGCGCGCACCAGCTCTTCCTGTCGCCGGACCGAATGCTGATCTATGTCAATGCGCGGGTGGACGGAACAACGACGGCGCTCGATGCCAAGACGCTGGAGATCAAGCGCGTCTACCCGATCCCCGGCGGCCCGGACTGCATCGATTTCGCGCCGGACGGCAAGCTTTGGATCACCCAGCGCTGGGCCTCGAAGGTCGCGGTGCTCGACCCGGTCAGCGGCGCGCACGCGGAGGTCGCGGTCGGCCGCTCGCCGCACGGCATCTTCCTGAACGCGCGCGCCGAGTGACCGGTGGCCCGCTAGGCGCTGAGTTTCCTCAACGTGTTAAACAGCTTTAGTGAGATGCCCGGAAAGGTGTAGACCAGCCCGCGGCACCAAAGCCGGAGCCACCGATGCTGACCCTGTTTGATCTTGCGGCCGGATGGATACAGGGCAACGTCCTCGTGCCGCTGCTCTATCAGTTCGACCTGATGGAGTGGGAGGACCTTGCCTATGGCTGGGCGCTGTTCGTGGTGTATGGGGCGGCGCAGGTCGCCTTGACCTTTGCCGTCTGCCTGCCGCTCGAACGGTGGCGGCCGGTCGAACACTGGCCCGACCGCAAGGCGGTTGCCGTTGACGTGCTGTACACGGTCATTTCCCGCGTCGGCATTCTGCCGCTCGTGACCTTTGTCGGGTTCTACCAGGCGCAGGTCGCGCTTAATGGTTTCCTGACGGATCACGGCTGGGTGCCGCCGACCTTGGAACGCGCTTTGCCGTTCCTGCTCGGTCACCCCGTTCTCACCTTCCTGCTTTACGTGCTGATCCTCGACTATTCGGATTACTGGCGGCACCGCCTGTCGCATCGCATCCGCCCGTGGTGGGCGCTGCACTCGCTTCACCACGCCCAACGGCAGATGACCTTCTGGTCGGACGACCGCAATCACCTGCTGGACGACGTGATCTCCTTTCTGTGGTTTACGGCGGTTGCCTTGCTGATCGGCATTCCGCCCTTGCAGTTCCCGCTGCTGGTGCTGGTGCTGCGCTTCTTCGAAAGCCTGTCGCACGCGAACGCCCGCGTCTCGTTCGGCTGGCTCGGCGATCGGCTGCTCATCTCGCCCCGGTTCCACCGGGCGCATCACGGCGTCCTCGCCGCCGGCCAGCGTTCGTGTAACTACGGCGCCAATCTGCCCTGGTGGGACATGCTGCACGGAACGGCCGATTTCTCGCGCGCCTATGCCGAAACCGGCGATCCAAGCGGCGAGGAGGCGCTCGCGACGGGCGGCTACCTGGCGCAGCAATGGGCCGGGTTGCGCCGCTTCGGCCGCGCCGTGATGCGTCGGCGCGCCAACAAGACTCAGGGCGGCGCCCCCGCGCTGTCGCGGCGCTGACGCGAGAGATTGCGGAGGGACGATGGTTGAGGATGTCGAAGCGCGCGCCGTGTGGGAGGCCTTGCAATCCGATCCGAATGCGCAACTCGTTGACGTGCGCACGGACGCCGAGTGGGCGCTCGTCGGCGTTCCCGAGCTGAGCGGGGCGGGAAAGCGGCCGGTGCTGATTTCTTGGCAGACCTATCCCACGATGCAGCTGAACGCCGCGTTTCTCGACCAGATGCGAGGGGCCGGCTTCACACCCGCCCATCGCATCTACTTTCTATGCCGCTCCGGCGCGCGCAGCCGGGCTGCTGCTGCCGCCGCGCAGGGCGCGGGATTTCCGCACGCCTATAATGTCGCGGACGGGTTTGAGGGGCCGGTCGATGCAAACGGCCATCGCGGCACGGAAGCCGGATGGAAAGCGGCGGGTCTTCCCTGGCAGCAACGCTGAAGCGCCTCAGGACACCGGCGCCTCGTCGTACAGAACCCGGAGCACGACCATCCACGGATAGCGGGGATCGAGCACCGTGCCGTCGGGCGTCGCGAGCTTGCCGTCCGCGGTCACGGGGACGTGCTTCATCGTCACCGCATCATCGATATTGCCGCCGATGACGCTGAGCTGACCCGGTTGCGCGATGACGACGATGTCGCAGTGCCCGGGAAAGTGTCCCGCGGGCAGGGTGTCGTAGCTGAGTTGCCCCGCAAGGCCGCGACCGAGACAGATGAGGTCGCCCGGCTGCGGAGCGTAGCTTTCGATTCGCTCGGCGGTCAGTGCATAGGCTCCTGAATGGCCGAGCGCTCTTTCTTTGGCGGCGTTGATGTAATCCGAGTGGGCGATGGCGTACGGAAAGCGCGGACCTGCTCCGGCGATCCGCATCACGTAGGACACGAAGGCTGCCGACCATGCGTAATGCGCATCCTCGTCCGCCGGAAATCGCGCGCCCGTCTCGTCATGCTTGCCCGTCCAGTTCGTTTCGAACTGGTCGGCGTCGGGCCCGAGCCACCAATACTCGCCGACCCGCTCCCATAATCCCGGGCTGCGTTCGGGCTTCAACTCGGCAGGCAAAGGCGCCCGGCTGCCGGGCGGATCGTCATCGACGGGCTGACCGAAGAGCCGCCATTCGCGCATCGCGATGGCAACGACCTCCTCGCGCGAGAACGGCTCGTTCGGCCGGCGCGCGAACTCGGGCGCATGCGCGTCCCCAGGTCCCGCCGGTCCGCTGGCCGCGGGCGGCGAGGGTCGCTTCGCGCTGCACGCGACCAGCGGCGCCGCGATCAAGAGCATTGCGAGCCTGAAGCTGACGGGCGGGCTTGCCGAAACCGGTATGCGCGGCGTCGCGGGCGGATTCATTCCGAAGCCGAGCTTGCCGGGTCTGTGCGGCTTCGGGCAACAAATGCCGAAGCACCGAGCAACGGCCGGCATCGCGACCCCCTTCCGTGTCCGGAAAGCGACAACCGGCAAGCGCGAAACGCTAACCCGCGCGTTCCGGGAATAGCCTGCGCAGTCCTTTCTCGCTCGCCTCGCAGCGCCCGCGTTCGGTAATCAGTCCGGTTACGAGGCGCGCAGGCGTCACGTCGAAGGCCGGATTGGCCGCCGGGCTGTCGGCGGCGGCGATGCGCACGGTCGCCAGCGACCCGTCCAGCGCGCGCCCGGTCACCGTGGTGACCTCGGTCGGAGATCGTTCCTCGATCGGAATCTCGCCGATGCCGTCGGAAACTGTCCAATCGATCGTCGACGAAGGCAGGGCGACCCAGAACGGCACGTCGTTGTCGCGCGCCGCCAGCGCCTTCAGGTAGGTGCCGATCTTGTTCGCCACATCCCCCGCGCGCGTCACGCGGTCGGTGCCGACGATCACCAGATCGACCTCGCCATGCTGCATCAGATGGCCGCCAGCATTGTCGGAAATGACCGTGTGCTTCACGCCGTGGCGGCCGAGTTCCCAGGCGGTGAGGGCCGCACCCTGGATGCGCGGACGCGTTTCATCCACCCAGACATGAACGGGCAGACCCTCGTCATGCGCCATGTATACGGGCGCCAGCGCCGTGCCCCAATCCACCGTTGCGAGCCAGCCGGCGTTGCAATGGGTGAGGATATTGACGGGCTTGCCCGGCTTTCGGCGCGCCGCCTCGTCGATCAGTTCCGCCCCGTTGCGACCGATCGCCTCGCATTGCGCGACATCCTCGTCGCAAATCGCCGCCGCCTCCTGGTAGGCGACACGCACCCGGTCGCCGGCCACCGTGTTGCGCAGCCTCGTCAGCATCCGTTCGATCGCCCAGCGCAGGTTCACCGCCGTCGGGCGGGTTTGTACAAGGGTCGCGGCGGCGTCTTCCATCGCTTGCGTCGAGCTGTCCTGGCGGAGACTGAGGCAAAGCCCGTACGCGGCAACCGCGCCGATCAGCGGCGCGCCTCGGACCTGCATCGACCTGATCGCGTGCGCGACGGCCGGCGCGTCGGTCAGCCGCAAGATGTCGATTTTCCAAGGCAGCTTTGTTTGATCGATGATGCGGACGCTCCATCGGTCCTGCTCGTCGACCCAGACGCTCCGGTACGGCGTGCCGTCGATTTTCATTCCTCTTGACCCTTTGGCGGACAAGCCGCGTGTTGCGGCGCCGCGAACGTTGGGCGCTACGCCCTTTGATGCAAGACGCAGAGGAGCGTGAAGAGGCGGCGGGCGGTCGGCAAATCGATTCTGATCTTGCTGGTCAGACGTTCGATCATCAGGGCGGCGCCTTCGTTGTGAAGCCCGCGACGGCCCATATCGATCGCCTGAATACGCGCCTCGCGTCCTTCCTCGATCGCCTTGAGGTGGCTGTTCACCAGCAACTCGTAATCCTTGATGAGGCTGCGGAACGGCCCCAGCGCGAGCAGGATGGCGGTGATCGGCGTGTCGTCCATGCGCCGAATGTCGAAGGCGAGCCGCCCTTGCTGGATCGAAAGGTGAAGCGCGTAGGGACCCGGCTCGGCGCGCGAGCCGAGCAGCGCGAACCGGTTTTCCGCTTCGAGATCGGCAACCGCTCGTGCGCGATCCGCTTCCAGGATCGGCGAAAGCCGCGTCAGAGCCTCACCCGCCAGCGCGATGCGGCCGAGCCGGTCGGCCCGGAAGCTGTCTGATCCTGCACTCATGCGGTCGGGCTCCATTCCGCGCGCCGCCGCTTGGAAACCGGCGACGATCGGATGAGTTGCTGGTGCGTGTCGGACATCGTGTGACCCCGGATGCGGTCGCGCGTGGCAATCACTCCGTGTGCCGCGACCCGTCGTAAGCCGTGCGGACACATTGCTGCCGGGCTTACCGCCGATCAAGTCCGGGGCGCGGTACCGGGAGCATGCGGCCGTTTGCAAAGCGGAGACCGACGTCGTGCCGCCGGAAACGAGTGTCCGCGCGAGCCGTTGCGGCCGGTATCTGCGTGCTCGCCGCGGCCTGTTGCGATCGCACTCCGTGTGCCTTTCGAGCAAGCGCGCATCATTTCTGTTCTTTTTCGTTTGAACCCGCCGCGATTTGGTTGCTTTTTGTTGACATGCACACGACACAAGAGGAATAGCGAAGTCGGCATGCGTGCATTCGATTCGCCCGAGTGTCGCCGCGCATCGGCGCCGCATGCAGCGAGAAGGACGGTCGATGGACCGCTGCCTGGTTCAGGTGAAGCCAAGCTCAACGCACATCACCGCGATGTGCAGACCTGTGCCGTCCGAAGCTTGGCGCGAAAGCGGCGCCGCCGCTCCGGCCAACTGCGTTCCGTTTTCCGCGCCGGCCCTCGCCACGTCTACCTCCAGAAGCGTGTCCGGAGCGGCGAGGTGATCGCTTGGTCGGGCATTGCGCGGGACGGTCTGCTCAGGCGGCCGTTCGTTGGACGCGCGTTCTTATCGGCAGCCACATATAAGGAGTTCTCCCAGTGAGCGACGAGACCGTCACACCAACCTCCAGTCCGCGCGCCCAGCCTATGGCTGTGCGGTCAACGACGCGCCGGTCCAC
>JAFAXA010000306.1 GCA_019241425.1 Acetobacteraceae bacterium | reverse complement strand
GCCTACTCCCGTGTGATGGTCTGATAGAGGATCAGCGCGGCTGAGGCGAAGAGGTCGAAAGAGATGTCCATTGAGCCGATAATGGACACTTCTGTATCGGTGAGGCGGCGGCACAAATCCCGGCCGGAGGCGCTGAAGCGGGAGATTGTCGCCGCGGCAACGGCGCCCGGTGCGTCGGTATCGGTGGTGGCACGCCGATACGATGTCAACACCAACATCGTATTCACTTGGCGCCGACGGTTTGCGGAGAAGGTGATCGAGGCGCCAGGGCCGCAACTTCTGCCCGTTACGGTGACGCCGGACCGCCCTGCCGCAGCGCCGCCGTCGGCGATAGATCCTGATCTGATCGAGATTGAGCACCCGCGCGGTTACCGGGTCCGGATCGCGGGCAGTGTAAAAGCCGCGACGTGCGGCTGGTGCTGGACGCGCTTGACCGGCGATGATTGCGGTCCCGTCAAGTGTGCGGGTCTGGCTTGCCGTTGGGCGCACGGTCATGCGGGCGGGGCATGAACAGCCTGGCGCTCCAGGTTCAGCAGTCTCTTGGGCGCGATCCTCACGGGGGCGATTTGTATGTGTTCAGAGGTGTCAAAGGAGACCTGATAAAAATTCTTTGGCATGACGGGATCGGCATGTTCGCTCGTGGCCGTCGCCAGCAGACGGCACGGTGGGCATTTCCGCCTCGCAGCTCGCTTACATGCTCGACGGAATTGACTGGCGAAACCCGCGTCCGACATTCCGGCCCGCCTGCGCAGGGAGGGCGCGCTCGACGGCATTTTTCCTGGGGCATATATCCAGAGATCGTGATTCACTTCGCGTGTGGTGACCGCTCCCGATTCGCTGCCGGACGACGTCGATGCCCTGAAGAAAGCGCTGCTGGCTGCGACCAGCCGGGCGCTGCGGGTCCGTTGCGGCGATCCCGAGTTTAGCGAGCGCCCGAGCGTTGCCGAGCATCGTTACTAGGCGCGGGGTGTGCCTCCGCTGCAACTCGCGCAGGCTCGGCAAATCCATGTGGTCGTATGATTGTGAGACAGCAGCACGACGTCTGAACGCGGGAGGTCCGTAAGGGCAATCCCTGGCGGTCGCACCCTGGCCGGCCCCATCCACGGAAGCGGCGAGCAGCGCCGGCTGAAAATCGGGTCGGTGAGGATGACGGTGTCGCGGAGGCGGATCAGGAAAGTGGCGTGGTTAATGAAGGTGATTGCCGCACCGTCCGGCGCGACTGCTGTCGGCGGCGGCGCAAACACCGCGTTCGGCACGGAGCGTGGCCAGGCGGCACGCCGACTGTGCAGTCGCCATCGGAGCACCTGTAGTAGGCTGCGAGACGCTCCGGCTGAACCGGGATTGAAGAATTGGCGGCCATCGCAGTGGTCGGACAACGGAAAACGTTCGGCCATCTCAGTCAGCCAGTGCCGGGCATGGTGCTCGTAGGGCCGCCGTCACAAAGGCTACTTTCTGCCGGGCTTCCGTTCAACCCGGCACTGTGCGCCCGGTGGTTGTTTCCGGTCCGTTTAGCCGATCCGCTTCGGCCTGGGCCGCGGCTTCCGTCGCGAACACATTGGGCTTTTCTGGCTTCCGATCATCGCCTTGCCGCACCACGATCCAGCCTAGGACGGCGTCGGTTCGGTAGGGCGCGACAGAATATGGAGACCCTGGAGGCATGGGCGGGCGCGCCCGGACCAACGGCCCGTTTGCGCGAACCGCTTTGGCGAATGCGGTTTGAGTTTGGCAGCCGACTTAGGCAACCACTCGCTTGCCGCTTACGCCAGCTTCTCGGTGCGATACCTGGGCGCAGGCAACTACAGCCCGTGCAACGACAGGGTCGCTGCGAGCGATCGTTACTCAGGTAACGAAGTTCGTCTCAGACGCCGGCATTCCCGTGTGGATCGATGACCAGCAGGCAATCGCGCACAGCAAGATCGTGATCATCGACCGAGAGCTGGTCGTGACGGGCTCCTTCAACCTGACCAGATCAGCGGAAACGCGGAACGTGGAAGATTTGGTGCTCATCTCCTCGCCGGCCGTCGCCGCACAATTCGTAAGCAACTGGACGAGCTGGCAAGCCGTATCTACTTCGTGCGAGTAACCCGGGAGGGAAGAGCCCTCGCAAAAGCCATGTCGCCGCCGCAAACCTATCGGTCGCAGTCCTTGTCAGTCCAATCTCGGCCGAAGCCGGGTCGTTTGCATTGGCGACGGCTGCCCGGCGGCCAGGTGCTGATCGGCTGTTCCACACTCATCTTGGGGGCGTGCAGATGGCGCCAGCCTGCATCAGCGTCTGGCGGCGTGTCAGGCTTGCGGTCATGGGATTGCCTCTTGGCAGGAAGAGGGCGGCGGAGCGTCGTAGAACTCGACCTGCATGCGCATCGGCCCGAGCGGCGCGACGCGGTGCGGCTGGCCCGGCGAAACCAGCCCTGGCCGTCCCGCGGTCAGCACCCGGTCTTCCCCGTGATCGAGCGTTCGCAGAAGGAGCTCTCCCTCGAACACTCGGATGACGCCCCATGTGCCGGCCTTGGTGCGGTGCTCCCTGCGAAGTCCGACAGGGAGCGTTGCTTCGGTGAACACCGGCGTAACGCGATAGGGATTTGTCATCTCACGCACCCTGCTGGAGCTCGGCTGCGTGCTCCGGATAGGGGCAGACGCTCACTCCGGACGCCGGAACGCCGGCGAGTTCGCTGGCAAAGCCGTGATTCACGTCCCGGTGGTGCGCTTCGTCGGCCCGCACGACGAGGACGACATCGCGAAGCGTCGCATCCTCCGGGAGCATCCAGTAGTGCTTGGCGATCGCGGGTGCGGGGACATTCGGTGAACGTCCCTCGTCCAGTTCCGCCAGATAGTGCGTGTAGCTGATCACCGCCTCCTCCTCGAAGTAGCCGACGACTCGGTGGGCGGTCCTCGCGCTGACCAGGTAGAGCAGGAAGAAGGCGACGTAGAAGATCCACTGCACGAAAAGAATGATACAGCGTTCGATCCAGGTCGGCTTGGCGACGTGGATGAACGTCATGAGGTGCATCCGCTCGTTTTCCGCTTCCTCCATGAGAGTGCGGATCCATCCGTTGTCGTCGCACATGCGGCGCAGACATTTCAGATGGGTGAGCGTCGCACCGACCATGCCGGGTACAGCGGCGACGGTTTCCAGCACGATCGCCCGATGTCCATAGCGCTTGGCAAAGAACGTGTCGGCGACGAAGCGCAGCGACTTGGTGAAGCCGAACGCGATCGCGTCCGATATCCCGGAAATCTGGTGATGGACCGTGAGATCGACGCTCGGGATCAAGGGTTCATTTCGCATGGGATCACTCCTCTGGATCGGGCCGGCCGGCGGTCGCCGGTTTGCGGTGCAACGGTTTCAAGGCTGAGGGCGATTTGCAGCCTCTCGGCAATCCGGGCGGCTTTGGCACGAAGCGGAGCAGCGCCTGCCGACGCCATCACCTCCGCCGCCGTCTCGACCCGCAGCGCGAGCCAGCGCTCGAACATCGGGCGGGACAGGCGGTGACGATGCCGCAGGTGCGCGGGCATCGGAGTGCCCTTGTATCGGCCGGTGCCGAGCATCACCGACGACCAGAATGCGCTCAGCCTCTCGATATGCGCCGGCTAGTCATCGACCGCCCGCTCGAATACCGGACCGAGCTCCCGGTCGGCGCGGACGCGGGCGTAGGAGCGGGCGACCAGCTGCTCCAGCCCGCGCTCGTCGACGCCATCGATGCCTCCCATTCGCCACCCTCATATATGCATCTTCTGTACAAGTATCGCCTGAGCCTTAGCCTGTCAAGTGGATACATGTATGAGAGACGAAGATAAGCGGCAGCGTAATCATGCTCGGTGTATACATCATTGGAGGCTGAGATGCCGGGAGTCAGGAGATCGATGGGGTCGGGTCGGCGGCGCTGCTCGTTCTTTCTTCGAACCCACGCGCAACGCGCGCCGGTGTCGAGGGCAGCCGTGGACAATGCGCCGTGCGCCCTGGTTGCGGCCGTTATGCCGAAGCCGGCGGACCGGCCCCGTCATGGTCCTTCTGCACCGGACTGGTCCGAAGCACCCCAAAGGATCAAACGCGACGCCGCATCCGCTGGCCTTGTCTGCACGGAGAAGCCCCGCCCAGCCTGGGCTCCGCCAAGCGGCGCCCCGTAGGCCGCCATTCCCCAACCGCGAGTGGAGATCATTCCAAGCGGGCATTGCTTGCGCCGGCGCCTCCCTGCTAGCGCTCGCCACCCTCGCGTCCGGCGCCCGCGCGGCGCCGATCACGTTCGGCTACACGGACCAGATCACCACTTACACGGTCCAGACTGCCGGTCTCTATGAGATCGTCCCATCGGTGCCGGCGGCGGCTTCAGTTCCGCGGGGTTCGCGGGTGGTTTCGGTCCGAGGGTGCTGAGCATCCTGTCGGGCGGCAGAGGCACGAACGGCGCAGTTGGTCCTGGTGGCCGCGGCGGCCCGAGCTTCGTCGTCGGGCCTGGAACCATTCCCCTGCTGATCGCCGGCGGGGGCGGGGGCGGCAGGCAGACCGGGTGGTAACGCCCTCGATCTCGCGAGCAGCGGCGGCAGTGGGGGCGCCAGCGCCCAGCCTGGATCCAGCAGCGAGGGCGGCGGAGGGGGCGGCGGCTTGCTGGGCAACGGCGCCGCGGGTTTGCAGGACGAACCTTACAGGACACAGCCCCCGGCGGCGGTCTCTCCTTCACGAACGGCGGCGGCGGCGGCGCTGGCGGATTTGACGCGGGTGGCGGAGGTTTCGGCGGCGGCGGGGGCGGCTACAGCGGCGGCGCCGGTGGGAACGGATATCCCTACGCTGGCGCCGGCGGCACTTCGTTTCGACGCATGCAACGACCCCCTCGTCGTCCTCGCCGACAACGTCGGCAACGGCTCGGTGGCGATCACTGATCTCACGCCGCCAGCCCCGTGCCCGAACCGGCGAGCGTTGCGCTGCTTGGCAGCG
>JAFAXA010000272.1 GCA_019241425.1 Acetobacteraceae bacterium | reverse complement strand
GAACGCCGTTCGGCCTGATCAACATCGACATTACCCCGTTCACGCTCAAGCAGCAGTTCGACAAGACCCAACTCTTCCGGTTCGGCTTCGGCACGAGGTTCTAGTGCAATATATTCGCAACTATTCGACCGTCGCCGTGGCGGCGATTGCTCTCCTGCTGAGCGCGGGAGGCGCGCACGCCCAAGGCCAGGACTGGTTCGTCCCTGGCGGCAACGGGCAGCAACGGCCGGCGGCTGGCCGCCAGGCACCCGCGGCTCCGCGCGGCGGTCCACGCACGCAGCAAGCGCCGCAGCAACAGGTTGCGCCGCTCGCTCCATCCGGACCGATCGGCATGCCCGGCGCCGCCTCGGCGCCGGATGCGCCGCCGCGTCCGCTGGCGCAATTCCAATTGCCGCCCGAGCCCGCGCTGCCGTCGATCGCCAAGGGGGCGACGCCGCCGGCCGCCGTGATCGGCGTGCTCGGCGTTCCGGAGATCATGCGGGCCTGCACCGCCGCGCAGGAGATCGAGCGTGTGATCGGCGAGCGGCGCCAAAAGCTGAACGACGACGCGCAAAAGGAACAAGCCGCGTGGCGTGACCTGCAACAGCAACTCGTCAACCAGCGCAGCAACCTGAGCGCCGATCAGATCCGGGCCAAGGAACGCGAATTGCAGGAACGCATCACGGATGCGCAGCGCCAATTCCGCGACCGCAACCGGATCATCCAGGAGGCGGCGCAGTTCTCGTTGGCGCAGATCGAGCGCACGCTGGTTGCCGTGATCCGGCAAGTCGCCGAAAGCCGCGGCATGAACCTGGTTCTGCATCGCAATCAGGTGGCACTCAACGTCAACGAGTTCGATGTCACGGACGCGGTCGCCCAGCAGCTCAACAAGGTGCTGCCGTCCGTCGTCATTCCGGCCGACGGGCAGGAGCCGCCGACCAACCCGCTTGCGCAGGCGAACCCATCCCCGCCGCCGGCTCCGGTCGCCTCCTCGGCGCCGCCGCCGGCCGGAGCGGCGCCGAAACCCTGAGCATGGAGGAGAGGGGGCGCGCATCGTCGGTTACCGGCGACCCACGGTTCTTTGCGCGAACAGGGCCGCACACGCTGGCGGCGGTGGTGGATGCGGCCGGGGCCGATGCACCGCCTCGGCGCATGATGCTGCACGGCGTCGCGCCGTTGCAGACGGCCGGACCGGAGGAGGTGAGCTTCCTCGACAACAAGAAGTATCTGCCGGCGCTGGCGGCCACGCGCGCCGGAGCGGTGATCGTGCATCCCGACCTGGCCGAGAAGGTGCCCGCTTCCAGCGTCTCGATCGTGACCGACGCGCCCTATGCCGGATGGGCGCGGGTGGCGGCGCTGTTCCACCCGCCGGCGCCGCCGCTTGCGGGCATCCACCCTTCCGCCGCGGTGGCGCCCGAGGCGGAGATCGATCCCACCGCCGAGATCGGCCCCTTCGCGGTGATCGGCGCCCAAGCCCGGATCGGGGTCCGCTGCCGGGTCGGGCCGCATGCAACGATCGGCGACGGCGTCGAGACCGGCGCCGATTGCCGCATCGGTGCGCATGCAAGCGTCAGCCACGCGCTGCTCGGCGCGCGGGTCTACATCTATCCAGGCGCGCGGATCGGCCAGGAGGGTTTCGGCTTCGCCATGGGGGAAGGCGGCTTCCTCAGCGTGCCGCAGCTCGGTCGGGTTATCATTGAAGACGATGTGGAGATCGGCGCCAACAGCACCGTTGACCGCGGCTCGGCGCAGGACACGGTGATCGGCGCCGGGTCGCGGCTCGACAACCTGGTGCAGATCGGCCACAACACCCGGCTGGGCCGTTGCTGCGTTGTCGTGGCCCAGGCGGGCATTTCCGGCTCTACCCAGCTTGAGGACTTCGTCGTCGTCGCGGCGCAGGCCGGACTGACCGGCCATCTTCGTATCGGCGCGCGCGCGAGAATCGGCGCCCAGGCTGGCGTGATGTCCGATATCGAGGCCGGCATGGACGTCGTCGGTAGCCCGGCGCAGCCGGTGCGGGCGTTCTTTCGGCAGGTCGCGACGTTACGTAAGCTCGCGCGGGGGAAATCGGAGGGCGGCAAGGCGTGAGCCCAAGGTCGTGAAGGAAATGGCCTGAGACCATGAACTACCGGGAGGAAGCAGACGGAGGCGACGGCAATCCAGCCTCCAGCAAAGCGGCCGATGTCGTCGACATCCGGCGCGTCATGCATGCCATTCCGCACCGCTATCCGTTTCTGCTGATCGACCGCGTCGTCGAAATCGTGCGGAACGAGTCGGCGGTCGGCGTCAAGAATGTGTCCATCAACGAACCGTTCTTTCAGGGTCATTTCCCGAATCACCCGGTCATGCCCGGTGTTCTGATTATCGAAAGCATGGCCCAGACCGCGGCCGTGCTGGTGGTTGAGACGCTCGGACCGGAAGCGGCGGGAAAGGTCGTCTACTTCATGAGCATTGAAGGCGCGAAGTTCCGCCGCCCCGTGCTGCCCGGCGATCAGTTGCGAATCCATGTCCACAAGGAGCGTAGTCGAGGCAATGTCTGGAAGTTCCAGGCGACGGCGCGCGTGGATGGTGTTTCGGTCGCCGAAGCGACATACGCCGCAATGATTATGGATCGCGTGCCGGAGTAGCCGAGTTCCAGAATCGCAACGGAGCTGCTAGACGGTGGCGCTGGTTACACGAGGCAACAATCATTGAGTTTGCGGCCGGAGCATCCGGCAATAGGTTCGGTCAGCGACACCGACGGAGAATTCCGGCCGCATGAATGCCATCACTGACATGATTCGGAGCCCAGCAAGGTCGGTCGATATCCATCCCACCGCGCTGGTCGACGCAAAGGCCGAAATCGGGCGCGGCGTACGAGTTGGGCCGTTCTGCACGGTTGGGCCGGACGTCGTCATTGAGGACAACGCCGTTCTCACATCGCATGTGGTGGTCGATGGCCAGACCCGCATCGGCCCGGATGTCACTCTGTTTCCTTTCTGCACCGTCGGATTGCCGCCGCAGGATTTGAAATACAAGGGCGAACCAACGCGATGCGAAATCGGCGCCCGCACTCATGTGCGCGAACACTGCACCATCCACCGCGGCACCGCGACCGGGCACGGGGTTACGCGCATCGGCGCCGATTGTCTTCTGATGGCGGTCGTGCACGTTGCGCATGACTGCGCGCTCGGCGACCAAGTCATCATCGCCAACAACGTCGTCATGGGCGGCCATGTAACAATCGGCGATCATGCCGTGATCGGCGGCTCCGCTGCCCTGCATCAATATGTTCGCATCGGGCGCGCGGCGATGGTCGGCGGCGTGTCGGGCGTGGAGGGCGACGTCATCCCGTTCGGGAGCGTGATCGGCAATCGTGCCAGGCTGGCGGGATTGAATGTCGTCGGATTGAAACGGCGCGGCTTTTCAAAGCAGCAGATCCAGACGCTGCGCCGGGCCTTCCAGTCGCTTTTTCGAAAAGATGGCGTGTTCGCCCAGCGTCTCGCCGAAACCCGCGCCCGTTATGGCGCGGATCCGCTCGTGCTGGAGGTCCTGGATTTTATCGCCGCCCCCAGCCATCGGGGCCTTATTCGTTCGGAAGTCACGGCCGGCGCCGGTTCCGGCGATTGAGGCCCTTCAGTGTCGTGTGGCCGGTGAAGCGGGCGGTTCGGAACCGTCCGGCAGGCTGCAATCGAGCGCGGGCGCCAAGCGATTTTCGCTCGCGCAAACCTCCAGCGCCTGTCGGATCGCCTCGAATGTTCGTGCAAGGCGCAAGGTTGCAGCCTCTTCCGCAAGCATCCGAAGACAATGCATGATGCCGCGCGGATCGGCTTGGTAACTCGCTGCTCCGGGATCATCTGGCGGCATACCGGTCTCCCAAACGGGAATCAAGATCTCGTGATTTCGTCGTGCACAATCGAAGAGCACGGTGTCAGGCCACTGTCTTTCACAGAGGTTTACAACTCCTGAAAGGCAGGATGCGGGCAGGCAGTCGATTGGGAATAATCGCCGGCGGCGGTGTGCTGCCGGCGCGTGTCGCTGCCGCGGCCCGTGCGAGCGGTGACGACGTATTCCTGGTCGGGCTGGACGGTTACGCCGAGCCCGCAACCTTCGCGCGCTTTCCACATGAGATGGTGCGTCTCGGCGCGGCCGGCCGCATTCTGAGCGTGCTTCGTGAGCGGAGCTGCCAGCGCGTGGTGCTGATCGGGACGGTGCGCCGGCCGTCTTTGCTGGACCTGCGACCGGACGCGGAGGGCACGCGCATTCTGGCGCGGATCGGGCGCGCCGCGTTCGCCGGCGACGATGGATTGCTGGCGGCCGTTATTCGCGTCCTGCGGGACGAGGGTTTCGAGGTCATCGGCGCGCATGACGTACTCAGGAATGCACTTGCGCCATACGGTGTGCAGGGCTGCATTCAACCGGACGATGCGGCGCTCGCCGATATCGCGCGGGGCGTGGAGGTCGCGAACGCGCTCGGTCGCGCGGATGTCGGTCAAGGCTGTGTGGTGCAACAAGGCATCGTCCTGGCCGTTGAAGCCGCCGAGGGCACGGATGCGATGTTGGCCCGGTGTGCGGGACTGGCAAGGTCCGGACCCGGCGGTGTCCTGGTGAAGCTCGTAAAGCCGGGCCAGGAGAGGCGGGCGGACTTGCCGACGCTCGGACTGAATACGGTGCGAGCGGCGGCGTCCGCCGGTTTGCGTGGGATCGCCTATGAAGGCGAAGGAGCGTTGTTTGACGATCGTGACGCGGCCATCGAGGCAGCCGATGCGGAAGGCTTGTTCCTGATCGGACTCGACCCGGCGTCTTTCACCTCTCGGAACAAGGGATAAGCACAGATGAGCCGTTTTCTTCATACGATGATCCGCGTTGGCGATCTGGACCGGAGCGTTCGCTTTTATACCGAGCAGCTTGGCATGCGTGAACTGAGAAGATCGGACGTGCCGGACGGTAAGTACACGCTGGCCTTCGTCGGCTATGGTGACGAGGCAAACGACACCGTGCTGGAACTCACCTACAATTACGGCACCGACCGATACGAGCAGGGCACGGCCTTCGGGCATCTCGCCGTCGGTGTGCCCGACGTGGCCGCGGCCTGCGAACGCATGCGCAAAACCGGCGTGAAGATCACCCGCGAGCCGGGGCCGGTTAAATTCGGCACGACGGTGATCGCCTTCATTGAAGACCCGGACGGATACAAGATCGAGCTCATCCAGCGTAGCTAGCAGGAATGCCCGATCCGCTCGGCCTCGCTGACCTGTTCGGGCGCCGGCATCTCCGCATCGGCGTCACGGGTCTGGCCCGCGCGGGCAAGACGGCATTCCTCACCTCTGTCGCCGCCAACCTGCTTGCGCAGGGGAGCGGCATCCCGGCGCTGCCGACCCTCGGGGCACGCGCGCCGGGCCGCGCCCTGCGGGTCAGCGTCGCCCCGGCCGGCGCGGACGACGTGCCGCGCTTCGACTACCCGGCCCACCTCGCCGCGCTCGCGGCCGATCCGCCGCGCTGGCCGGAGCGAACCGGCGCCGTTTCGCTGCTGTCCCTCGATCTGGCGATCGCCCGCGAGGGGCTGGGCTCGGTTCTGCCCGATCGGAGCGTGCGGCTCGATTTGCTCGACTACCCGGGCGAATGGCTGCTCGACCTGCCGCTGCTCGGGCTCGATTTCGGGCGCTGGTCGGCGGCGACGCTGCGCCGGCTGGAATCCGGGGTCGCCGCGCCCTTCTCGCGCGATTTCCGGAGCTTCGTCGGCGGCCTGCCGGCCCAGGCGCCCGCAGACGAGACCCTGGCCGCCACCGGCCACCGCCTGTTTCGCGACCTGCTCGGCCGGCTTCGCGACGAGGCCG
>JAFAXA010000033.1 GCA_019241425.1 Acetobacteraceae bacterium | reverse complement strand
GGTTTGCAGCGCCCGGTCGGACGCCGCCGCCATCTGCCTCTGCACCGCCGGGTCCTGGTCGAGCCCGTCCTTCCGCGCCGCATGGGTCAGGGCCTCGCGGTCCACCAACTGGTCGAGCACCATCGGGTAGAGCACCTGGCCGGGCATGCCCTGCATCTGCGGCGGTAGGCTCTTCGCGGCCTCCGCGACTTCGCTGAGCAGGATCGGCTTGCCGTTGACCTTGGCGACCACCGGATCGGCCGGGGCCGCGGACGCGCCAGGGGACATGCCAGGGGACGCGCCAGGGGACGCGGAAGGGGATGCGGCCGACGCGGGCGGCGCGGCACCCGAACCGGCATCCTGCGCGAGCGAGGGCGCCACCGGGGCCAGTAACAAGACGCCCGCGAGCAGGCTCAGGCGGGGCATCGCCCCTGAGAGATGGGACATATCAAACCCTGTATTGAACGGATGCCCGATCATGGCCGAACACCGGCCGAGCCACAAGTTTCGGAGCCTTCATGTGTCTCCCTCGCCCCTGTCGTTGACCGGGCGGCGGCCGGGTCCTATCTGACCCGGTATATCGTCCGGCCCAGCCGCCGGCTCCCCCGCTTCTTTCCATTGAGCGGCACGCGTTACCCAGAAGGTATTCATGTTCGGTAGCATCGCCCGCGCCATCTTCGGCACTGCCAACGACCGATCGCTCAAGGCTTACCAGCGCCGCGTGCCGCAAATCAATGCGCTCGAATCGGCGATCGCGGCTCTGAGCGACGACGCGTTGCGTGCCAAGACCGACGATTTCCGCACCCGTCTCGCCGATGGCGCGACGCTCGACGATCTGCTGGCGGAAGCGTTCGCGGTGGTGCGCGAGGCGAGCAAGCGCACGCTCGGCCAGCGGCATTTTGACGTGCAGATGATCGGCGGCATGGTCCTGCACGACGGCAAGATCGCGGAGATGAAAACCGGCGAGGGCAAGACCCTGGTTGCGACCCTGCCGGTCTATCTCAACGCGCTCGCCGGCAAGGGCGTGCATGTGGTGACGGTGAACGACTACCTCGCCCGCCGCGACGCCGAATGGATGGGCCAGATCTACGGTTTTCTCGGCCTGTCGGTCGGCGTCATCGTGCATGGGCTGGACGACGAGCAGCGCCGTCGCGCCTACGCATCCGACATCACCTACGGCACCAACAACGAATTCGGCTTCGACTATCTCCGCGACAACATGAAATACCGGCTGGAGGACATGACCCAGCGGGATTTCGCCTACGCGATCGTGGACGAGGTCGACAGCATCCTGATCGACGAAGCGCGCACGCCGCTCATCATCTCCGGCCCCGCCGAGGACAGTTCGGATCTGTATCGCCGGGTGGATGCGGTCGTGAAGGTGCTCGTGACCGACGCCGAGACATACGAGAAGGACGAAAAGTTCCGCACGGTCGCCTTGACCGAGCCGGGCTCGGAGCGGGTGGAGGAGATGCTGCGCGAGGCCGGGATCATCGAGGAAGGCAATCTCTACGATATCTTCAACGTCTCGGTGGTGCACCACGTGCAGCAATCGCTGCGCGCCAACACGCTGTTCACGCGGGACGTCGATTACATCGTGCGCGACGGCAAGGTGGTCATCATCGACGAGTTCACCGGCCGCATGATGGAAGGCCGGCGCTATTCCGATGGGTTGCATCAGGCGCTCGAGGCCAAGGAGCACGTGGCGGTGCAGCCGGAAAACCAGACGCTCGCCTCCATCACCTTTCAGAACTATTTCCGGCTTTATCCGAAGCTTGCCGGCATGACCGGGACGGCGATGACGGAGGCGGACGAGTTCGCGGAGATCTACAAGCTCGACGTGGTCGAGATCCCGACCAACGTCGCGGTCGCGCGGGACGACGAGGATGACGAGGTCTACCGCACCGCCGAGGAGAAATACGAAGCGGTCGCCAAGCTGATCGACGATGCGCGGTCGAAAGGCCAGCCGGTGCTGGTCGGCACCACGAGCATCGAGAAGAGCGAGCACATCAGCGGCTTGCTGAAAAAGAAGAAAGTGCCGCACGCGGTGCTGAACGCGCGCTTTCACGAGCAGGAAGCAGCGATCGTCGCCCAGGCGGGGGCGCCGGGCGCCGTCACCATCGCGACCAACATGGCCGGGCGCGGCACCGACATCAAGCTCGGCGGCAATCTCGAAATGCGGCTGAAGCAGGAGTTGACCGGCATCGACGAGGCGGCGGCACGCGAAACGCGGGAAGCCGAAATCCGCGACGCCATCGCCGCGGCGCATGAGCGCGTCAAGGATGCCGGCGGGCTCATGGTGATCGGCACGGAACGGCATGAAAGCCGCCGCATCGACAATCAGTTGCGTGGCCGCTCCGGCCGTCAGGGCGATCCCGGCCGTTCGCGCTTCTTCCTGTCGCTCGAAGACGATCTGATGCGCATTTTCGGCTCCGACCGCATGGGCGGGATGCTGCAACGCCTCGGCCTGAAAGAAGGCGAGGCGATCGTCCACCCTTGGATCAACAAGGCGCTCGAGAAGGCGCAGAAGAAGGTCGAGGCGCGCAATTTCGACACCCGCAAGAACGTCCTGAAATATGACGACGTGATGAACAATCAGCGCCGCGAGGTTTATGCGCAGCGCCGCGAGTTCATGCGCGCCGCCGACGTGCAAGAAACGGTGAACGACATGCGTGCAGAAACCATCCATGCGATGGTCGCCCGCCGCATCCCGGAGAAAGCGTTCGCCGAGCAATGGGAGCTGACGGAACTCGCCGAAGACGTGCGGCGCGTGCTGAATGTCGATCTGCCGGTCACCGAGTGGGGCCGCGAGGAGGGCATCGACGAGACGCAGATCCGCGAGCGCATCGAAACGGCTGCGGCGGAGATGATGGCGGCGAAGGCCGCCAATCTCGGCCCCGAGTTGATGCGGATGATCGAGAAATCCTTGCTGCTGCAAGTGCTCGACACGGTGTGGAAGGAGCATCTCTACGCGCTCGACCACCTGCGGCTCGGCATCGGCCTGCGCGCCTACGGCCAGCGCGATCCGCTGAACGAGTACAAGAGCGAGGCGTTCACGCTCTTCAACACGATGCTGGATGATCTGAAGGAGCGGGTGACGGCGATGCTGTCGCGGGTTCAGCTCGCACCCGAGCAGGCGCCGGAGCCGGTGTTCGCACCCCGCCCGCAGCCGATGTTCGAACGCCACCCCGAGCCGGCGGCGGCGATGGCGGGCGGCGGCGAGCTTGAATACGAACTGGCGGGAGCGGGCGAGCCGGTCGGAACGCAGCCGGTTCGGCTTGGCAGCGCCGCCGCCTGGGACGGAACGATCGACCGCAACGATCCCGCGACGTGGAAAAACACGCCGCGCAACACGCCTTGCCCGTGCGGGTCAGGCAAGAAGTACAAGCATTGCCACGGGAAAATCGGGTAGCCGGTCGCGTCCAGGGCGGACGGGGCCGTTTTAGAACTTCGCGGACACCGCCAGCGAGTCGAAGTTGAAATAGCCGCCGCGCTGGTGAAAGAACTCCTGCGTGCGGATCACGTGCGTGAACGATAGCCGCCAACCCCAAGCCATCATCGCGACGCCGCCCTGGAACTCCGCCTGCCAGGGCTGCGGCGCCACGTGGCGGCTGCTCGAGAACAGATTTCCGTTGAGCGTCACGTCGTAACCGACCGCCTGCCCGTCCGCGCCTGCGAACAGATACCAGACGAATGGCTCCGTTTGCGTGTAAGCGTCCGATCCGCTGAGGCCCGGCCGGATGCGCGCCGGGCCGAAATCGGATTGCAGCCCCTGCCCGAGCCGGAACTGCAAGCCGAGTTGCGCATAATCGCGATAGAGCCCGACCGAGCCGGTCGCGGACGGCAACGTGTCGAACTCGACGCCGCCGAGTTCGCCCAACGGAAAGCGCCAGGTGCGTTCGGCGAGGAACTGGATCAGCGGCTGGTTGTGGATCTGATAGCCCCAGCCCTGCGCCCTTGTGTCGCCGATCAGGTCATGGAACCCGTTCTGGATCTCCTCGCCCCCGGCGCCCGGCCCGACCAGGCCGAAGCTCGCGCCGAACACGCTGCGGGTGGTTTCGGTGTCCTGGATCAGCGCCGTGTTGAGCAGGAGCACCCCGGCATAGGGCCGGTCGCGCGGGTCGGGCGGGTTATCCTGCGTGTTGTACGGGGTGAAGAAGGTCTGGGCGAGGTCGATCGACACGCGCTGACGGCCATCCTGGAACAGAAAACGCCCGAGCCGCGAGACGGCGTCCGGCACGTTCTGGTCGGTCGGCGATGTCCAGCCGAGGCGAATGCCGCTCGAATAGTAACGGTCGGTGCCGTTCAGCGCGTCGTTCTCGATCTGCAAGGTCCAGATCGGATCCGGATCGACCGGCACCTCGGCGAACGCTCGCCCTGCGGATAACGCGGTCAGCGCGGCAAGCGTCGCCGCCGCTAGCAGTCGTGTCGTCATCCGCTGTCGCCCCGGCGATTGCTGCCGCTATGTTGGCGCGCCGCGCCGCGCCGCAAAAGCCGCCCGCTCTCACGAGGGAGTGAAGCGTTGCCCGGCCGCCACGCCCCGGCGCGCGCCGGATACGGCGATCCGGCCGCCTAGCGTCCTCCGAGCTGCCGGGGCGCCGGCGCCCCGAGCAAGGCGAGCCAGGGCGCCCACGCCGCCTGAAGCATACGGGACCACATCAGGAACGGGTTGGTCGCATCGAACACCCCGAGCGCGGCGTCGAAGGACGGCATCGCCCGCACCCGGATCAGCATCTCCTCCGCATCGCCCCGTCGCTCCGGCGATGCAGAATATCGACGTCTAGGCCGGGAAGCCGCGCAACCGCGCGCATTTCATCCGGTTGATGGCGGTCCATGCATGCTGCTCCTCTGCCCTCGGGTCTTAGCGTTCCGCCCGGCCACCCGCCAGACCTTCGCCGTTGCGCGGCCACGTCCGGTCGGTCGAATCGGGGCGGCGCGTCGGCGAAGGGAGTTGGCTGAACCGTGTCTTTCTTCGCGCCCGAGCATCTGACCGATCTGCTTGTCACCTACGGGTATGGCGTGCTTGCCGCCGCGATCTTTTTCGAAACCTTCGGGTTGCCGTTGCCGGGCGAAAGCCTGCTGATCGCCGCCGCGCTCTATGCGTCCACGACCGGGCGGATGTCGATCGCGACGGTTGTCGTCGTCGCCGGTGTGGCCGCAACCCTCGGCAGCACGGTGGGCTTCGCCCTTGGCCGTTCGATCGGTCCCCGGCGGCTCACCCGTTACGGCGGCTATGTCGGCCTCGACGAGAGGCGCATGCGGCTGACCATCGGACTGTTCCGGCGGCATGGGTTCAAGGTGATCCTGCTTGGCCGGTTCGTGGCTTTCCTGCGGTCCCTCGCCGCCATGCTCGCCGGGGCGACACGCATGGACTGGCTACCCTTCGGAACCGCGAACGTGGCGGGCGCCGCCCTCTGGTCGGCGTTCTACGGCTTCGGAACGTACTGGCTCGGGGTCGAGGCGAAGCGGCTGGCGACACCGGTCGCCATCGGTTTCGGCTGCATCGCGGCCGTGGTCGTAATCGCCGCCGTCATTCTGGTCCGGCGGGGCGAGCGCCTATTGCTTCAATCCGGCGAGGGGCGTGGGCAGCCGCTCTGAACCCCTGTCAGGATCGGGACGGCGTTCATACTTGCAACAATAACTGGGGGGAGGCCAAGTATGCGCCGGGCAGCCGCGATCGTCAGTCTAGCACCGCTCCTTGCGCTCGGCGCCTGCGCCGGAACGGGCACCGTCAATGCCGGGCCGCCGAGCGCGCCCGGCGTGGTGGCGGTGCCGAGCAGCGGCAAGCAACTGCCGGAGTTCCAGGCCGACGATGCCGCCTGCCGCGCCTATGCCGGGCAGCAGACCGGCGGCCCCGCTCTTCCCAATAACGGCTACACGCCGGGAACCACCCTCCAACAGCGCTACGACATTGCCTACACGCAGTGCATGTACTCGAAGGGGAATACCGTCCTTTCTTCGCTGCCGCTGACCGGCCCGGTTCGGCTCGCCCAATACGACTACGAATACCCGTTCGGCCCCTATCCGTATTACGGCGTGGCGTTCGGCTCCGCCGTGTTCGTCAACGGCGGCGGTTACCGGCGTTACTACGGTCCATTCCACCACGGATGGGGCGGGCCGCCCTTCGCCTATGCCAACGCGCATGGCTGGACCGGTGGCCATGGCTGGGGCGGCCATGGCTGGGCGGGCGGTCATGGCTGGGCCGGAGGCCACGGCTGGGCCGGCGGCGGCGGGCGCGGCTGGGCGGGCGGCCGGGGCGGTGCCGGCGGCCATGGTTCGGGCGGCGGGTTCGCGGCGGGTGGCGGGCATGGCGGGGGACGGGGCTGATGGACACGGCGGTGGCGGCCGGCGATAGGAGCGAAACCACCCGGCTCGTTGCGTCCGAGGCGCTCGCGGTTTTGGGGACGGGGCGGCAGCTCACGCCCTTCACCGCCCGGTGCCCCGGCTTCGGGCTCGGGGAAGCCTATCGCGTCACGGCCGACATTCGCGCGGAGCGGGAACGCCAGGGCGAAACGGTGCTCGGGCGCAAGATCGGCTTCACCAACCGGACGATCTGGGCCGAATACGGCGTGTTCGCGCCGATCTGGGGGTATCTCTACGACCGGACGGTGTTCGATCTCGCCGAACTGGGTGCGGGCTTTCCGCTGCATGGGCTCGCCGAGCCGCGCATCGAGCCGGAAATCATTTTCGGGCTCGCCGAGGCGCCGGTCCCGGGCATGGACGCAAGCGCGTTGCTCGGCTGCATCGGCTGGGTCGCGCATGGCTTCGAACTCGTGCAGTCGATCTTTCCGGACTGGCGGTTCGCCGCCGCCGACACCGTCGCGGGGTACGGCCTGCATGGCGCGCTGCTGATCGGCCCGCGCCACCCGATCGCGTCCCGGCACGACGACTGGAACGACGCCCTATACGCGTTCGAGATCGACCTCTATCGGAACGGAGAGCATGCCGATCACGGGCGGGCGGCCAACGTGCTGGACGGGCCGGTTCCGGCGCTGCGGCATTTGGTCGCCCTGCTCGCCGCCGATGACGCCAACCCGCCACTCCGCGCCGGCGAAATCGTCACCACCGGCACGCTGACCCGCGCCTTTCCGGTCGCCGCAGGGGAGACGTGGGAAACGCGGCTGACCGGCCTCCCGCTCGACGGCGCGCGCATCCGCTTCGTCTGAGGCCGGCCGCCCGGCGCTACTTCCCGCAGGGGAAGCGCTCGCCGAGAAACGCGAAGAACCCCTCTGCCGGGCGGTCCGGCAGGTGACGCGGGTTGGCGGCGGCCCATTTCACGAACTCGCCTATGGTGGTGGACCGTGCCGGGGCGGGGGTGGGGAAGCAGAAAGGCCGCGGCTTGCCGTTCGCCCGGTCGTCCTCCATCCGCACGGACACCGCCCCTTGCGTAAACCCGTGGCAGAAATTCTCGGCTGCCGTCCCCATCGAACCTTCCGAGGGCTTGGCATCGCAGAGCGCCACCAGATCCTCGGTGCTGCGTAGCTGGAAATTGCTCTGCGTCACCGCGCCGGCCGCCACCGGCGATGCCACCCCGACCGCCAGGCCGATAAGTGCCGCTCCCATCCGCATCTGCGTTTCTCCGCTCCACCTTACCGGTCGTAAACACCCGCGGCCGCAGCCGGGTTCGCGCGCCATCGCGCCCAGCCCGCCTGCCTCAATTCGCAGGCCGGGCACCGGCCGCATCCATAGCCCCAATCGTGCAAGGCCGCGCGCTCCCCGCGATAGCAGGTGTGGGTTTCGGTGCGGATCAGCTCCACGAGCCGGTCGCCGCCGAGACGGTGCGCGAGCGCCCAGGTGGCTGCCTTGTCCAGCCACATCAGCGGGGTTTCGAGCAGGAACCGCTGCGCCATGCCGAGATTGAGCGCGACCTGCATTGCCTTGATCGTGTCGTCACGGCAATCGGGATAGCCCGAATAGTCCGTTTCGCACATGCCGCCGACGATCCGCCGCAAACCCCGCCGCCCGGCGATCGCGGCGGCGTAGGTGAGGAAGAGCAGATTGCGGCCCGGGACGAAGGTATTCGGCAGGCCCTGCGCCGTCGTCGCGATCTCCATCTCCCGCGTGAGCGCGGTGGCGCCGATCGCGGACAGGCTCTCCGCCATGCCGACCAGATGATCCGGGCCGAGCCGTTCGCCCCAGTTCCCGAACCCGCCCAGCGCCTGCCGAACCGGTTCGCGGCAGGCAAGCTCCACCGCGTGACGCTGGCCGTACTCGAACCCCACCGTTTCCACGCGCGCGTAGCGGGTCAGGGCCCAGGCGAGGCAAGTCGTCGAATCCTGCCCGCCCGAAAACAGCACCAGCGCCCCCTCCCCGCCCTCTGCCGGAAGCCCGCTTGTCTCTGGCGTCACCCCACACCTCTTCGTCTCCCTTGCGCGCCACCATATGGTCGCGCATGGATCTTGACTTCTCCGAGGACGAAATCAGCCGCTACGCGCGGCATATTTTGCTGCGGGAGGTCGGCGGGACCGGCCAGGCGCGGCTGAAGGCGGCGCGCGTGCTGGTGCTGGGCGCGGGCGGTCTCGGCTCGCCGCTCGTGCTGTATCTGGCCGCCGCCGGGGTCGGCACGATCGGCATCGTCGATGACGACCGGGTGGAGCTGTCGAACCTGCAGCGTCAGATCGCCCATCGCACCGCGGAGATCGGCCGTCCGAAAGCCCACTCGGCGGCCGAAGCGGCGGCGGCGATCAATCCCGGCGTGCGGATCGAGCCGCACGCGACGCGGCTGACGGCCGCCAACGCCGCCGCCCTGTTCGATCGCTACGACCTCGTCTGCGACGGCACCGACAATTTCGCGACCCGGTTTCTCGCCGCCGATGCGTGCGTGCTCGGCCGCCGCACGCTGATATCGGCGGCCGTGCTGCGCTTCGAAGGGCAGCTTTCCACTTTCAAGCCGCATCTGCACGCGGACGGACCGTGCTATCGCTGCCTGCATCCGGAGCCACCGCCCGACGGTTTGGTGCCGTCCTGCGGCGAAGCGGGCGTGCTGGGCGCGGTCACCGGCGTCGTGGGAACGCTGCAAGCGACCGAGGCGCTGAAGGAGATCATGGGCATCGGCGATAGCCTGTCGGGCCGGCTGCTGATCTGGGACGCGCTCGCGGCACGGTTCCGCAGCGTGCGCTTGCGGCGCGACACCGGCTGCGCGCTTTGCGGCGAGGCCCCGCGCATCCGCGATCTGTCGGCGCATGAACGAGTGGCGACGCCGGATGCCTGTCGAGTCTGACTCCACCCTCGGCGTGCTGCTGATCTCGGGCACGCACGACCGAGCGCATTACGCCTTTGTGCTGGCGACCGGCGCCGCGGCGATCGGCCGCGAGGTGGTCGTGTTCGCGACCAGCCGCGGATGCCACGCTCTGCTGCAAGACTGGTCGGGACTCGAAGACGCGGCGCGCGACGCGGCGATCCGCGCGCGCGGTGTCGCCGGTCTCGGCGAATTGCGGGATGTCGCCGCGTCGCTCGGGTTACGGCTGATCGCGTGCGAGGCCGGGCTGCGGGCGGAAGGGTTGGACGCGCGCACGCCGTTTCGCGGGGTCGAGGTGGCGGGCGTCGTCACCTTCCTGTCGGCGGTCGGCGCGGGCCAGATCGTCGCGATCTGAGTCGTTTCGCTTGACCCGAGTCCGGGCGGCTTGCGAGACCACCGCCATGTTCGCGCTCTCCCCCGAGTCGCAGCGCCGCGCAGTCCGGCTGATGCTGGTCTGCCTCACGCTGACGGCACTCGCGGGGCAAGCGGATGCGCAAACCGGCATCCCGCCCGCCGCGTCCGTGCTCGCCGCTCCGGGCGGAACCAAGCCGAAGCAGGCACCGAAGCCGGCCGTTGCGGCCGCCCCATCCGGACCGGCTGCCAAGCCGGGCGCCCACGCCCACGCGAAACCGCCGGTCCACCAGGGCAAGGCCGCCGCCTTGTCCTCCGGTCAGAAAAAGCCGGCCGCCGCTCCGCCGGCAAACGCGCCCGCGCCTCCGCCCCCTCCCCCGAGCACGGAGGCGCAGAAACCGCCGGAGCCGGCCAAGGGAACAACCGGCCTGCCGCTGCCGCGCTTCGCGGCGCTGCGGTCGGACGAAGTCAACATGCGCGCCGGTCCCGGCACCCGCTACCCGATCGACTGGGTCTACAAGCGCCGGGACCTGCCGGTCGAGATCGATCGCGAGTTCGAGGTTTGGCGCCTCATTCGTGACTCCGAGGGCACCAAAGGCTGGGTGCACCAAGCGACGCTCAGCGGCCGTCGCACGCTGATCGTGATGGGCGACATCAAGGCACTGCACAAGGAGGCCGACCCGCAATCCCCCATCATCGCCGAGTTGAAACCGGGCGTGCTGGGGCGCATTAAGTCATGCGACAGCGGTTCCGACTGGTGCCAGGTGCAAGTCAGCGACTATCGGGGCTTCCTCAAGCGCAGCGATTTTTGGGGCACGGAACCGGGCGAAGCGGTCGCGAACTGACCGGAGTCACGGGTGCGGCTTTGCCGAAACAAGTTCTACGATCAGCGCCGGCTTTGGTCCGGCTTTGTTTTGGAACCGATCGCTTGCGTTCTGCAATACTGCCCGGTAGCCTAGCCTGTGTTCTCTGCTTCACGTCTCCTCCTTCACCCAATCCACAGCACAGGTCGGCGATGAGCGGATCAGTTCCCAGCTACGATCACATCGTCGTGGTGGTCGAGGAAAACAAAACGCCCGCGGAAATCCAGGCGAATGCGCCGTATATCGACAGCTTGGTGGCGCGCGGCGCCACGCTGACCAATTATTCGGCCATCACGCATCCGTCCGAGCCCAATTACTTTGCCATGTTCGCGGGCAACACGATGGGCGTCACGGACGACGGCACGTACGATTTCTCAGGCACCCCAACGCTCGTCGATTCGCTGGCGGCGGCCGGAAAAAGCTTCACCGGATTTGTCGAGGCGGGCTCGCCGCAAAAGCACAATCCTTGGGAATCGTTCGGGCAATCTTACGTCGAGAAGGACATGTCGGCGTTCCCGTCCGATTTCTCGCAGCTACCCGATGTTTCGTTCGTCATCCCGAACCTCAACGACGACATGCATGACGGCACGGTCGCGCAAGGCGATGCCTGGCTCCGGCAGCATCTGAGCGCGTACGAGACCTGGGCGGAACACAACAACTCGCTGCTGATCCTGACGTCGGACGAAGACGACGGTTCGGGCAACAACACCGTGCTCACCACCTTGGATGGGGCGAACATCATCCCGGGAACCTATGGCGAGCCGGCGAATGACTACAGCCTGCTAAGAACGATCACCGATTCGAAGGGCGTATCGGCGCCGGGCTACGCCGCCGATGCAAGCCCGTTCTTCGGAATGTTCACGGCGAGCAGCGGATCCTCGGGCGGCAACCAGACCGGCGGATCATCGCCGCCCAGCACGGGCCCCGTCTCGATCGGCAGCGGCCCCGACACGCTGGCGCTGAGCGTTTCCGAGGACGCCTGGAACGGCGACGCGCAATTCACTGTGTCCGTGGACGGCACACGGATCGGCGGCACGCAAACGGCGAAAGCGTCGCATGCTTCAGGCCAGGACCAGACCTTCAACGTGCTCGGGTCGTTCGGGCCGGGCAACCATACCGTGAGCGTCGATTTCCTCAACGACGCGTATGGCGGCACCAGCGCCACCGATCGCAATCTCTACGTGGACGGGGCCACGATCGACGGCGCGAACATCTCGGGCGCGTCGTTGAGCGAATACAGTCAGGGATCGCAAAGCTTCAGCTTTCACGTTGCCGGGGGCTCGGGCTCCGGTCCGGCACCGGTCGCGCTCGGCAGCGGTCCCGATACGCTCGCCTTGCAGGTGTCGGAGGATGCCTGGAACGGCGATGCGCAATTCACGGTCGCGGTCGACGGCAGGCAAGTCGGCGGTCCGCAAACCGCCACGGCTTCCCACGCCGCCGGACAGGCGCAGGAATTCGACGTGCAGGGAACGTTCGGCGCCGGCAATCACACCGTCACGCTCGATTTTCTGAACGATGCGTGGGGCGGCACCGCCAGCACCGACCGCAACCTTTATCTCGCGAGCGCGACGATCAACGGCGCGGCGATCCCCGCCGCAACACTCAGCGAGTATAATGGCGGCCCGCAGAGCTTCGACTTTACCGTTCTGCATTCCACCTGACGACGGGAACGCGGCAGGAGCAGCGATCGCGCCTACCCGGCTTGCTTACCGAAATCGATCAAAGCCGCGAAGCCGGTGTCGGTGCCGAAGGCGAGCGTTGCCCCGTCACTGCTCCAGGCGAGAGCCGAGACAGAGCCGCGCCCCGGTCCAGTGACCGGCAGCATGCGATCGGACACCATTTCGGCGACCATCACGCTGCCATCCGCGAATCCGGCGGCGCACAGATCCTGCTGCGGATGGCAGGCGACGCGGGTGACGAGTTCGCCCGCGCCTCCGCCGAGTTCGACCGGCGGCTTACCCATCGGGCCGCCGCCGAAAAACGGCCAAAGCACGACCACATCAGCCCCACCGGTCGCGAGCCACTTGCCCGTGCGGCTGAACGATAGCGATTCGACCTTGGTCTGATAGCCGCTCATCCGCATGTGCTGGCCATCGGCGAGACGCCAGCCATGCAGCGCGTTCTCCTGCATCGTCGTGACCACGGCCTCGCCGTCCGGATGCATGACAACCCCGGTGTGGCTGCCCTTCCATTCCAGACGGCGGGGGCTGTCCTCCTTCGCCGCTGCGAACCAGAGCGTCGCGCCGTTGTAGTGCGATGTCGCGATGCGCTTGCCGCGCGCATCGAAGGCGAGGCCGGAGACCGTGGAGGGATGCTCGAGCGCTTTCAGTTTCCCATCGTCGGTGTCGAACAGATGCACGACGCGGCCGACCGCGCAGGCGAGATAGCCGCCCTTCGCCCTTCTGCCTTCGCCTTCGGCCGCAGCGCTCGCGACGTGCTCCACCCATTTGGAACCGAACGACGCGATCTCGCTCACGCGGCCTTTCGAATCGATACGGCGAAAGCCGCCATCGTCGCCGCCGGTCAGGAACGCGCCCGCTGTGGCGTCGGCCGCGAGCGCGAGCACGACACCGTCATGTGCCGTCACGGAAGTCCACTCCGTGCCCGCCGAAAGCGCGACCAGCCGCACCGTGCCATCGCCGAGCGCGAACGCCGCGTGGCCCGCCGAACGGTCGAACGCCGCCGCGACGACGTATTGGCCGAGTTCCTGCCCTGTGCCGCGCTCGTCGAGCAAACGATCGAGACGGCTGCTCCCGCTCATCCCCCGCTCAGCCGGCGATGCAGGATTCGAAGCCACGCCGCAATTGCGGCCGGTTCAGGCCCCGTCCGATGAACACGATCCGGCTCCGGCGCGGATCCCCTTCTTTCCACGGGCCGATGAAATCGCCGTCCGCCATCATGTGCACGGCCTGAAAGGCAAAGCGGCGATTCTCGTTGGCGTAAGCGAGAATGCCCTTCGTGCGCAGGATATCCTGCCCCTTGGTCTGCAGCAGCGTGCCGATCCAGACATTGAACTTTTCGGGATCGATCGGCCGATCGATCTCGAAGCTCATGCTTGCGATGTCGTCGTTATGCTCGTGCGCGTCGTCGGTCAGGAAATCCGGATGCTCGGAGAGTACCCGTTGCAAATCGAAGCCGTGCCGGTCCAGCACCTCGGCGATCGGCACGGACGCGCGCTGCGTCCGATGGATGACCGCAAAGCGGTTGATGGCGCGGATCCGGGCTTCGACGCCTTCCAGTTCCTCTGCCGTCACCAGATCCGTCTTGTTCAACACGATCACATCCGCGAACGCGAGCTGATCGGCGGCTTCAAGGCTGTCCTCGAGCCGTTGCGGCAGGTTCTTCGCGTCGGCGACGGTAACGATCGCATCCAGCCGCGTGTTCGCGCGCACCGCTTCGTCGACAAAGAATGTCTGCGCAACCGGCGCCGGGTTGGCGAGGCCGGTCGTTTCGATGATGATGCCATCGAACCGGCCGCGCCGCTTCATCAGGCCGCCCAGGATGCGGATCAGGTCGCCGCGCACCGTGCAGCAGACGCAGCCGTTGTTCATTTCGAACACTTCCTCGTCCGCATCCACGACGAGGTCGTTGTCAACGCCAAGCTCACCGAACTCATTGATGACGACCGCGTATTTGCGGCCGTGATTTTCGCTCAGAATGCGGTTCAGCAGCGTCGTCTTGCCGGCGCCGAGATAGCCCGTCAGCACCGTCACCGGCACCTGATCCGTGTTGGCTTCCGCCATCGCTCGCCTCGCCCCTCCGTTCGATACCGGCCTTCATATAGGCGCCGGCAACGCCCTCAGCCACCCAGGGCGGACAGGGCGGCTGTGGTCGCGGCGAGGGTCTCTTGCCCGAAGCAGGCGAACACGACCCGCTCGATCGACGGCTCCTCCTCCAGGAAGGCCGCGGTGCTTTGCACCGCGATCCGGGCCGCCTCGGGTATCGGGTAGCCATAAATGCCGCAACTGATCGCCGGAAAGGCGATGCTCCGGACGCCATTGGCGACAGCGAGGCGCAGGCTTTCGCGGTAGCACCCAGCAAGCAGCGCCGGCTCGCCCTTGCCGCCGCCCCGCCAGCGCGGCCCGACGGCGTGGATTACGAAGCGTGCGGGCAGGCGATAGCCCTTGGTGATCCGCGCCTCCCCGGTCGGGCAGCCACCGAGCGTGCGGCATTCGGCGAGCAGGTCTTTGCCGGCGGCGCGGTGGATCGCGCCATCCACGCCGCCACCGCCGAGCAGCGACTGGTTGGCGGCATTCACGATGGCGTCCACGTGAAGCTTGGTGATGTCGTCCTCGACGGCTTCCATGCGGTCGCGCGCGCTCATTACGTGCCTCCTACAACCAGCCCCGCCGCACGAACCAGAGCAGCGGGGCGATCGCGCTGACCACGATCAGGCCGAGCGCGTACGGATAGCCCCAGGCCCAATCCAGTTCCGGCATGGACTTGAAGTTCATGCCGTAGATGCTGGCGACCAAAGTGGGCGGCACGCCGGCAACGGAGACGACGGTCAGCACCTTGATGATGTTGTTCTGCGCGATGTTGATGAAGCCCAGCACGGCATCCATCAGGAACTGGATCTTGTTGGCGATGAAGGCGTCGTAGTCGGTCAACGAGCCGATATCCCCCCGCAGCGTCTTGAAGCGCGGCTTCAGATCGGCGGGCAGCCAGTCCGACGCCATCTGCGCGACATAGGGAACGATGCGCGCGATCCCGAGCAGGCTGTCGCGTATGCGGGAGGTGAGGTCGCCGATACGCCCGATCCGTTTCAGGGTCGCGCGCAATTCGACATCCTCGCGCTTAGGCTGGAACCGGTCCGCGCCGTCGCCGAAGATCCGCGACGAGATTTGGTCGAGTTCGGCCCGGATGTTTTCCAGCAGATCGGCCAAGCGGTCGACCATCGCTTCCAGCAGGCCGACGAAGACGTGCGCCGGACCGGCCCCGAGCGCGCGGTCGCGGTGCATCTTGTCGGGGAACGTGTCGAACAATCTGCTTTGGTCGAAGCGGATCGTGACCAGCCGGGCTTTCGACAGCACGAAGCCGAGCGGCCCGCTGCGGGCCGGCCCGTCATCCGGTTTCACCAGTTGCGTCATGCTGAGATAGAGCACGCCGTTTTCCAGCGACAGGCGGCTCGACGCCTCGATCTCGGACAGCTCCTCCCGCGAGGAAACATGCAGGCCGGTGAGCGACTCGATGAGCCGGCTTTCCTCCCCGGTCGGCTCGAAGGCATCGACCCAGGCGACGTTCGGAACCGAGCCCGCATCGAACGGCGGCGGCACGGGCACCAGCTTGCTATCGACGCAGCCAAACGTTTTCAGCATCGTTGCACCGAGCCACCTTCCGTGCCGCTCGCGCGGAGTAGCACGCATCGGGCAATCGTGCGATCACGCACCGGGATTAAAGGAGGCTTTGGGACCATGCGCACGGCGCGAATCGCGGCGTTTCTCGCCCTGATGTTGCCCGCCCTGCCGATCACCTGCTCCCAGCAGAGCGGCGACCTCTATACCGGCGGCCTCTCCCCCTCGCCCGGCGGCCGGATCAACCCGGCCGAACCGAACCTCGTGAACGGCGGCGGCAGCGGCGGCGGCGGCGGACGGTAGAGGCGGGTGCCGCGCCTCCCCTTTTGGCTGATTGGGGGCGCGGCCTGGGAAGCGGTCAGTTGCGCGCTTTGTCCACCAGCGCGTTCTTGCTGATCCACGGCATCATGGCGCGCAGCTTTTCGCCGATCTGCTCGATCGGATGCTCGGCGAGGCGCCGGCGGGTCGCCTTGAAGCTCGACTGGTTGACGCGGTTTTCCAGCATCCAGTCGCGCGCGAACCGGCCGGACTGGATGTCGTCCAGCACGCGCTTCATCTCGGCCTTGGTCGCCTCGTTGATAATGCGCGGCCCGGTCACGTACTCGCCGTACTCGGCCGTGTTGCTGATCGAGTAGTTCATGTTGGCGATGCCGCCCTCGTAGATCAGGTCGACGATCAGCTTCACTTCGTGCAGGCACTCGAAATACGCCATCTCCGGCGCGTAACCGGCCTCCACCAGCGTCTCGTACCCGGCCTTGATCAGTTCCACGAGGCCG
>JAFAXA010000209.1 GCA_019241425.1 Acetobacteraceae bacterium | reverse complement strand
GAGGGCAAGCCCGTCCTCAATGGCTGGCTGTCGGTCGGCAACAGTTTCACCGCCGAGATCATGGCGTCCGTCGGCTACGACTCTGTGACCGCGGACCTCCAGCACGGCGCTTTCGACTACCATGCCATGCTCGGCATGTTCCAGGCGATCGGGTCGAGCGGCGTCGCCGTGATGGCCCGCGTGCCCTGGCTCGAGGCCGGGGCCATCATGAAGGTGCTCGACGCCGGCGCTTTCGGCGTCATCTGCCCAATGATCAACTCGCGCGCGGAAGCCGAGCGCCTGGTGTCCTACATACGTTACCCGCCCGGCGGCACGCGTTCCTTCGGACCGACGCGCGCCAATTTCTCCGCCGGCGGCAATTACAGCGGGGAGGCGGACAATACCATCATCTGCTTCGCGATGATCGAAACCCGGGAGGCGTACGAGCGGGTGGAAGAGATCGCCGCCACGCCGGGTCTCGACGGGATCTATATCGGTCCCGCCGACCTGACGCTCGGGCTCACCGGCAAGAGCCATCGCACCGGCTTCGACCGCGAGGAACCGGACATGGTCGATGCGATCCGTCATATCCTCGATGTCGCGCACAAGGCCGGAAAACGCGCCGCCCTGCACACCGGCACCGCCGCCTATGCGGCCAAGGCGGTCGGCTGGGGTTTCGATCTCGTGACCGTGTCGAACGACGTGCGGCTGCTGGCAGGCGCCGCGCAATCGAGCGTCACCGAGTTCCGCAAGCGGGTCGCGGCGGGGCAGGCGCCCGCCCAGCCTGCAAACGAAGGCGCCTGACCGCGGCGCCGAGCTGTGGCCGCCAAACCGACGCTCGGCATCGGCCTGATCGGGTCGGGCTTCATGGGGAAGGCCCACGCGCTCGGCTTCGCCACGGCGCGCCGCGTGTTCGACCTGCCGTTCGCGCTCGACTTTGCCGTCCTTGCCGACGTTGACGCCGCGTTGGCCGAACGCGCCGCCCAGGCGCTCGGCTTCCGCCGCGCCACCGGAAACTGGCGCGATCTGCTCGACGACCCGGAGGTGGGCGTCGTCGACATCACGACCCCGAACATGCTGCACCGAGAGATGGCGCTCGCGGCCATCGCAACCGGCAAGCACGTCTACTGCGAAAAGCCGCTCGCCCCGACCGCCGCCGCGGCCCGCGAAATGACGGAGGCCGCCGAGGCCGCCGGCGTCCAGACCCAAATCGGCTTCAACTATCTCAAGAACCCGATGGTGACGCTCGCCCGCGACCTCATCGCGGGCGGCGAAATCGGCACCATCCGCAGCTTCCGCGGGGTGCATGCCGAGGACTACATGGCGGACGCCGAAGCGCCCTGGACGTGGCGGCTGGACCCGGCCGACGGCGGCGGCGCGCTTGCCGATCTCGGCAGCCATATCCTGGCGACCGCGCGCCATCTCGCCGGCCCGATCGCGTCATTGACCGCGGACGTTGCGACCGCGATCGGCGAGCGCCCGGTTGCCGCCGGCGGCGTTGAACGGCGCGCGGTCGCGGTGGACGACGTCGCCCGGCTGTTTCTCCGCTTCGCCAACGGCGCCACCGGCAGTCTGGAAGCGAGCTGGATCGCGACCGGCCGCAAGATGCAGCACGAGTGGGAGATCTACGGCTCGGAGGGCGCCATCCTGTTCACGCAGGAGCGCTTCAACGAACTCCGTCTCTACTCCACCCGGGACCGGCCCGGCCGGCGCGGCTTTCGCACGATCTTCGCGGGCCCCGAACACGAGCCCTATGGCGCGTTCTGTGTCGCGCCAGGTCACCAGATCGGTTTCAACGACCTCAAGGCGATCGAAGCGCGCGACTTTCTTGAGGCGATCGCGGGTGGCCCGGCGAAAGGGCCGGATTTCCGCGAGGGCTACGAAGTGCAGAAGCTCGTCGACCTCGCGTACCGTTCCGCACACGAGGGTCGCTGGCTGGAAGTTTGACCGCGGGGCCCGGCTCCCTCGCTGGTCTCCGCTGTTTGCGGCGCTTCAGAGCAGTGCCGCTCCCGCCTTGGTCTCGGTGTAGAGCTCGATCGCCTCGTAGCCCATTTCCCGGCCCCAGCCCGACTGCTTGTAGCCGCCGAACGGCAATGCGACGTCGTTGAAGTTGTGGACATTGATCCACACCGAGCCGGCGCGCAGTCGAGCGATTCCAGTTCCGCGAGTTCATCGGCATGGGCTTCCAGCAAATCGCCGAGCTTCCAGACCAGCTTTCCGCGCGCCGTCGGCTTCAGGCGTGGCCAGGGGCCTTCCTCGAAGGCCCGGCGCGCCGCCGCGACCGCCTTGTCGACGTCGGCCGCCTCGCCTTCCGCGCATTCGGCGATCTGCTGGCCGTTCGAAGGATCGAACACGGGAAAGGTCTTGCCGGACTGCGCATCGACCCACTCGCCGTTGATCAGAAGCTTGTGGCGGCGGCCGACGAAGTCGCGAACGGCCCGGCTGAGGGCGGTCATGGCTCGCGATGACGTCCATGGATGCTTCTCCGTGGCCCGTCTTTATGTTCGTCCGAGCATAACGCCGCACGGCCTACAACGTCCAGGCGAGCGCGCCATCGTGTTCAGTCGGCTTGGTTTGGCGCCCGAATGGCGAGCGACTGTTGCAGTGTCCGGAGGTCGCACGACGCCGCAGTTGCAGCATCTGCCTCGATCGCGCGGTAGCAGCGGACCACCTCCTGACCCTTGGCGGTCAGCTCGGCGCTGCCGCCGCCGCTGCCGCCCGTGCGGGCGATGATCAGGGGCTCTGCGAATATCTCGTTCAGATTGACCGCGAGCGACCAAGCCCGCCGGTACGACATGCCCATGAGCCGGCTCGCGGCCGAGATGGAGCCGTGCTCGGCGATCAGCTCCAGCAGCCGGATCTTGCCGGGACCGAGCTGACGGGCTCCGTCGAAATCGATGCGGACGCGAAGTCGGGCCACGCTTCATGATACCAGTTGGCGATCGGGATCGTATAGGCTGTTGCCGCCCGGCGACCGGGCGTTGTATCGGGGCGCGCGAGACGCACGTGCCGCCGAGAGCGGCCGCACCGGAACTCGCAAACAAGAAGCAGCCAAACGGAGGGAATGGATGGTCGACAAGGTTCTGGCCGACCTCGCCAAGGAAATCGCGATCCGGCCGCATTACGACAACTGGATCGGCGGCAAATGGACGCCCGCGCTGCGTGGGCAAACATTCGAAAACATCTCGCCGGTCAACGGAAAGGTCATCTGCACGGTCGCCCGGTCCACCGCCGAGGACGTGGAACTGGCCCTCGACGCGGCGCACAATGCGCGCGAGAGCTGGGGCCGCACGTCGGCCGCCGAACGTGCGAACATCCTCAACAAGATCGCCGACCGGATCGAGAGCCGGCTGTCCACGCTGGCCGTGGTCGAGGCAATCGACAACGGCAAGCCGATCCGGGAAACCACGGCGGCCGATCTGCCGCTGGCGATCGATCACTTCCGTTACTTCGCCGGCGCGATCCGCGCGCAGGAGGGAACGCTCAGCGAAATCGACCACCACACCGTCGCCTATCATTTCCATGAGCCGCTTGGCGTCGTTGGTCAGATCATTCCGTGGAACTTCCCGATCCTGATGGCGGTCTGGAAGCTGGCGCCGGCGCTGGCGGCCGGCAATTGCGTGGTCATCAAGCCGGCCGAGCAGACGCCCATGGGCATCGCGGTGCTGATGGATGTGCTCGCCGACCTGCTGCCTCCAGGAGTGGTGAATGTCGTGCACGGCTTCGGTGTCGAAGCGGGCAAGCCGCTCGCGCAGTCGAAGCGCATCGCCAAGGTCGCCTTTACCGGCGAGACGACGACGGGCCGGCTGATCATGCAATACGCCTCGGAGAACATCATCCCGGTCACCCTGGAGCTGGGCGGCAAATCGCCGAACATCTTCTTCGCGGACGTGGCGGCGGAGGACGACGCGTTCTTCGACAAGGCGCTTGAAGGCTTCACGATGTTCGCGCTGAACCAGGGCGAGGTCTGCACCTGTCCGAGCCGGGCGCTGATCCACGAGAGCATCTACGACCGCTTCATGGAGCGGGCGGTCGCGCGCACGCGGAAGATCATCCAAGGCAACCCGCTGGACAATCAAACGATGGTCGGCGCCCAGGCGTCCAACGACCAACTGGAGAAGATCCTGGCTTACCTCGATATCGGGCGCAAAGAGGGCGCGAAGGTGCTGACCGGCGGCGAGCGCGCCCATCCGGGCGGTGACCTCGATGGCGGGTTCTACGTCCAGCCGACGATTCTCGAAGGCAACAACCGGATGCGGGTGTTCCAGGAGGAGATCTTCGGCCCGGTCGTTTCGGTGACCCGGTTCAAGGACGACGCGGAGGCGCTCGAACTCGCCAACGACACGCTTTATGGGCTTGGGGCGGGCGTGTGGACCCGCGACGGGAGCCGCGCGTATCGATTCGGGCGCGCGATCAAGGCTGGGCGGGTGTGGACCAATTGCTATCACCTGTATCCGGCGCACGCGGCGTTCGGCGGCTACAAGGCATCCGGCATCGGGCGGGAAAACCACCGCATGATGCTCGACCATTATCAGCAGACCAAGAACATGCTGGTGAGCTACAGCCCGAAAGCGTTGGGTTTCTTCTGAAACTGCGACGCGTCCGTTCGGCGGCGGGCAGGGCCGATCCCTGTCCGCCGGGTTTTCGTTGCGAGAGAAGCCATGGTCGAGCGAGTCTTGGTGACCCCCGCCGCCGAAGCCGTAATCGGCAAGCTGCGCGACTTGCACGGGCCGCTGATGTTCCATCAATCGGGCGGTTGCTGCGACGGCAGTTCGCCCATGTGCTACCCACGTGACGAGTTCCGCGTCGGCGGACAAGACGTCTACTTGGGCAACATCGCGGACACGCCGGTCTACATCGGCGCCGCGCAGTTCGATTTGTGGGCACACACGCAGCTCATCATCGACGTCGTGCCGGGGCGCGGCGCGGGGTTCTCGCTGGAGGCGCCGGAAGGCGTGCGGTTCCTGACCCGCAGCCGCGTGTTCACGGACGAGGAAACACGGGAGCTGGCGCCGATCGCCGCCGCCCCTTCCGGCACGCGCTGATTTTTGGGCGGCCGCGCATTGCCCGGCCATTTCGGTCGACCCACGCCTTTTACCTAAGCGCATGTTCCGCCCGAAGCTGGACCAATTTCCAGATAACTCCCATGTTGACCGGCAATCGCACCGTCGGGGAGCGGCTTTGACGAGGTCCTTCGCGCTTTCCTTCCGCGGACAAACATCTCCAGGCCGCTTCTGGGCAATCGTTTCTATGGCGGTCCTCGGCCTCGTTCTCCCGCTCGGGTGCCGGCCGGCTCAGGCGCAAACCGTGACATTGGATGCGGCCGGGGTCGCCAAAGCCGAGGGCCTCGGCCGCGCCTTTGAAACCTTCTCGGTGTTCGGCGGAACGCCAGGCATCGCCGCCGCCAAGTATTACAGCGATGTCAACCTGAACAGTTACCAACTGCCGGTCGCGCACAGCTTCGCACCGCTCGAAAGCGGTTTCCTGTCCGGAGTTGCCCCCTATGCGGAGATCACGCTCGGCTACTTGAATGCGGACACCTCGGCGCCGCTGGAAGGCGGCGGCCCCACACCGGACAGCGTCAAGCTGTCGTTCAACTCCTATTCCGGGCTTGCCGGCGGCGGCGTCGAAATCTCGCTCGGCCACGGCTTCAAGCTGCGCCCGATCGCTCTCGCCGGATACGCAAGGGTGGATGTCGACGCCAGATTCTCCGGCCCGGACGCGCCCCTCTTTCGCTCGGCGTTGCGGGGCATCCTCAACAGCGCCGACCTGGATACGGTGTTGCTCGGCGGCGCGCTCGAGCTTCTCTATGAAACCGAATTCCCTGGCGACATCACGCTCGCAGCGCGGGCGCGCTACAACGAGCTGGCCGCGATCGTCACCGGCGCAAGCAACAAGGGGCTGAAGGAGAATGGCGGCTTCGGAGTCGCAACCGGCGGTGTCACCTTCACCGGCCCGACCGATTGGCGCCTCGCCGCGCACGAGCTGCGTTGGATCGGCTATCTGAACGGCACCTGGCTCCCGGATACCGACCCCGGAACGCTCGGCTTCAACGCCTTCGCCGAGATCGGCGGCGGACTGCAACTGATTGCACCGGATGTGGTCCGGGGCGTGCGTGGCGGCACCGTGCGCGCATCGGCAATCGTCGGTCCGGGCGTGACCGGCTGGCTGGTCAGCGCGGCGCTCGATTTCTGAGGCGCGCGCCCGGGCTTGGCAGCGTGGCCGAATTGGGACCTGATACGCAGCCGGCCGCCATAACGTAGCCGGCGCCCCCGCACCGCGGAGGAAGCGATGAGGCCCACCGCTGAAAAGCGGACCATCGGCAAGGTATCGCGACGGCTGCTGCCGCTCGTCGTCGGCATGTATTTCACGGCCTATATCGACCGCACCAATGTCGGCTTCGCCGCCATCGAAATGAACAAATCGCTCGGCTTCAGCAACTATGTGTATGGCTGGGGCGCCGGGATGTTCTTCCTCGGCTACTTCCTGTTCGAAATCCCGAGCAACCTGATCCTGCTCCGCACCGGTGCCCGGCGCTGGATTTCCCGCATCATGATTAGTTGGGGCGTGATCTCCGCCCTGATGGCCGGCGTCTGGGGTCAGAGCTCGTTTCTCACGTTGCGGTTTTTGCTGGGCGTCGCGGAGGCGGGCTTCTTTCCCGGCATCCTGCTCTATTTCACCTTCTGGTTCCCGGCCGCCTACCGCGCGCGCGTCATCGCCATCCTGTTTCTGGCGGTACCCGGTTCGAACGCCCTCGCCGCTGCGGTTTCCAGCGCGGCGCTCCGGCTCGACGGTTTTCTCCAGCTCGCGGGATGGCAGTGGATCTTCATCGTCGAATCGGTGCCCGCAATCCTGCTCGGCGCCGCCGTTCTGTTCCTGCTGCCCGACCGGCCCGGCACGGCGCGCTGGCTCCTTCCGAGTGAAAAGGCATGGCTGGAGGCCGAACTCGCCCGCGAGCAGATCCGGATCGAGGGCGCGACGGGCCGGCTGACGCTGTTCCAGACGCTGTTCAGCCGTCAGGTTCTGGTGCTTGCGTTCCTGTATCTCGCGATCGTCACCTCCACCTACGGCATCACCTTCTTTCTGCCGCTGATCGTGCAGTCGCTTGGCCTGTCGGGCAGCACGACCGGCGTGGTTGCCGGCATTCCCTATGTCGTCGGCACGCTCGGCATGGTGCTTTGGGGCTACTCCTCCGACCGGCGCGGCGAACGGAAATGGCACTACGTCGCGGCGTGCGCCGTTGCCGGAATCGGATTGGTCGCGGCGGCACACGCCGCGGAACAAACGGCCGCCATCGTCGCGCTCTCTTTCGCGGCCGCCGGATTGTACGGCGCGATGCCCGCATTCTGGCCGATGCCGTCGATGTTTCTCACCGGCGAAGCGGCGGCGGCCGGCCTCGCGCTGATCAACAGCCTCGGCAACCTGGGCGGCTTCATCGGCCCATACGTCGTCGGCTGGCTGTCGACGGGGACCGAGGGCTTCGCGACCGGGCTTACGTTTCTGGGCGGCTGCGCGCTGATATCCGGACTGACGGGGGCGCTCGCCTTGTCGGGCCACGGAGCACCGGCCAAAGCCGTCGTGAATGCCGCGGCGGCGATGCTCTCGCCGTTCGGCCGCTACACGCCGCAATGGCGATGGACCGGCGACCACATCGAAAACTTCATCGTGCACGCGCCATACCGCTTGCGCGCCCTGGTCCGTGCCGACGAGATCTGGCTCACCGCGCTGGCTGCCGGGACGGGAATCCTCACCGGCATCACCGTTCTCCTCATCTCCAATGCAACGAGGCTGCTCCATATCATCCTGTTCGGCTCCAACGCGGCTTCCGGCCTGTCGATGGGCGAAGGGCTGGCGACCTGGCGCCTTCTGCTCGTGCCGCCCCTCGGCGGATTGCTGTTCGGTCTCGCCAGCGCACGCGTCGCGCGCTGGCGGCCGCGCGCAGCCGCCGACCCGATCGAAGCCAACGCGCTGCACGGCGGCCGCATGTCGTTCCTCGACAGCGTGATCGTGACGGTGCAAACCATCATATCGAGCGGGGTCGGCGCCTCGGTCGGCCTCGAGGCGGGCTACACGCAAATCAGCGCCGCGCTCTGCTCCTGGTTCGGCCGCGTTTTCCGGGTGCGCCGCAACGATCTGCGCATCCTGGTCGGCTGCGGCGCGGCCGGGGCGATCGCCGGCGCGTTCGGCGCGCCCCTGACCGGCGCCTTCTACGCCTTCGAGCTGATCCTCGGCACCTACAACATCGCCAGCCTGGCGCCGGTCGCGATCGCGGCCATCGTGTCGTTTCTGGTGGTGCGCCTCGTCAATCCCGGCGTTCGGGAAATCGACCTGTCCGCCCTCGGCTCGATCGGTCCGCCGGATGTCGTTCCGATCGTCACCCTCAGCCTGGTGTGCGCCTTCGCCGGCATTCTCGTCATGCGGAGCGTCACCCTCTCCGAGCAGGCGTTTCGCCGCAGCCATGTTCCGGTGTGGCTGCGGCCATGTCTCGGGGGATGCGCGGTCGGCGGCCTCGCGATGATCACGCCGCAAGTGCTGTCGTCGGGCCACTCCGCGCTCAATCTGGACCTGCCCGCCCACCTCACCTTCTACCAGCTCGCATCCTTGTCGGTGTTCAAGGCACTGGCTTCGGCGATTTCGATCGGCGCCGGCTTTCGCGGCGGGCTGTTTTTCGCGTCCATCTTCCTGGGCGCGCTGGTCGGCAAGTTCTTCTTCGGCGTGCTTGCACTCGTAACCGTCGTGCGAACCCTTCCCGAGCCCGTCTACGCCATCATCGGCATGAGTTCGCTCGCCGTCGCGATCGTGGGCGGACCGCTGACCATGGCGTTTCTCGCCCTGGAAATGACCGGCAGTTTGACCGTGACATTTGCGGCCTTCGTCGCCGCCGTGGTGTCCTCGCTGACCGTGCGGCGCACCTTCGGATACTCCTTCTCGACCTGGCGCTTCCATCTTCGCGGCGAGGCGATCCGGAGCGCGGTCGATGTCGGCTGGATGCGCAGCCTGACGGCGGCCCGCATGATGGTGAAGGAATACGGCGTCGTGCGTCTGGACTCCTCGCTGGACGCGCTGCGCAAGCGCTTTGTCGAGCCTGCCGTGCAGCGCGTGATGGTGGTGGACGGCGCGGATCGCTATGTCGGCATGATCCAGCGGCAGGATCTGCACTTCGCGCCCGCCAACGCGGCCAACATCGCCGACCTGCTGCATCACGGCCAAAGCGTCCTGTTGCCGCACATGACGGTCAAGGAAGCGATCGCCATGTTCGAAAAAACCGAAACCGACGCGCTGGCGGTTGTCGACAGCCTCGAAAATATGCACGTGATCGGGGTGCTGACGGAACAGCTCGCGCTGCGCCGCTACACGGAGCAACTCGACCGCCAAAGGCGCGTGCTGTCCGGAGAATGACGGCGCGATGGAAAGGAGGAAACGATGCCCGACGGGCCCGGCGGCCAGTTGCCCGCCTACGACATGTTCATCGGCGGTCAATGGCAAGGTGCCGGAGGCGGCGCGCGCACCGAAACGCTGAACCCGTTCACGCAGCGCGCCTGGGCGACCGTTCCGGACGCCGCCGCCGCCGACGTGGACGCAGCGGTCGGCGCCGCCCGCGCCGCCTTCGAGAATGGCTGGGGCGCCAGCACCGCCCGCTCCCGCGCCGTGCTGCTTCGCCGTCTGGCGGCGCTGATCGCGCGTGACGCCGAGCGGATCGCCGCCATCGAAAGCCGCGACAACGGCAAGCTGCTGCGCGAGATGCTCGGCCAGTGGCGCTACATCCCGGCCTGGCTCGAATACTTCGCCGGCGTCGCCGAAACCATCGAAGGCGCCGTGCTGCCGAGCGACCGGCCGAACTTCGCGCTGTTCACCCGCAAGGAGCCGGTCGGCGTGGTCGCCGCAATCGCGCCCTGGAACTCGCCCGGCCTGCTGCTCTGCTGGAAGCTCGGGCCGGCTTTCGCGGCCGGCTGCACGATGGTCGCGAAGCCGAGCGAGCACACGCCGGTTTCGGCGCTGGAAGTCGCGCGCCTGGTCGAGGAGGCGGGGTTTCCACCCGGCGTCTTCAACGTCATCACCGGCGGCCCGGATGCCGGGCGTGCCCTGGTCAGCCATCGCGGCGTCGACAAGGTCGCCTTTACCGGCAGCACCGAGGTCGGGCGCGCCATCGCCCGCACTTGCGCCGACAACCTGACCGGCGTGTTGCTGGAACTCGGCGGCAAGTCGCCGAACATCGTGTTCCGGGACGCGGACCCCGAAGCCGCCGCCAACGGCGTGATCGCGGGCGTGTTCGCCGCCTCCGGCCAGACCTGCATGGCGGGCAGCCGGCTGCTGGTCGAACGGAGCGCGACGGACGACATCATCGGCCGGGTGGCCGTCCGCGCCGCCACCATCCGCATGGGCGATCCGTCCGATCCGGGAACGGAAATGGGGCCGATGGCGAACGCCGCCCAGCACGGCAGGGTGGAGGGCATGATCCGCCGCGCGATCGCGGACGGCGCGCGCCTCGTGTTCGGCGGCCCGGACGATCCGCAATCGCCGGGCGGCCTGTTCGTCCCCCCGACGGTTCTCGCCGATCTGCGCCCGGAGATGGAGATCGTGCGCGAAGAGGTGTTCGGCCCGGTGCTGTGCGTGCTGCCGTTCGACACCGAGGACGAAGCGGTGCGCCTCGCCAACGACACCCGGTTCGGCCTCGCCGCCGGGGTCTGGACCAACGACGTGCGCCGCGCCCACCGGATGGCCAATCGCCTGCGCGCCGGCACGGTGTGGATCAACGCCTATCGCGTGGTCGCGCCCAACGCGCCGTTCGGCGGCTTCGGCCAGAGCGGCCTCGGGCGGGAAAACGGCCGC
>JAFAXA010000027.1 GCA_019241425.1 Acetobacteraceae bacterium | reverse complement strand
CGGCCGATCCGCAGCCGGACCTCGCCTCGTTGCTGAACGACGTGCAGACGGCGTGCAAGCTGATCGCCGTCGCGGCGTCGCGCGGAGCGTTGGCGCTCCCTTCCGCTACGCCGGCTCGGGTCACCACCGATGGCGCGCCGAAGCCGCTCGATATCGCGGCCAACGACATTATGCTTGCGACCTGCGAATTCGGCGGCCAGCTCGCCGGCATGATCTCCGAGGAGCTGGAAGCGCCCTACCAGATCCCGGGGCATTTTCCGCGCGGGCGCTTCCTGCTCGCCTTCGATCCCCTGGACGGGTCGTCCGGTATCGACGTCAACGCGCCGGTCGGCACCATCTTCTCGATCCTGTGCTGTCCCGAGCGGGTCGCCGAGCCCACCGCGGCCGATTTCCTGCAACCCGGCACGCGCCAGGTTGCGGCGGGATACGCGATCTACGGGCCGGTTGCGATGATGGTGATCACGCTCGGCGCGGGCGTGCACGGCTTCACGCTCGACCGCGAGATCGGCGCCTTCACCTTCACGCACCCGAATATGTGCATTCCGCCGACCACCCGCGAATTCGCGGTCAACATATCGAACAAGCGCAGCTGGGAGCCGCCGGTGCGCCGCTATGTCGAAGAGTGCATCGACGGCGATTCAGGCCCGCGCGGCGCCGACTTCAACATGCGCTGGATCGCCTCCATGGTCGCCGAGGTGCATCGCATCCTGTTGCGGGGCGGGCTGTTCATGCAGCCCCGCATCGCGACGCAGCCCGACCGGCCGGGCCGCTTGCGCCTGCTCTACGAGGCCAATCCGATGGCGATGATCGTCGAGCAAGCCGGGGGCGCCGCATCGACCGGACGGCAACGGCTGCTCGACCTGGTGCCGACCGACATCCACCAGCACGTTCCGGTGATCCTCGGTTCGCGGGAGGAGGTGGAGCGGCTGGAGCGGTATCACGCCGAATACGACCGGGGCGAGGCGCCCGTGTTCAAGACGCCCTTGTTCAACGCACGTTCGCTGTTTCGCACAGCGTAAGCAGCGGAGCCAACATCCATGTCAGTGAAGCACCCGGTCATCGCGATCACGGGGTCGTCGGGCGCGGGCACGACAACGGTCACCTCCACCTTCGAGAACATTTTTCGGCGCAAGGGCATCAACGCCGCCATCGTCGAGGGCGATTCGTTTCACCGCTTCGATCGCGCCGAAATGCGCCACCAGATGGAGGAGGCGAATGCGCGCGGGGAGCGCCATTACAGCCATTTCGGACCGGAAGCCAATCTGTTCGAGGAATTGGAGGCGCTGTTCCGCGGCTACGGCGAGAGCGGTACCGGCCGCATCCGCAAATACCTGCATAATGAGGAGGAGGCGGAGCCGTTCGGGCAGCCGCCGGGCACATTCACGCCCTGGCGCGACATCCCGCACGGCACCGATCTGCTGTTCTACGAGGGGCTGCACGGCGCCGTGGTGCATGGCAATGTCGATGTCGCGCGCTACGCCGATCTGCTGGTGGGCGTCGTGCCGGTGATCAACCTCGAATGGATTCAGAAACTCCACCGGGACAAGAAGGCGCGGGGCTACTCGCATGAGGCGGTGGTGGATACGATCCTGCGCCGGATGCCGGACTACGTGAACTATATCTGCCCGCAATTCAGCCAAACGCACGTGAACTTTCAGCGCGTGCCGACGGTGGACACCTCGAACCCGTTCATCGCCCGCGACGTGCCGAGCGCCGATGAGAGCATGCTGATCATCCGGTTCCGCAGCCCGGACGGCATCGACATGCCCTATCTGCTATCGATGCTGGCCGACAGTTTCATGTCACGTGGCAATACGATCGTTTGCCCCGGCAGCAAGATGCCGCTCGCCATGCAGCTCATCTTCACGCCGATGATCCTGCATTTGCTGGACCGCAAGAAGCGGGCCTTCTAAGCGGCCCGGCTCGGGTCTGCCGGCCACACTGGCGCCAGCCGCTCGCACAATTCAGGCAATTCGGCCACCGTTTGCGCGATGGCGGTCGCGCCGGCCGACATCGCCGGGTCGCCGTAGCCCCAGGCGGCGAAGATGCAGGGGAGCCCGGCCCCCAACGCCGCACTGACGTCGTTCAGGTGGTCGCCGACCATGATCGCTCCATCAGCATTCCCCCCGGCGGCTTCGAGGGTCGAGAGCAGGTGCGCGGGGTCGGGCTTGCGGACCGGAAAACTGTCACCGGCGCCGACCGCCGCGAACCAGCGCAGGAGATCAAGTTCCGCGAGCAGCGCACGCGCCGCCGCCTCCGGCTTGTTGGTGCAGACGGTGAGGCCCCACCCACTTTGCGCCAGGATCTGCAAGGCCTCGCGGATGCCGGGGAACGGCCGGGTTTCGACCGCGGCATGCGCCGCATAATAGGTCTGGAACTCGGCGAGCGCCGCTTCGCTCAACGTTGCGTCGCGGTTGGCGAACAGGCCGGCCAGCAGAACCCGCACGCCGTTGCCGACCAGCGCCGTCACCTCGGGCCGCGCGGCTCGCGGCAGGCCGCGCGGCACGAGGACCACATTGGCCGCCGTTACGAGATCGTCGACGGAATCAACCAGCGTGCCGTCGAGATCGAAAAGGACGGTGCGGCGCGGCGCGCCGCACTGATCGGGGCCTATATGGACTGATCCTGGGTGGCTGCACCCTCGTCACGCGCAATTGGTGCGGCGGTCGCGTGGAGAGGCGCCGGCGCGGGCCGTACCGGTTCCACATGAACATCATGCGAAATCTGCTCCCGCGGCTGTGCGGCGATCATACCCTCGCCCCTGCTCCCGGACGTCGCGAGCCAGCCCGCGCTATAGGGCGCGCGGATCGCAATCAAAGCGAGTAACGCAAGCAGAAACAGCAACCCGAATGGAAAGCCATATTTCACCGTGAAGATCATATTGAGCGCGCCCGCGATCAACAAAACGCCGACCGGCACCCAGGCGCTGCGCGTTTCTGGCAGTCCATCGTACCAGCGGTTGACATTCGTCACCCACCCATAAGGCTGGATCTCCATCCGCGCCGCCGAGACGCCGGAGGCGGCACGCGCCGAACCGGACTTCACCCAGCCCATCACCTGCGGCGCACGCACGATCGCGACCGCGATGATGGCGATCAACGTCAGGAGGCCGAAAGGAAAGCGGATGGCGATCGTCAGCGTCATATTGATCGCGCTGATGACGACCAGAAACCAGACAATCGCCTGAAACCGCCAATCTTCTGGGAGACCTTCGTACCAAGCGTTCAGCTTCTCGACCCGCTGCGCAAACGTCATCTCGGCCCCTCCAACATTTCTTACGATTGCAATCGGACGCACATCTCCCCGAGCCGCCTTTTTCGCCCCCTCCGGGATCATATTCAAGAGGAAGCGAGTCAATCGCCGTCATATCGGGGCGGCGGCAGCCATCAGGCAGCGTACAGCCAGATCAGCCAGGTCGCGAGGGCGAGGCTCGGGCCGAACGGGATCGGCGTCAAACGGGTCATCGCGCCCTCCCGCCACGCGAGCAGCGCCGCCCACATGAGGCCGAGCAAGGCCGCGGCCAGCACAACGGAGGGCAACGAAGAGAGCCCTAGCCAGGCGCCGGACGCGGCCAGCAGCTTGGCGTCCCCGGCGCCGAGCCCGTCCCTTCCGCGCAGCCGCCGATAGGCCAGGGCGATGCCCCGGAACACGCCATACCCAAACATCGCGGCGGCGGCATGGTCGGCGATCGCCGCCGGGTCGAGCCACCACGTCGCCGCCAACCCGGCGACCACAGCGGGCAGGGTGATCGCGTCGGGCAGAACGAAATACCCGGCATCGATCCAGGCGGCGGCCAGCAGCAGCCATCCGAGGATGCAGCTCGCCAGCAAGCGCGGCCCGTCATCCCCAGCCGCAAGCGCCGCCCAGGCCGCCACCCCGATCGCCGCCAGTTCGATCGCCGGATGAAAGCGGTCGATCGGTCCGCCGCAATGGCGGCAGCGACCGCGCAGCGCCGCGAAGCTGACCAGCGGGACGAGATCGAGCGCGTGCAGGTTTTGTCCGCAGCTCTCGCACTGCGAGCGCGCCCACGCGATTGGGCGGCCGGCGGGCAGGCGCCGGACCAGCACGCCCAGAAAGCTGCCGGCGAACGGTGCCGCGATCAGCAGAATAACGGTGAGAAGAATGGCAGCCGCCCGCGCGCGTGAGCCTCCGGGACGTGCTGGCGTGCCCTTGCGCGCGTCCCGCCCCGCCCTCTAATCATAGCGACGCCCAACCGGAAGTCACCGGCAGCGCAGCTCCGGACCCATGCCCGCATTCCACTACACCGCGATCGACAAGACCGGCCAGGTCGCGCGCGGCGTCATGGACGCGGCGAGCGAGGCCGAGGTAATCGCGCATTTGCAGCGGCTCGGCCAAGTGCCGATGCGCGCGGGGCCGGCCACCCGGCGCGCGCCGGTGCTGGACCTGCTCAATCGCGAACTCGGCCGCAAGGCGCTGAGCAAGGGCGAGTTGACGGAGGTCACGCGGGAACTCGCGGTCATGCTTGCCGCCGGCCAGGATCTCGATCGCGCGCTCCGCTTTTTGTGCGAGATCGCGCCCAACGGTCGCGTGCGCGGCGTGCTCGAGCAACTCCGGGACCGCGTTCGCGACGGCAGCGCGCTCGCCAGCGCCATGCAAGCGCAGCCGGGGAGCTTTCCGCGGCTCTATGTGGGGCTGGTGCGGGCGGGCGAAGCGGGCGGCACGCTCGCGGAAACGCTCGATCGCATGGCAACGCTGCTGGAACGCCAGCGCAGCCTCGCCGCGACGGTACGGTCGGCGATGATCTATCCGTCTCTGCTGACGGTCGTCGCCCTCGGCTCGATCGCGCTGTTGCTGACAACGGTTCTGCCGCAATTCGTGCCGCTGTTCGAGCAGAACGGCGTCGCCCTGCCCGGGCCGACGCGGCTGCTCATCGGCTCCGGTGATGCCATTTCGAACTATGGATTGTACGGGCTGGCGGCGCTGGCGGCGCTGGTGCTGGCGGCGCGCGAGTTGTTGCGCCGTCCCGGGCCGCGCTTGCTCGCCGATCGTTTCGTGCTCCGACTGCCGGTTCTTGGCGCGCTGGCGCGGGAGGTGGAAGCGGCGCGCTTCAGCCGCACGCTCGGCACGCTGATCGTGAACGGCGTGCCGTTGATCGCGGCACTCGGCGTGGTGCGGGAAGCGCTCGGCAACCGGGCGGCGGCGGCCGCGGTCGACGAGGCCGCGCTGAGCGCGAAGGGAGGTGCCGGTCTGGCGCGGCCGCTGGCGGAACGCGGCGTCTTTCCGTTGCGGACGATCTACCTGTTGCGGCTCGGGGAAGAAACCGCGCAGCTCGGACCGATGGCGCTGCGGGCGGCCGAGATCCACGAGGAAAAGACGCGGATCGGCGTGCAGCGGCTGATTTCGATCCTGGTTCCCGCGATCACCATCGTCATGGGCGCCGCGGTGGCGTTCATCGTGGCGTCGCTGCTGCTCGCCATGCTCAGCCTCAACCAGCTCGTAACGTGAGGAGGCCGGCGCTCTCCGGCATCGGCCGGGCGGTGGAACGGCGGCCAGCATTGACGCGACACGCCGCGTTCGGCTGAAGCTCACCCATGCTCCAGGAATTCCTGATCTGGTGGGCGCAGCAACTGCGCGGATTGATGCCGGCAAGTCTCGTCCGGAATGATCCGCTGGATGACGCGCTCATCATCGAAGCCGACCGCCCGGCGGCCGACGATGCGGGACGCGTCACCCTGATCCGGCGGCGCGGGCGGCAGGAAACGGCGCTCGGCGGCTTCGACCTCCAGGCTACGGACACCGACGCGCTCGGCCGTGCGGCCGGCACCCGGCCACGCCCGCGCGCCATCATTCTTCGCCTGCCGGGTTCGTCGATGCTGGAGCGCGAGGTCACCTTGCCCCTCGCGGCGGAACGGATGCCGGAGAGCGTGCTTGGCTACGAAATGGGTCGGCTGACCCCGTTCAGCGCGGCCGAGCTATTCTGGTCCTGGCAGATGGAGCGGCGGGACCGGGCGCGCGGACTGTTGCATGTCCGCCTGTGCCTCGCCCCCAAAGCCGCCCTGGAGCCGCTCACGAACCGACTTGCCCGGGCCGGGCTCGCGCCGACCGTCCTCGAATCCTTGAACGACGGAGCGACGCGACGCATCTGGATCGAAGGCGGCAATGCGGCGCGCCAGACCTGGCGGCGGCGCGCATTGGCGGTCGCGTCGGTGGGATGCGCGGGCTTGGCGATCGCCGCCATCGTGCTGCCCTTCATCCTGCAAGCATCCGCCGCCGCCGCGGTTGCGGATGAAATCGCCCGCTTGCGGCCGGCGGTCAGCCGAGCGGAAGCGCTGCGTGACCAGATCGCGCGAGCCGCCGCCGGGGGCGATGCGATCAGCGCCGAGCGGGCGCGAACCGGTGACGCTCTCGAAGTGCTTGCGAGATTGACCGAACTCCTGCCCGACGACACGTACCTGACCGATCTCTCGCTCCGCGAACGCAAGCTCGAAATCAACGGCGAGTCGGCGGCAGCGGCCCGCCTGATCGGAAGTTTGTCCGCGGACCCGGCCTTGCGCGATCCGGTATTCGCGGCGCCCGTGACGCATCTCGGTTCCGGAACGAAGGAAATCTTCGCGATCCGGGCGGATGTTCCCGGCTAGCCATGGATCTCGCCCTTCCTGGCGGCCGTCCGGGAAAGCTCCTCGCTGTCGCCCTGGTGCTGCTCGTTTTGGCGCTGATCTGGGTCGTTGTCGCCGGTCCGCTGATGCGGCTCTACGCCGATCGCGCCGAGACGCTTGAGCAGCAACGCAACATCGCCCACCGCATGGAACTGCTCGCGGCGACGCTGCCCGAGCTGCAAGCGCGGGCGGAAGCCGAAGCCGGAAGCGGCCCGGCGCCGAACGCGCTCATCAGCGGCAACACGGACGCAATCGCCGGGGCGACGTTGCAGCAGCGGGTACAAGACATGGCGTCCCGCGTCGGCGCCAATCTGACGAGCACCGAAACGTTGCCCGTCACACAGGTCGGGGCCTATCGGCGGATCGGCCTTCGCATCACCTGCAACGCGCAGTGGCCGGTGCTCATCCGGCTGCTGCAAGCGGTGGACGGAGCAACGCCACGGATGCTGATCGACAATCTGCGGGTGCACGGGCGACGCTTGTCGCTCCAGCCCGCCGACCTTCCGCTCGAGGCCGAATTCACCGTGGTGTCATTTCGTGCGGCGGCACCGTCCGCGGATGGCGGGTAGACGCGACTCGAATGGCTCGTGTTGCTTCCCTCCTCGCCTTGCTTTTTGCGGCTCTAACGGGAGCGCTGTTTGCAGAGATCCGCAGTGCTCGTCAGGACAGCGCGGCCGTGAGTGTCGCCGTGCCGCGCCGGATTGCGCCCGCACCGGCCAGCGCACCCGAGCAGTACGCGGTGCATCGCCGCGAATGGGTGGATACGATACTGTCACGGCCATTGTTCAGTCCGACCCGCCGCCCGCCACCCGCCGTCGCCTCCGGGGCAAGCGGACCCGGCGACCTGGCGCGGCTGACGGGCGTCCTGGTCAACCGGTCGGAAAAGCGCGCCATCTTCGCGGGCGAAGGCGGCAGGCAGATCGTCGCCGAAGAAGGGACGCGGATCGGCGCCTACGAGGTCCGCACGATCGAGCCGGGCCAGGTCACGGTGCTCGGTCCCGACGGCCAACGCACAATCCGGCCCGCTTTCGATCCCAAGGCTCGCGATGCTGGCCGGCCGGCGACCCCAGGCCGGCCGGTGCTGGCCATTCCGCCCCGGCCCTCCCCCGCGAATGCCGGCCAGCCTGTGATCGACCAGTGATTTCGCGGAGGCTTTTGTGTCTGGCGCTTGCCGGCATCGCGGCGAGTTGCGCGAAGCTCAATCCGGCCCCGGAGCCGGTCTTGAGCGCGCTACCGGAGGTCTCGGGCGGCGCCGGGACCGCCTCGCCGCGCGTCAACGGCACGGTCGGCAGCACCGAAGCCAATCTCACCCCGCAGATCAGCTACGGCGAGGCGGAGCCGATCACGGTGCGCCAACAGGGCCAGCCCTCCGGCCGCGGCGACATCACGCTCGATTTTGCCGACACCGACATACGCGAAGTCGTCGCCCAGATCCTTGGCCGCATTCTGCACGTGAACTACACGGTCGACCCGGCGGTGCACGGCACGGTGACGTTGCACACCGCGACCCCGCTTGCCGCCAATCAGTTGTTGCCGGTGTTGCAGAGCCTGCTCGCCCAGAACGGCGCCACGCTCGTCCAGTCCGGGGGCTTGTACCAGGTGGTGCCGCAAGGTCCCGCCGGCCCGGCCGCGGGCGCCCCGGGCGGCGCCCAGGCTGGCGGCGGCGGCGGCCCGGTGGCGATCGCCTCCGGCAACGAGACGGCAGGCGCGGTCGTCGTGCCGCTGCGCTTTGCCGGGGCGGAGGATCTGGTCAAGGCGTTGCAGGCGTTCGCCGGGACGAGCGCCCGGATCGTCGCCGATCCCGGCCGCAATGCGCTGCTGATCAGCGGCGAGCCGGCCGCGCGCGCCGCGCTGGTCGACCTAGTCCGCGCGTTCGACATCGACGTTCTGGCCGGGCAGTCCTACGCGCTACTGCCGGTCAAAAATGGCGACGCCAAGGATTTCGCCTCGGCGATGCAGGACACGTTCCGATCCCAGAACGGCGGCGCGCTGGCCGGGGTTGTGCGCGTGGTGCCGATGGAGCGCGTATCCGCCGTCTTGGTCGTCGCGAGCCAGCCGCGCTACGTCAACGACGCGCGCCGGGTGTTCGCGCTCGTGGAGCGGGTGCGGCGCGAGACCGTGCGCAGTTGGCATGTCTATTACCTGCAGAACAGCCACGCCAACGACATCGCCTATGTTCTGCAGCGCGCCTTTACGCCGAACGACGTCACGGCCCAGCCCTCACAATCGCCGGGCCAGACGGCGCCGGGAATGGGGACGCGGCAGGTCGGCGGCATCGGTGCGGGCGGCGCCGGCGGCGGCTTCGGCGGCATGGGCGGCGGTTCCAGCCTTGGCAGCCTGTCGGGCGGCGGGCTGGGGGGCGGGCTGGGCGGCAATGGCGGGCTCGGCGGCGGCGGGTTGGGCGGCGGCCTCGGCGGCGGCTCCGGCTCCTCGCTGGGCGGCGGCAACAACCTGCTTTCGCAGGGCGGGCTCGGACAATCGAACGCCGGCTCGCAAAACCCGGCGGGGGCGAACCCGCAAGCGGCGGGGCAATCGAATCCGTTGTTCGGCGGATTGGAGGAGGGCGGAAAAGGCGGCCCCGAGCAGATGCGGATCATCCCCGACCCGCAGAACAACGCGGTGCTGGTCTACGCGACACCGCGCGAGGAAGACACGGTGGAAGCGATGCTGCGCAAGATCGACAT
>JAFAXA010000342.1 GCA_019241425.1 Acetobacteraceae bacterium | reverse complement strand
AGGTCGATCGCCGCCTCGGCCCGGCTTTCGCGCTCGGCACGCGGAACGCCTTGCGCCTCCAAACCGAGTTCCACGTTTTCCTGCACGGTCAGCCAGGGAAACAGCGCGAAGCTTTGAAACACCATCGCGACCCCGTCGGCGGGACCGCTCAGCTTCGCGCCGCGCCACCAGACCTCACCCTGCGTCGGCGGCAGCAGGCCGGACACGATCCGCAACAGCGTCGACTTGCCGGAGCCGGAACGGCCCAGCAGTGCCACCATCTCACCGCGCCGGATGTCCAGATTGACGTCGTCGAGCACGACAAGCTCGACATTGGTGTCCTTGTGATAGGACTGGCGGATGTTGCGCACTTCGACCAGGCCGGTTGCCGCCACTTGCGCGTCCATGGCTACGCCCTTTCAGGAAAACGTCAGCCGGCGGCTGGCATAGGCATAAAGCGGACGCCACAGCAGCCGGTTGAAAAGTACGACAAACGCGGACATGACAACCACGCCGAGCACCACCTTCGCCATGTCGCCGGCATCGGTCGCCTGCGCGATGTAGGCGCCAAGCCCGCGCGCGGTCAGCTTGGTGTCGCCCCATGACGCGACTTCGGCCACGATCGCCGCATTCCATGATCCGCCCGACGCCGTGATCGCCCCGGTGATGAAATAGGAGAAGATGCCGGGCATGATGACCCTGCGCCACCACAGCCAGCCCCCCACCCGCAAATTGCTGGCCGCTTCCTTGAGATCCGACGGAAAAGCCGCGGCGCCGGCGACGACGTTGAACAGGATGTACCATTGGGTGCCGAGCACCATCAGCGGCGTCAGCCAGATATTCGGATTGAGCTGAAACCGCACGATGAATACCACGAACGGCGGAAACAGCAGATTGGCCGGAAACGCGGCGAGAAACTGCGCGAGCGGCTGGACCCGGCGCGCCCAAACCGGCCGCAATCCCAGCCAGACGCCGATCGGCACCCAGATCAGGCTCGCGACGATCATCAGCACGACGACGCGCAGCATGGTGATGCAGCCGAGCCCGACCGCCTCCAGCACCTCGTCCGAGGTAATCCGGCCGGCGGCGAAGTCGGCAATCCGCCACAGCGCATAGGCGGCGAGCGCCGTCAGCACCAGCCCGTAGATGACGTCGACGAGGCGGGAGGGCTTGCCGGACGCGACCGGGCGCCGGCGGCCGAGCCCGAGCCTCATGCCGCCGATCTTGCCGACGATGTCGCCCGTCCATTGGCCGGCGAGCCGCAACCACCGCGTCCGGCGGAGCAGCTTCAGCATCCAGGGATCGCCGGCGGTGGCGCCCGCCGTCGTTTCGAACCGGAACTTTGCCGACCACGCGACCAGCGGACGGAACAGCAACTGGTCATAGAGCAGAATCAGCACCAGCATCGCCGTGATCGCGTAGAACACCGCGGACAGATCACGCTGATCGAGCGCGAGCGCCACATAGGAGCCGATGCCTGGCAGCTTCCAGGTATTGTCGCCAACCGAAATCGCTTCGGACGCAACGACAAAGAACCAGCCGCCCGACATCGACATCATCATGTTCCAGACCAGGCCGGGCATTCCGAACGGGACTTCCAGACGCCAGAACCGTTGCCATCCGGTCAGTTGAAAACCCCGCGCCGCTTCCACGAGGTCGGGAGGCACGGTTTTAAGGGATTGATACAGGCTGAACGCCATGTTCCAGGCCTGGCTCGTGAAGATCGCAAAGATCGCCGCGAGTTCGAGGCCGAGCACGTTGCCGGGAAACAGGCTCATGAAGAACACGACGGTAAACGACAGAAACCCGAGGATCGGTACCGATTGCAGGATGTCGAGTGCGGGAATCATGATCAGCCCGGCGCGACGGCTCTTGGCGGCGAGCGGCGCGAAGGTGAACGTGAACAACAGCGACGCCACCATGGCCGCGAACATACGCAATGTGGTGCGCAGCGCGTATTCGGGCAGGTTGCGGGGATCGAGGCTGACCGAAACCGCGTCCGGGGCGCTGATCGGCGCGATCGTGCCATAGGCGGCGCTCGCAATCGCGACCAACGCTCCGAACACGCACAGGATGGCGGCCAGATCCCAGACGTTGGGCAAACGCCTCGTCGTCGCCAGAGCAGGATAAGCGGTGCTGGACATGCCGGAAACCACGATGCGGACGCGAGCAAGGCCGCAGCGACAGCGCCCGGCGCCCGCTACGACCTCGTTGCAGTTAGCCCAAGAGGCGCAGGCCTGTCACGGGGCGGCGCGTGTCATTCTTGTGACGACGGGCCGGGCTGGCCCGGACGCGCGCCGGTCGACCCGAACCCGCCGGAGCCGCGGCGGGAACTTTCACCGAACCGCTCAACCGTTACGAAGCTCGGGCGAAGCACCGGCACGAACAGCATCTGCGCGAAGCGCTGGCCGGGCGCGATGGTGATCGGCGCCGTTCCCGGCCCGTTGCGGTTCCACGCGCTCGCCATGATCGGGCCGGTGTAGTCGGGATCGATCAGCCCCACGAGATTGCCGAGCACGAGACCCTGGGCGTGGCCAAGCCCCGACCGGGGCAGGATGAGCGCCGCCATGCCGGGATCGGCCATGTGGATCGCGAAGCCGCAGGAGATCAGTAGCGGCGCGCGGCCCGGGTGCAGTTCGAGCGGTTCATCGATGCACGCGTGCAGGTCGATCGCGGCGGCCATGGGGGACTGATAGGTCGGCAGCCCCCATGCGCGGAGCCGTTCATCGAGAATGACCAACTCGACCGGTGACATGCGCCTCGTTAGCGCGCCCGCGGTCAGCCGCGCAACGGCCGCAAGGCGTCCGCGATCCGGGCCGCCAAACGCTCGCCGACCTCCCGTTTCGAGAGCCGGGGCCAGGCCTCGACCCCCTCCGGCGTGACCAGGCTCACCTCGTTCTCCCCGCCGCCGAACACGCCGGATGCCGCCGAGACATTGTTTGCAACGATCCAGTCGCATCCTTTGCCCGCCAGTTTTTCGCGGGCGTAGCCGGTCACGTTGCTGGTCTCGGCGGCGAAGCCAATGACGAGGCGCGGCCGGTTCTCGCCCGCTCCTGCGATCGTCGCCAGAATGTCCGAGTTTTGCACGAGTGCCAGGGAGAGCGGGGCCGGTCCGGTTTTCTTGATCTTTTCGGCGGATACATTCTCTACCCGCCAGTCGGCAACAGCCGCCGCGAACACCGCGACATCGACGGGCAGCGCCGCCCGGCACGCGGCAAGCATCGCCTCCGCCGTCTCGATTTTCTGGACCGACACGCCGGGCGGGTCCGGCAGGACCACGGGGCCGCTAACCAACGTGACGCGCGCCCCGCGCCGCGCCAGCGCCTCAGCGATCGCGTGACCCTGGCGCCCGCTGCTGCGATTGGCGATGTAGCGCACCGGGTCGATCGGCTCGTAGGTCGGCCCGCTCGTCACGAGCGCATGCCTCCCCGCCAGTTCCGTGCTCCCTGAACCGAGCAGCGCTTCGATGGCGGCGACGATGGCCGGCGGTTCCGACAGCCGCCCGGGCCCGAATTCGCCGCACGCCATGTCGCCGTCCTCGGGACCGACCACCGCGACACCGCGCCCGCGCAGCGTCGCGACGTTGGCGACCGTCGCCGGATGCAGCCACATGCGCATGTTCATCGCGGGCGCGATCAGCACCGGCGTGTCCGTCGCAAGCAGCACCGTCGATGCAAGATCGGACGCAGCCCCCGTTGCCATGCGCTGGATGAGATCCGCCGATGCCGGGACGACGGCGAGCAGGTCGGCGCTGCGGGACAGTTGGATGTGACCCATCTCGCTCTCGTCGGTGAGCGAGAACAGATCGGCGTAGACGCGGTTCTCGCTCAATGCTTGCAGCGACAGCGCGGTCACGAACTCCGCGCCCGCCCGCGTCAGCACGCACGTGACGCCCGCGCCCGCCTTGCGCAGCAGACGCACCAGTTCGAGCGACTTGTACGCGGCGATCCCCCCCGAGACGATCAGCAGAACACGCTTGCCGGCGAGGCTCACAGCCGCCAGCCCGCATGGATCGCCGCGATCCCCCCCGACAGGTTGCGATAACTGACCCGCCGGAACCCCGCTCCGTCCATCATCGCCGCCAAGGTTTGTTGGTCCGGAAAGGTGCGGATGCTTTCGGCGAGATATTGGTAGCTGTCGCGGTCGCGGGCGACGAACTGCCCCAGGCGCGGCAGCACGCGAAACGACCATGCTTCATATAGCGGCTCGGCGACCGCGACCTGCAGGCGGCTGAATTCGAGACAGAGAAAACGACCGCCCGGCTTGAGGACGCGATAGGCCTCGGCCAGCACCGCCGCCTTGTCCGTGCAGTTCCGCAATCCGAACGCAATCGAGACCGTGTCGACCACGCGATCCGGCAGCGGCAGCCGCTCCGCATCGGCGACCAGCGGCGAAATCCCGGCGATCAACGCCGCGCCGACAGCCCGCCGTTGCGCGACCGCCAGCATGGACGCGTTGATGTCGGTCAACAGCACCGGACCGCCGCCGAGCCGCCGCCAGCCGAAGCTGATATCGCCGGTGCCGCCCGCGAGATCGAGCAATGTCCGGTTCGAACGGGGCGCGAGGGCACCGATGAAGATGCGCTTCCAGACCCGGTGAACGCCGAGCGACATCAGGTCGTTCATCAGGTCGTAGCGCGGCGCCACGCTGTCGAACACGGCGCGAACCAGCGGCTTCTTGTCCTCGGCGTCCACGGATCGGAAGCCGAAATCGACCACGCGTCTGCCGTCCGGGTTCCCGGAGCGAGACGCGGAGAAAGCGGGGTTGTCGCTCATGCCGCGCCCTGTATAGCGTGACCATCGTCCATGCCGGAACTCCCCGAAGTCGAGACCGTGATGCGCGGCCTGCGAGCCCGGCTCGAAGGGCGGACGATCATCGGTGCGCGCGTCAACCGCGCCGACCTGCGATGGCCGTTGCCGCCCGATCTCGCCGGCCGGCTGCTGGGCCGGCGCGCCGTCAGCCTGCGCCGGCGCGGCAAATACATCCTGCTTCGCCTTTCGGACGGCAACAGTCTGCTGCTGCATCTCGGCATGTCGGGCCGGATCATGTTCGGGGACGGCGAAGCGGACGTGCCCGGCGCGCACGAACATGTCGTGCTGTGCACGGATGATGGCGCGCGCATCCGCTTTGTTGATCCTCGCCGCTTCGGTTCGATCGACGTGGTCGCAACCGCCCGGGAGGATTCCCACCCGCGGCTGGCGGATCTCGGCCCGGAGCCGCTCGACGCAGCGTTCACGCCCCAGCTTCTCGAAGCCGGATTGCGCGGCCGCCGCACGGCGATCAAAACGGCGCTGCTTGATCAAACGATCGTGGCCGGGCTCGGCAACATCTATGTTTGCGAGGCACTTTTCCGCGCCCGTCTCAGTCCGTTCCGCTCTGCTCATACGGTGATCGGCCGGCGCGCGCAGCGTCTCGTTCCCGCGATCCGCGAGACGCTCGAGGCGGCAATCGAAGCAGGCGGATCATCGCTGCGCGACTACGTGCAGCCAAGCGGCGAACTGGGGTATTTCCAGCACGCATGGAGAGTGTACGGCCGCGCAGGCTTGCCTTGCGAGCGATGCACGGGTCCGCCCGCTTGCACGGGCCACATTCATCGCGCCGTGCAGGCCGGACGGAGTACATTCTTCTGCCGCCACACGCAGCGATGATCGTTTCCGGTACCGTGGCGCGGCAATTGATTGCATGTGGAATGGCTCTGCCGCCTGCCTCGTTTGGCGGTCCGGCTTTCTTGACAGCCCAGGACCGTCTGCCTAGAACGGCCCTCCGCTGCGATCCGTTTGCGGTCAAGGCTTGTTCAATGTGAATGGCGTGAAGAAAACGTAATGGCGAACACCGCTTCGGCGCGAAAGCGCATCCGGCAGATCAAGGTCCGCACGGAGCGCAATCATGCCCGCAAGGCCCGCATGCGGACCTTCATCAAGAAGGTCGAGCAGGCCATCGCGGCCGGCGACAAGACCGAGGCCAACGCCAGTCTGCGGACCGCACAACCGGAAATGCAACGCGCCGCTGGCAAAGGCGTGATCCACAAGAACACCGTCGCACGCAAGCTGTCCCGCCTTTCGGCGCGGATCAAGGCGCTGCCGGCGAGTTAGCAGACGCCGGCGGCATACAGCCGCCTGCGGCGCTCCCAGTATCCAACTGCGTAATCTGTCCGGCGGAAGATCACTACTGGCAGTGCTGCCAGTGTGGTCTTCCGCTTTTCTGTCGTTGTCTTCAACGTTACACGATTGCAGAGTTCGGGTTGGCGTTTTTGGTTGATTCCGGGCGGCGCGCGACTTTACATTTACTTAACAAAGCAGGTTGCGGGCGCGGCGTGGTTCGGGTTTTGCGAACCGGAGCGGCTTTGTTTCGAACAATGGCGATCGCCATAACCGAGCCTTTCAGGGCCGGCCAATTCGAATTCGTTGGGATGGAACGGGAGCGTGATGGCCGTGTCAGTCAAGGGGCAAGACGCCCTCAGTAGCGGCACGCGCAAGGCGGAGCCGGGCGAGCCCGCTTCGTCGGAGCGCTGGGCCCGGGTGCGGGGACGCCTCCAAAGCGAGGTCGGCGAGGTGGAGTACCGCTCCTGGCTGCGTCAGATCACGTTCGGCGGCGTCGACGGCGACGAGGTCACGTTGCATCTGCCAAGCGCGTTCATGCGCGATTGGGTGCGGACCGCTTATGGCGACCGGCTGAGCGCCTTGTGGCAGGCGGAAGACCGCAGCGTTCGCCGGGTCGAGTTGCGGGTCGGCGGTTCCCCGATGCCGAGCGGCGAGACGGTGCTGGCGGCGACCACGCCCCCGGCGCCGCGGATGGCGCCGCGCGCCGAGGAGCGGGCCGAGCCCCGGCCCGAAATCGCGGCCGCGCTCGATCCCCGCTATACGTTCGAGACCTTCGTGGTCGGCAAGCCGAATGAATTTGCCTATGCCTGCGCCCGGCGCGTGGCCGAGCGGCCGGCGAGCACCGGCTTCAACCCGCTGTTCCTGTATGGGGGCGTCGGCCTCGGCAAAACGCATTTGATGCATGCCGTCGCCTGCGAGCTGGCGCTTGGCGGCGCCGAAGGCGGAAGGAAGGTGTCGGTCGCCTATATGTCGGCCGAGAAGTTCATGTATCGCTTCATCGCGGCGATCCGCAGCCAGTCCACGATGGAGTTCAAGGAGCAACTCCGGTCGGTCGACGTGCTGATGGTCGACGACCTGCAATTTCTGATCGGCAAGGACAACACCCAGGAAGAGTTCTTCCACACGTTCAACGCGCTGGTCGATGCCGGCAAGCAGATCGTCGTTTCCTCGGACAAGTCGCCCTCGGACCTGTCCGGGCTCGAGGACCGGCTGCGCACGCGCCTCAATTGCGGCATGGTCGCCGATCTGCACGCGACCACGTTCGAGCTTCGGATTTCCATCCTGGAAGCGAAGGCCGTTTCGGCCGGGGTTGCGGTGCCGCCGAAGGTGATGGAGTTCCTGGCCCACAAGATCACCTCCAACGTGCGCGAATTGGAGGGGGCGCTGAACCGGCTGATCGCCCATGCGAACCTGTTCGGCCGCCCGGTGACGCTGGAAACCGCCCAGGAGGTCCTGCACGACGTCCTGAAAGCGCATGATCGCCGCGTCACCATCGAGGAAATCCAGAAGCGGGTCGCAGAGCACTGGAACATCCGGCTCACCGACATGTCCTCCGCCCGGCGCGCGCGGAACGTGGCGCGCCCCCGCCAGGTCGCCATGTATCTCGCCAAGCAGCTCACCAGCCGCTCCCTGCCGGAAATCGGCCGCAAGTTCGGCAATCGCGACCACACGACGGTGATGCACGCGGTTTCCCGGGTTGGCGAGCTGATGGAACGCGACGCGAGCTTCGCCGAGGACGTGGAACTGCTGCGGCGCATGCTGGAGTCCTGAGGGCGGCGCTCGCTTCTCCGTTTCGCGGTAAATTGCTAGGCTCTTGTCCCGATTCCCAAGGCGGGAGGCGCCCGGTCGCGCGGAGGGCGGCAACTCGCCCGACCGCGTGAGGATGATGCGATGAAGTTCAAGGCCGACCGCGCGACCCTCCTCCGGGCTCTCGCCCACGTGCAAAGCGTTGTCGAGAAGCGGAACACGATCCCGATCCTCGCCAATGTCATGCTCGCCGTGCGCGACGTGCGGCTGACCCTGACCGCGACCGATATGGAGATCGCGATCGTCGAGGAGCTGCCGGCGACCAGCGTTCGCGACGGCGCCTGCACGGCCCCGGCCGCGACCCTCTACGAAATCGTCCGCAAGCTGCCGGACGGCGCGGAGATCGAGCTGACCCATGGCGGCGGAGACGCGCAGCTCGCGCTGCGGGCGGGGCGTTATTCGACCAGCCTGATCGTGCTGCCGGTCGAGGACTTCCCGAGCATGACGGCGGGCACGCTGCCCCACCGTTTCAGCCTGCCCGCGGCGACGCTCCGGGGCTTGATCGACCGCACG
>JAFAXA010000224.1 GCA_019241425.1 Acetobacteraceae bacterium | reverse complement strand
GCTTCGAGCTGGGCACCACGCGCGAGGCGATCGTGGAGCGCGCGTCGGCGGCGATGGATGCGGCGCTCGCCAAAGCCTGGGCGGACCGCCTGCCCGATCTGCCGCTGGCCACTCCCGAGGAGGCGCTGACCCTCGCCAGCATCGTCGAGCGGGAGACCGCGCGCCCGGAGGAGCGCCCCCGCGTCGCCGGCGTGTATCTCAACCGATTGCGGCTCGGCATGAAGCTGCAAGCTGACCCGACGGTCGTGTATGCGGTGAGCGGCGGGGCGGGCACGCTCGATCGGCCGTTGAGCAAGGCCGATCTCGACGCCGACAGTCCGTACAACACCTACAAGGTGCGGGGATTGCCGCCGGGACCGATCGCCTCGCCCGGCCTCGCCAGCCTGCGCGCCGTCACCCAGCCGGCCACCAGCGCCGATCTATACTTCGTCGCCGACGGCACGGGGCGGCATGTGTTCTCCCGCACCCTCGACGAGCATCAGCGCAACGTCGCCCGCTTGCGCGCCCTCACGCCCGGCTCGGCGTTGGCCGGACCGCCATCGCCGGGATGATGACGGGGGCGGGCGCGCCGTCGCTCCCGGCCGCCGCGCGGAAACACGAGACGGAAACTGGCGCCGCTTCCGGGGACGCTGGCAACCGTGATCGCGCCGCCGATGCTCTCGACCCAGGTCCTTGTTACGTCGAGCCCCACGCCCCGGCCGGAGGTGCGGGTCACGCGGCTCGCCGAGGAGAAGCCGGGGCGGAAGATGAATGCCGTAAGCGCCTCGTCGCTCATCGCGGCGGCGTCGCGCGCGGCGGCCAGCCCGTCGGCGACGACCCTCGCGCGGATGCGTTCGAGGGGGAGTCCCCGCCCGTCATCGGCGACCGTGAGCACGGCCCGCTCCCCCGCCGCCATCGCCGTCAGCCGGATCGTGCCGGCTGCGCGCTTGCCGAGCGCCCTGCGTTCGGACGGCATCTCCAGCCCGTGGTCGGCGCTGTTCCGCACCAGATGCATGAGCGCGGCCCCGAGTTCCTCGAAGGTGGAACGGTGGATCATCGTGTCGCCCCCCTCCGTAACCAGCTCGATCGGCTTGCCGAGTTCGAGCGCCAGCGCCTCGGCAAGGCGATGCAGCCGTTTCCACGCATCGCCGACAGGCCGCATCGGTGCTTCTGCCGCTTCCGCCGGGGCAGGGCAGGGGGTCGCCGCATATCCGGCGGCTAAGCGTGCGAGGGAGGCGATGAGCGCATCGTCGTCGCCCGGCGGTTCCGAACCGCAGCTTGCCAGCACGGCGAGGATGGCGCGCATGGCGCCTGCCGCCGCAAACAGCCCGGCGCGCAGCGGCGGAGCGGCGCCCCTGCCGGTTTCGCGCGACGCTTCGAGCAAATCCTCGACGGCGTTCGCGAGCCGCTCGAGCCGATGCAGGCCGAGAAAGCCGCTGCCGCCCTTGAGCGTATGGACGAGACGGAAGATCAGCGCCGCGGCCGCCGCATCGGTGGGCGAGCGCTCGAGCGCCAGCACGGCTTCGTCCAGCCGCGTCATCGAGGCCATCGCTTCGGCTATGAACCCGGCCAGGACGTCGGGCAAGCGTCCCTCCACGCTCACGCACAAGGCGAATGGTGCCTGCTGTTCGCAAACGAAAGGTGAATGCACGCAAATGCGGGGCCGGGTTCGAAGGGCCGGGGGTTCGGGTTATGGTCGCCGACATGATCGCGTCGCCATGGTCCTTCATCGAGCCCGGGCAATTCGTTCGCCATCCAACCCGGCCCGAATGGGGGTTGGGCCAGGTCCAATCGGCGATCGGCGAGCGGATCACCGTCAATTTCGAGCACGCGGGCAAGGTGCTCGTGAACGCGCGGCTGGTCGCGCTCGAGATCTGCGATGCGCCCTGACCGGCGCGGCTCGCGACCTTGAAGGACAGGCCGGAAAGGCGCACTTCGTCCAAATAAGAGAAATCGAGGGGCAATGATCGACCCGTTCGGCCGGTCCATCACCTATCTGCGCGTTTCGGTGACGGATCGCTGCGATCTCCGCTGCGTTTACTGCATGTCGGAGAACATGACGTTTCTGCCGAAGCCGGACATCCTCTCCTTCGAGGAACTGGAGCGGCTGTGCTCGGCCTTTATCCGCCTGGGCACGCGCAAGATCCGCATCACCGGCGGCGAGCCGCTGGTGCGCAAAGACGTCATGAGCCTGTTCGCGAGCCTCGGCGGGCGGCTCGGGGCCGGGCTCGACGAACTCACCCTGACAACGAACGGTACGCAGCTCGCCAAATACGCCCCGGCGCTCGCCGAATGCGGCGTGCGCCGCGTCAATGTATCGCTCGACACGCTCGATCCTGCCCGTTTCGCGGCCGTTACCCGTCGCGGCCGCATCGTCCCGACGCTCGACGGCATCTTCGCCGCCAAGCGCGCCGGGCTCGCGGTCAAAATCAACGCGGTCGCCATGAAGGGCGTGAACGAGCACGAATTCGACGCCATGCTGGCGTGGTGCGGCGAACACGGCTTCGACCTTTGTTTGATCGAGACGATGCCGCTGGGCGAAATCGCCGATGACCGGATCGACCAGTATCTGCCGCTGTCGGTGGTCCGGGCACGGCTGCGTGAACGCTGGACCTTGCTGGACACGTCCTACCGGACGGGCGGCCCGGCGCGCTACTTCACGGTCGCCGAGACCGGTCAGCGGATCGGCTTCATCACGCCGATGACCCATAATTTCTGCGAAAGCTGCAACCGGGTCCGGCTGACCTGCACCGGGACGCTGTTCATGTGCCTCGGTCAGGAGGACGCGGCCGATTTGCGCGCGGTTATCCGGAGCGGCGCGACAGACCGGGAACTCGACGCGGCCGTGCTGGTGGCCATCGCCCGCAAGCCGCGCGGCCATGATTTCGTGATCGACCGCCGCGAGGCCCGGCCGGCGCTCGCCCGCCACATGAGCGTGACGGGCGGCTGATCGCTCAGGGCCGCACCCGGCTCAGTAGGAGCGGGGCTGCACCACGACCGGGCTGCTGCCCGCGGGCGGCGGAGAGACGATGACCGATCCGCTGCCGGAGGACGGCGGAACGACGACGACCGGGGGCGGCGCGGGTGGCGGCGGAGGCGGCGGGGATTGGGCGCAGGCGGACAGTGCGGCCAAGCCCATGAGACTGGCGGCCACGAATACGCGGGAGGTCATGTCATCTTCTCCGTATAGCGGAAGATGAACCGGATGCGGTTCGAAGTTAGCTACGCGGCCCGGCATCCGGGGTTTCAGACCGCCGCGTCAGGGCTTCGGCCAGCGAAACCCGCCCGCTGCCGCGGGGCAGCGGGCGTGGCTGGCTCGGCGCCGGCGCCCAGGCGGTCATCATCGCGAGGGTGAGAGTAATCGGAATGCGGCCATTCGCGTCGGTCGGCAGGGCGGCGAGCGCCGCCGGAAGCAGGGCGCGCGGCGGAATGCGCCGGTCCCTCAGCTTCATGGCGTTGGTCTCGCCCGCGGCCCGCAAATCGCGAAGCAGCGCGAGCGGGTCCGCGTAGAGCAGCCGGATGTCGTCGCGGTCGGCGACCGGCAGGGCGAAGCCCGCCCGCTGCAACAACCCGGCGCAATCCCTGAGTTCGGGAAACGGCGACACACGCGGCGACGCGCCGCCGGCCACCGCCGCTTCCGCTTCCAGCACGCTGCTTCGCAGCTCGGCGAGCGTGCCGAGCACCGGAACGCTGGCGAGGAACAGTCCGTCCGGCTGAAGCGCCTGTCGAAGCTGGATCAAGGCACCCGGCAGGTCATTCACCCAATGCAAAGCGAGGTTGGCGATCACCAGGTCGACGCTCGCGGGGGCCAGGGGCAGCCATTCCTCATCCGCCGCGAAGGCCGGTCCGCCATTCAGGGCCGCCATGCCCGGCGACAGATCGCAGGAGATCGTGTCGATTCCGCGCGCCCGCAGCATCGGCGCAACAACGCCACGGCCGCCGATGTCGAGTGCACGGCGAAAGCGCCGGGTCGTGTCGTCCAGCCGGTCGAGCAGCCGTTCCGCGAGATCCTGCAATATCTCGGCGACGCTGCCCGCCTGGGAGGCCGCCCGCTCCCGGTGCAGACGCACGGCCCGGCGGTCGAAGATTTCCGCGTCGCCCTCCATGAGCTGCCATCTGTGCTTCGGCCCCCGGCTTGCCAAGCGCCGCTGACGTCGTGTTCACCTTTGGCGGCAATGGTTGCGCTCATGCGAGGACTGCGGCACGCCATCGGCGGCGCATTCAGGGCGGCGATCGACCTGCTGCTGCCGCCGCACTGCCCGATTTG
>JAFAXA010000111.1 GCA_019241425.1 Acetobacteraceae bacterium | reverse complement strand
CGAGCGGTTCCCAGGCCGCCGACAGGGCGAGGACGGCTCGGGTGGCAGCCCCGAGATCGCCGCCGCTGTCGCGCAGCGCGGCCTCGATCGCGGCGATCGCGCCGACGGGAGGGTCGTCGGCGACGAAGTGCCGCGCCAGCTTGGTCGCTAGGCGGCGATGGGTCGCCGGTTGGCCGGCCAGGAAGCCGAGCGCCTGCACACCCCCGAGTTCGCCCTCGGGAAACATTCGGCCGAGCACGACCTTGTCGCCGGGCTGATGCGCACGGTCGCGGAACAGAAAGCCGCCGGGGTCGCGATCGATCGCGACCGACCAGCCGGTCAGCACCGCGGCAAAGGCCGTCACGTCGGCCTGGGCGTAGCCGGCGGAAGCGCCGACCGTGTGCAGTTCCAGGCATTCGCGGGCGAGGTTCTCGTTCAGCCCGCGCCCGGTGCGGAGGCCCGCCGGGCTATCCGGCCCAACCGAGCCCGCATTGTTGAGATAAAGCAGCATCGCCGGATGGCGGACGGCGGCGAGCAGCATGTCGGCGAAGTGGCCGATGACATGCGGCCGGATCGCCTCCTGAACGAACGCGCCCGCCAGCGCCGCGGTCGGGCCGCCGCGCACGCTGACCGTGAAGTGATTGGCCCAGAACCAGACCAGCCGCTCGCGGAACGGGGACGCGGCCGTGAGCGCTCGCTCGATCAGCGCCGATTGTTCGGCGCGGAACAGGGCGCGGCTCTGGCTCGCGCCGGGCTTCGGCTTGTTTTGCCGGTCGTCGCGCAAGGCGGCGATCCCGCGCGCCGTGTCCGGCGGCGGATCGAGCCCGGGGTCCGCTTCCTCGAGTTGGCCGGACAGCCAGGCATCGCAATCCGCCGGTGCCTCCTCCTCGCCACGGCGGCCGAGGCCGAACCGGATCAACGCATGCGCCGTTCTGACGTCCATGGAGCGAGCGTTGCGCCCGGCGTGCGTAACCGTCTGTCACGAAGCGTTGCCGGGCCGTGCGGGCCGAGCGGCAAGGCACTCGACGCTTGCAAAACCCTGCCGGCTCCGCCATGTGACCGCCCTATCAGTTAGGCCCGGCTGGGCACTCCGCAGCCGGAACATGGCGGGCGCGTGGGGCAGGGGCCTCGCGGCGCCCGTCGTGGTATGGAGGTTCTGCCGTGTCTGCCAGTCCGCTCGAAAAGATCCGCAATATCGGCATCACCGCGCATATCGACGCGGGCAAGACGACCACCACCGAGCGTATCTTGTACTATACCGGGGTCTCGCATAAGATCGGCGAGGTCCACGAAGGCAACACGACGACCGACTACATGGACCAGGAGCGTGAGCGCGGCATCACGATCACCTCCGCCGCCGTGACCTGCGAGTGGAAGGACCACCGCATCAACATCATCGACACGCCGGGCCACATCGATTTCAACATCGAGGTGAACCGCTCGCTGCGCGTGCTCGACGGCGCGGTGTTCATCATCGAGGGCGTGGCGGGCGTGCAGCCGCAATCCGAAACCAACTGGCGATTGGCGGATCGCTACAACGTGCCGCGCATCATCTTCATCAACAAATTGGACCGCACCGGCGCCGATTTCTTCCGTGCCTTCGACACGCTGAAGGAGAAGCTCGACATCGTGGCGCTGCCCTTGCAGTTGCCGATCGGGATCGAGGACGGATTCGTCGGCGTGGTTGACCTGGTCGAAATGAAGGCGATCGTCTGGGAAGGTGGCGAACTCGGCGCCAAGTATCACGACGAGCCGATCCCGGCCGATCTCGCCGAACAGGCGAAGGAGCATCGGCAGAACCTGCTCGACACCGCGCTCTCGGTCGATGACGCGGCGATGGAGGAGTATTTCGAGCACGGCGATGTCGAAGTCGCGACCCTGAAGCGCTGCATCAAGGCGGGCACCATCGCGGGCGCGTTCCGTCCGGTGCTGTGCGGCACCGCGTTCAAGAACAAGGGCGTGCAGCCGCTGCTCGACGCCGTGCTCGACTACCTGCCGAGCCCCACCGACGTGCCGGGCATCGCGATCGCGGCCGAAGAGGGCGAGGACGAGAGCGAGGCCGTGCACGACCGCCGCCGCATCAAGGCCGATCCGGCCGCGCCGTTTGCCGGGCTCGCGTTCAAGATCATCAACGACAAATACGGCACGCTGACATTCGTGCGCGTTTATGCGGGCACGCTGAAATCCGGCGACACCGTGCAGAACACGACCAAGGATCATCGCGAGCGCATCGGCCGCATGTTCCAGATGCACGCCGACAAGCGGGCCGAGATCAAGGAAGTGTCGGCCGGCGACATCGCGGCGTTCGTCGGGCTGAAGGACACCGCGACCGGCGACACGCTGGCGAGCGCGGACGATCCGGTGGTGCTGGAGCGGATGGCGTTCCCGGTGCCGGTGATCGACATTTCGGTGGAGCCGAAAACGAAGGAGTCGGTCGAGAAGATGTCGCTCGGCTTGCAGAAGCTGGCGGGCGAAGACCCGTCGCTGCGGCTGCGCACGGATCAGGAGACCGGCCAGACCATCCTGTCCGGCATGGGCGAGCTGCATCTCGAAATCATCATCGACCGTTTGCGGCGCGAATATAACGTTGACGCCAATATCGGCGCGCCGCAGGTCGCGTATCGCGAAACGATCGGCAAGCCGCATACCGAGATCTACACGCATAAGAAGCAGTCGGGCGGCTCCGGCCAGTATGCCGAGGTGAAGATCGCCTTCGAGCCGCAGGAGCGGAACGCCGGCATCGTGTTCGAGAACAAGGTGGTCGGCGGTTCGGTACCCAAGGAGTATATTCCGGCGGTCGAGAAGGGCATCCGGGTGCAGGCCGATACCGGCGTGCTCGCGGGCTTCCCGACCGTCGATTTCAAATACACGCTGCTGGACGGCAAGTATCACGACGTCGACTCCTCGGCGCTGGCGTTCGAGATCGCGGCCAAGGCGTGCTTCCGGGACGGCATGAAGAAGGCGTCGCCGATGATCCTGGAGCCGATCATGGACGTGGAGGTGACGACGCCGCAGGACCATGTCGGCGACGTGGTGGGCGACCTCAACCGCCGCCGCGGCATGATCCAGAATCAGGAAAGCTCCGGCTCGACGGTGATGGTCCGGGCGCATGTTCCTTTGAAGGAAATGTTCGGCTACATTTCCGATCTGCGCAGCATGACCAAGGGACGCGCCTCGTTCACCATGCAGTTCCATCACTACGATCCGGTGCCGCGCAACATCGCGGACGAGATCATGACCAAGAGCGCCTGAGCCGGATGGCGGCGGATTGATGCAGGCTCCCCGCCTTCGCTGGATGCGGGGCCGCAGGGCGGAGGAGGCGGGCGAGACCCGCACCCTCGAATGGGTCGGATGCGACGACGCGGGCGAGGCCATCGCCCGCGTCGTTCGCGTTCTGGGGCCGCTCTGGACCGGCTGGCGCAGCTATCGGGCGGTGGCGCTCGACGAGGACGGGCGGGTGATCGAGCTGCGGCCCGGCGAGCCGCCGGACGGGGCGGGCTGGCTCGCCTGCGTCGGCGGCCAGGTGGTGGGCCGCGCGGCGCTGCCGTTGCAGGCGGTGCGGACGGCGGAGGCGGCGCTTTCGCCGGAGTGACCGCCGTGGAGAACGTCTGGGATTACCCGAGGCCGCCGGCGCTCGAGCCGGTTGCGAAGCCGGTGCGGATCGTGTTTGCGGGCCGAACGATCGCCGCGACCCACGCGTCGTTTCGCGTGCTGGAAACATCGCACCCGCCGGTGTTTTATTTGCCCCCTGATTGTTTCACCGGCTGCACGCTGGAGCCGGCTTCCGGCAGTAGCTTTTGCGAATGGAAGGGACGCGCGCGGTATTGGACGATCCGCGCGGGTGGGCGGTCGGCGGAGCGGGCCGCCTGGAGCTATCCCGACCCGACGCCCCGCTTCGCCGCGATCGCCGATTACCTCGCGGTTTATGCCGGCGCGATGGAGGCGTGTTTCGTGGGCGACGACGCGGTGACGCCGCAGCCCGGCGGCTTCTATGGCGGCTGGATCACCCCCGATCTGATCGGGCCATTCAAGGGCGTTCCGGGCAGCATGGGCTGGTAGCGGCGACCGGCGCTTCATTTCTTCTTCTGAGCTTCTTCCTTGACGTCGTGGCGCACCTGCCGTGACAGGGATTGACCGGTTGTACGCAGGGTTTCCCGCTGCCTTCGCTGCCAACGGAATGGAGTAGCCCGATGGGTATTCTGCTGGCCTTTGCGCCATTCATCGTCTTTGCAATCGTCGATCGATCTTTGGGAACAAAAGAGGGATTGGCGACAGGCGCGCTGGTTTCGGTCGCCTTGCTCGTGCGCGACTGGGTGACGCCCGGCCGGGCACCCAAGATCCTGGAGATCGGCACGACCCTGCTATTCGGCGGGCTTGCACTCTATGCCGTGTTGGGCGACCCGACCTGGTCCGTGATCGCTGTGAGGCTGTGCGTCGATGCGGGCTTGCTTCTGATCGTCTTTGTCTCCATGGCCGTCGGCCGTCCGTTCACGCTCCAATACGCGCGCGAGCAGGTCGCCCCGGAGTTCTGGGAACAGCCTGAGTTCATTCGCACCAACTATGTCATCACGGCGGTCTGGGCTGCTGCTTTCGCGGTGATGGTCGTCGCTGAACTCGCTCTGCTGTACCTGCCGGGCCTGCCGCCCCGCATTGGCATCATTGCGATCATTCTGGCGCTTATCGGCGCGGTCAAGTTCACCGGCTGGTATCCGGACCGCGCGAGAAGCAAGACGACCGCTTGAGGTCCGCAGGCCCGGCAAGGAGAGACGGCGTAGGTGTGCGGGTCGGCGTCGGTCAGAGTCACTCAACGACCAGCCGTTCAATCTTGCCGAGCACCACCGTGTAGGCGAACACGCCGATCAGCGACACGATGCCGCAGAAGCCGAGCGCCCAGGCGAACGAGCCGGTGCTCTGCACGATCACGCCGATGGTGATCGGCGTGATGATGCCGGCGAGATTGCCGACGAGGCTGATGACGCTGCCGGTCATGCCGACGAGCTGCCGCGGCGCGATTTCCGAAATCACCACCCAGTTGGTCGAGGACATGCCCTGCGCGAAGAAGGCGAACGACAGAATGAAAATGACCAACGTGTTGGACGAGGTGAAATTGGCGAGCACGATCGCGCCGGTGAACAGCAGGCCGAGCACCATCGGTGTCTTGCGGGCGACGTTCACGCTGATGCCGCGGCGGATCATCACGTCGCCGATCCAGCCGCCGAACATAACGCCGGCCGCCGCCGCCACGTAAGGGCCGACGGAGGCGCCACCCGCTTTCAGCATGCTCATGCCGCGCTCGTTCACGAGATAGGTCGGGAACCAGGTCAGGAAGAAATAGAGCGTGACGTTGGCGCAGAGCTTGCCGATGCACACGCCCCAGATCTGGCGGAAGGTGAGCAGCTTGCGGAACAGATCCCAACGAAACGGCTTGCCGTCCGACGTGCCGCCGACCACCGCGCCGCCTTCACGGATGTAGTCGAGTTCCGCCGGGTTGGCACGCCGGCTCTCCGACGGTTCCCGGTAGAGCGCGAACCACACGCCCGCCCAGACGAGGCCGAGGCTCCCGGACAGCAGGAACACCTCGCGCCAGCCATAGTCGGAGGCGACCCAGAACAGCACCGGCGTCAGCAGCGCGGTGCCCATGTAGATGCCCATCGAGCAGAGGCTGCCCGCGACGCCACGCTCGTTCTGCGGAAACCACGCCGTCGCCAGCTTGTTGTTCGCCGGAAATGCCGGGGCTTCCACCGCGCCGACGCCGAGGCGGAGGCCGAACAGCGACGCGAATCCGCCGACGAAGGCTTGCAGCACGGTCAGCAGCGACCAGCCGGCGAGGCAGACGCCGTAGGTCAGCCGCGTGCCGAAGCGGTCGAGGAAGTAGCCGCCGGGCAGCGTCGCGATCGCGAAGGCCCAGGAGAAGGCGGAGAACAGAATGCCCATGGTGATCGGGGTGACCGCGAACTCCTTCGAGATCAGCGGCGCGACCACCGACATGTTGGTGCGGTCGAGATAGTTGATGACGGTGCCGACGAAGACGAGGCTCAGCATCAGCCAGCGAACCCGCGTTCGCCGCACCGCCGTCGCGGCGCGCGGCGGCGCCAGGATTTTCGTTGCATCGGACATGGTCGTGTTCTCCCCCGGGTGTTGTTTTTATTCGGTGGGAGCGAGCAGGGCGGCGTCGATGCCGAGGCGTGCCGCCCAGTCGCTGAGGGCGGCGGCGGTCCGCTCGCTCAACGCGATGCCGCCGTCGCGCGCACGCGCGATGTTGCGCGCCGCCTGCTCGCCGGGCAGCCGCACCGGCCGCGCCGGGTCGATCGGCGCGCTGGCGCGGCAGCGTTCGGCGAGGAAATCCATCTGCGCGAGAAAGGCGGGCCGGCCCGCGAATGCGTCCGGGTCGATCAATTGCATGTAGACGCTGGCGCCCCAGCGGTCCGGCGCGTCGAGACGGCCGAACCCGGACAGGCCCTGCGTCAGCGCCTCCACCATCAGCGCGAGGCCGAAGCCCTTATGGCCGGCATCCTCGCCGCCGAGCAGCATCAGCGTGCCGCGCTCCGCGCCTTCCAGCACAGTTGGATCGCGGGTCGGGCGCCCGGTGCTGTCGAGCAGATAGGGGTGTTCGAACAACTCACCTGCGGCCGCCTTTTCGCGGGTCATCGACACGGTCGTGAGAGAGGGGCAGGTGTCGACCAGCACCGGCAGCGCGGCGGTCGGAAAGCCGAACGCGAACGGGTTCGGGCTGAACACGCCGTCCCGGCCGCCGAACGGCGCGACGGCCCGGCCATGCGGTCCGGAGGAGGCGATGGTGACAAGGAAGCCGCGATCGACAGCCGCCTTCGCGAGCGCCGCGAGGCAGCCGATATGGTGGCTGCGGCGCATGGCGAAGGTGATAACCCCATGCGCCGCCAAGCGATCCATGCCGGTCGCGATCGCCCGCTCCATCAGCCAAAGGCCGGGCAAATAGTTGCCGTCCCAGACGATCGTCGCGCCGGTGTCCCGGACCGTTTCGGGCGTGCCGGTCGGGGTCATGCCGCCGTTCGTGATCTCGCCGAGATAAGCGGGCACCTGCGCGACGCCGTGGGTTGGGCGGCCCATCATGTCGGCGAGGACGAGCAGGCGGGCGACGGATTCCGCTTTGTCGCGGTCGAGTCCGGCGGCTTCGAACAGGGCGGCGGCGAACGGCGCGAGATCGTCGGGCATCGGGCGGACGGGCGGTAACGGAGCAAGAGAATTCATGGTGCGTCCCCGGGCGGCCGGCGCCGTGGCTGCCCCCTTCAGGAATAGGACAGGTGACCGATACCTGTCCGCGCTTGCGTCGGCATCGGTTGATACCGACTATGCATCAGTGCTGGTCGGGGCGGGGATCGGGGTCGCGTTCTGCCGCATTCGGTGGAGCAGTTCTCGACGGCGGACGTGGCCTTGGCGGCTCGCGGTGCTGGACGGCGTCAACGCCGACCTGATGCTCGCGTGGCGGCCGGACGGGGCCAATCCGGCTTGGCGGCGGTGCTCGACGCCGTTGCGGCCTTGGGCGAGTTGCCGCTTCAAACCTGATAGAAGAGCGGCGCTTCCGGTCCCGCTTCGCTGCGGAGTTCCGCGCGGATGGCGCGGATGGCGGCGA
>JAFAXA010000070.1 GCA_019241425.1 Acetobacteraceae bacterium | reverse complement strand
TGGGCATTGGTCCGCGCATCGAGCGCGAGATGTCCGGCGGCGGTGGGTCGCAGTATGGCGCGAAGTACAAGACTGCGGCCGAGGTGCAGTCGGCGATTGCCGAGACGCTGGTGGACGAAATTCGCAAAATGGGGCTGAACGCCGAGCGCGCGTCGCGCGGCACCGTGCCGCAGCCGGGCGATGCCGTCGTGCAAGGCCAGATCGAGAGCATCAACGAGGGCAACCGCACCCGGCGGCTCGCGATCGGCTTCGGCGCCGGCAAGAGCGCCGTGGAGGCGAACGCCGCGCTTTATCTCACGGGACCGGACCGCATGGTGCGGCTGCTGCAATCCTACGACGCCGATTCGAATAGCGGCCGCAAGCCGGGCTTCGGGCTCGGGGCGGCGAGCGCGGCCGGCGGCGGCAGCCTGGCGCCCGCCGCTATCTCGGGCGCCATGGGCGTGCATAGCGAGGCGACGCGCACCGGCGTCGCGGGCGAGGGCCAGCGGCTTGCCGAACGCTTGTCCTACAATCTCGGGCAGTTTTTTGCCCAACAGGGATGGATCGCGCCGTCGGCGGTGCCGTCCTCTTTCGTGCGATGATCGCGCGGAGGCTGCTCGCGGTTCTCGCCTGCCTGTCGCCTGCCGCCGCCTTGGCGCAGCAACCGACACAGGCGCAGATCTCCGCCATCCGCGGCAATTGCCGCGCCGACTACCAGGCGAACTGCGCTTCGGTTCCTCCCGGCGGCGCGGCTTCGCTCGCCTGCCTGCGCGAGCACCAGAGCGCGCTGTCGGGGCCGTGCCGGGCGGCCGTCGAGCAGGCCGGCGGCGCCGCTCCGCAGCGGACCGCGCCGGCAACGGCGCAGCCGGCCGGGGCGGTGACCCCGGCCAACGCCGCTTTGTGGCCGCACGAGATAAAGGCCGATGGCGCGGCGGTGACCGTGTACGAGCCGCAGGTCATCGCCTGGCCGGACCGCACGCGCCTGACCGCGCGCGCGGCGGTCGCGATCACCCCGGCCGGGCAGTCGAAGCCGTTTCTCGGCACGGTCGAACTCGAGGGCGACACCACCACCGATTTCGCCACCCGCGAGGTGGTGTTCTCGCACGCAAAGCTCCTGGCCACGCATTTCCCGACGCTCGATACCGCGCAGGCGGCGCGGGTCGACGAGCGGGTGCGTGCGGCGGTGGCGGCGCTCGACGCCAAGCGTGTACCGCTCGATAGCGTCCTGCTCAGCCTCGGCGATGCCGGGCAGGCGGCGAACGGCGTCGCCGTCAACAACGACGCGCCCGCGATCCAGTACCGGGACCACCCGGCGAGCCTGCTCGTGTTCGACGGCGATCCGGTGCTGGCGCCGATCTCCGGCACGCAATTGCAACACGCGGTGAATGCGAGCTGGCCGGTGGTCTACGATTCGGCGGGCCCGCGCTGGTTCGTGCTGACCAACGGCGTATGGTCCGCCGCCGCCGATTTTCATGGACCCTGGACCGCCGCGGGCGCCCTGCCGGCGTCCTTCCGCTCGATTCCGGACGGGAGCGAGTTCGCGGACATCCGGCGCGCGCTGGCCTCGCCCTCGAACGGGCCAGTTCCCGACATCGTCGTCTCGACGGTGCCCGCCGAACTGATCGTAACGGCCGGCCCGCCGGTCTACGCGGCGATCCCGGGCACCGGGCTGCAATACGTCTCCAACACCGAAAGCGACCTGTTCCGCGACAAGTCCGGAACCTTCTATTATCTCGTATCCGGCCGCTGGTTTTCGGCGCCTGGCCTCGACGGGCCGTGGACCTTCGCGACGCCGAACCTGCCGCCCGATTTCGCGCTAATCCCGCCGAACAGCCCGCGCGGCCGCGTTCTCGTCTCGGTGCCGGGAACGCCGCAGGCACAGACGGCGGTGCTGCAGGCGGAAATTCCCCGGCAGGCAACGCTGAAGCGGCAGGGGACCACCATACAGGTGTCCTATGCGGGCGAGCCGAATTTCGTGCCGGTGCAGGGGACGAGCCTCGCCCACGCGGTGAACAGCCCCTACCCGGTCATCAAGGCGGGCGATCACTACTATGTCGTCTGGCAGGGAGCGTGGTTCGTGGCGCCCGCGCCGACCGGCCCCTGGGTGCTAGCGGCCGAAGTTCCGGCGGAGATCTACGCCATCCCGCCGAGCAGCCCGCTCTACCCCGTCACCTACGTCAAGGTGTACGCCTCGACGCCCACCAGCGTCACCTATGGCTACACGGCCGGCTACGCGATGGGCTTCGTGACCGCGGGGCTGCTGGTCTACGGCACCGGCTACTATTACCCGCCGGTCGTCGTCGCCGGGCCGGTTCCGGCCTATTTTCCGTATCCCTACTCCTATGCGGGCGGCGTCGCCTACAACCCGGCGACCGGCACCTGGGCGCGGGGCGGCGCGGTCTACGGCCCGTACGGCGGCGTCGCGCGCGGTGGCGAGGCCTACAACCCGTCCACCGGCGCCTGGGCGCGCGGCGGCGCGGTCTATGGTCCGTATGGCGGGGGCGCCGGTGCCTGGACGGCCTACAATCCGGCAACCGGCCGCTATTCGCACGGCAGCGCCGCCTGGGGGCCGTATGGCGGCTCGGGCACCGCGAGCACCTACAATCCCCGCACCGGGGTCGCGGCCACCACGCACCAGAACGAAAATGCCTATGGCCGCTGGGGGTCGAGCGTCATCTCCGGTCCCGGACAGACGGTGCACACCGAAAGCGGCAGCAACGCCCAGGGCTCGGCGGGCGCGTTCCGCTCCACCACGGGCGCAGCGGGCGCCGGGGTGCATGGCGCCAACGGCAACTCGGCGGCGGTTGCGCGCGGCGCCGGGGGCAATGTCTACGCCGGGGCGAACGGCAACGTGTACCGCCACACCTCGGATGGCTGGTCCAAGTGGAACGACGGCAGTTGGAACCAGGTGCAGAAGCCGAACACCAACGGGACGCGGTCCGGCCAATATGGGCAGGCGGGCGGCTTCGGCTCGACGGAGGAAGGCAATCAGCTCGAGCGCGATCGCACGGCACGCACGCAAGGGTCCGGTCAGCAACGGCAATTCATGCGGGGCGGCCAGGGCGGCGGTGGCGGCTGGTCGCGGCCGAATTGGGGTGAGGGCGGCGGCCGGTTCCGCCGGTAAAACGGCCACACGATCGGGCGAGCGTTCCCGGCCCGCGGAACATTCGCGAGGCATCCCAGTTCCAAGCCCATGAGCGGATGCCGTCGCGTCCGTCGCACGCGAGAGGTTCGGTCACGGTGAACGACATTCAGCTTGCCAAGGCGCTCGGCTGGTTCAGCATCGGATTGGGGGCGATCGAATTCCTTGCCCCCCGGCGAATGAGAAGAGAGTTGGGGCTGCGTCGTTCGAGCGCTTTCGTGCGTGCCTTCGGCGCCCGCGAGATTGCCGCAGGGGCCGCAATTCTCACCTATCCGGACGCGTCCGGCCCGGTCTGGGCGCGCATCGCCGGAGACGCGCTCGACCTTCTCGTGCTGGCCGAGGCCGTACGCTCGCCGCGCAATGGCGACCGTTCCGCCCCGACGGTCGCCTCCCTCGCTGTTCTCGGCGTGACGGTCCTCGACGTGGTGTGCGCGGTCGCGCTCACAAGGCGCAACACCGCCGTGCGCGAAGCCGCCCAGCGCGCCCGCATCGCGCACGCTCCAAGCTGAATGGGCCGACTGGCCCCGGCTCAGTGAGCCGGGGGACGCGTATCGTTCCAATCCGGAGTAACCTCGGCCGTTTCCGGGCGAAGAACGGCAGAGGTCATGCAGCGAACTGCAAGCAGGCGCACGTGGACGCCCGGTGCAATCACCGGGCCGTCGCACCACCTCCATGCGCCGGAACCGCGATTTTGCGGCGCCGGTGGCGGCCCAACGGAGGCCAGTGCGGTTTGACATGATCCATCAGCACGTCATCCTTTCGGCCATCGTTCCCGTCGTTCTGCTGTTGCTGTTCGGGGTGGCGGCGGTGATCGGCTCGCGGGCGGCGAAGCTCAGCCCGATTGTCGGGTACCTGGCGCTCGGCATCGGCCTCAGCTCCTCGGGCGTGATGCTCCTCTCCGATCGCGGCAGCGTCGAAATCCTCGCCGAACTCGGTGTCGTGTTCCTGTTGTTCGACATCGGATTGCATTTCTCGCTCGGTCACATCCGGCACCAGGCGGGGGACATCTTCGGGTTCGGGCCGGTGCAGGTGCTGGCGGGCACGCTCGGGCTTGGTGCCGCCGCCGCCCTGTTCGGCATTCCGCTGATGCCCGCGCTGCTGATCGGCGCCACGCTCGCCTTGTCATCGACCGCCGTGGTCGCCCGGCTGATCGCCGAGCGGCACCAGCAGAACTGCCCAGTCGGCCTGACCGCCACCGCCATTCTGATCTTTCAGGACGTGGCGGCGATCTTCCTGCTGATCATCGCGAGCGCGCTCGGCAGCGGCGAGGCGCTGCTGCCTGCGATGGGCCTCGCCCTCGCCAAGGCGGCGGCGGCCTTCGGCATTGCGGTGCTGCTCGCCCGCGTGGTGGTGCGGCCGCTGTTCTGGCTGGTCGCCTTTACCCGCAACGAGGAAGTGTTCACGGCGATGGCGCTGCTGATCGCGCTCGCCGCCGGGTGGGCGACCGGGGTGGCGGGCCTGTCGCTCACTCTCGGCGCGTTCCTGGGCGGCGTGATCGTCGCCGAAACCCCGTATGCGGCGGTCATTCAGTCCGAAATCAAGCCGTTCCGGGGATTGCTGGTCGGCTTCTTTTTCATCTCGGTCGGCATGTCACTCGATGTCGGCACGCTCATTCGGTTCTGGCCGGCGGTGATCGGCATTGCGGTTCTGCTGCTGGCGGTGAAGATCCTGACCAACGCCGCCGCGAGCCTCGCCTTCCGCTGGTCGGTTCCGGGCTCGACGCAGCTCGGCTTCCTGATCGCCCAAGGCTCCGAGTTCGCGTTCGTCATCTTCAGCCTGCCACCGGTGCGCAGATTGATCGGCGAGCAGCAATGCTCCGTGCTGATCGCCGCCGTCGCGCTCACGCTCGCGGTGACGCCGAGCCTTGCCGAAGCGGGGCGCAGGCTGGCGGGCAGCATGAGGCGCCGTGCCGCGCGCCTCGCGGACCCTGAGCTTCAGCCGCGCGGCGAAGATGCGCCGGTGTTCATCGCCGGGATGGGGCGGGTCGGCCGCACGCTCGCCGACTCGCTCCGGGAGTTCGGGATCGGCTACACCGCGATCGAGCGCGACAACACGCGGCTGCGCGAGGCGGTCGCGGACGGCTATGAGGTAGTGTTCGGCGACTTTGCCGACCCGCGGATCTGGGAGCCGATCGCTTTGCACGGGCGCCGGATCGGCATCCTGACAGCGCCGAGCTTCGAAGTGGCTCGCGAGGTGTTTCCGATCGGCGATGCGCGCTATCCGGGCCTTCGGCGTATTGCGGTCGTGCACAGCCACGAGGACGCCGAACGGTTCCGGGAGATCGGCGCTTATCCGGTGATCGACCGCAGCATTCCGCCCGGCCTCGACGTCGCCGCCCAGGTTCTGAGCGAACTCAATGTGGACTCCGAGCGCATCGGCGATTGGCTGCGCCGGCTTCAGGAGCGCGCGCTCGGCGGCCCGATGCCGGTTGCGGCCGAGTAGGCAAGCGCGAAGCGGGCCGCGAAGCCCCGGGCAGGGCGCCGTCGCGGACTACACCACGACAGTTCCTCTCCGGCGCAAATGGCCGGCGTAAAACCACCGTTTGCAACGATCCTGCCGCGCACGGCGATATTGAAGCGCTCGGAAGGCTGGGTCATGCTATGGGTCGTAACGGAGGGCCAAGTACCCGCCAGGGGCGACCAAAATGGGACAATCGGGGGAGGACAGCATGCTGTTTACGCACCAGCTTGCGGCCACGCGCCGCACTATTCTAACGGCAGGTTCTGCCGCGCTCGCAATGGCGGGCGGACGCGCGTGGGCCAAGATGCCGATCGGACAGGCGCAGGCGCCCTATTTCTATCGCTTCCGGCTGGGCAGCGCCGAGTGCACGGTTGTCTCGGACGGTCAGTTGCCGCTTGGCAATCCGAGCTCCGCCTTTCTCAACATTTCCAAGGAGGAGATCGCCCGCGAGCTGAAGGACAACTTCCTGCCGGCCGACAACGCGGTGCTGGAGCAGAACATCCTGGTCGTGAATTTCGGTGATCGGGTGGTGCTGTTCGATACCGGCATGGGAACGGATAATCTGTTCGGCGAGTCAACAGGCAAGCTTCCCGCCACCCTGCGCCAGGGCGGCATCGATCCGGCTGCCGTGGATGCGGTCGTGATGAGCCACGCCCACATCGATCACTGCGGCGGCCTCGTGCGCGACGATGGCGGGCTTAATTTTCCGAACGCGCAATACTATCTCGGGCAGCCCGACTTCGATT